>PLZP01000029.1 GCA_003152215.1 Acidimicrobiaceae bacterium | reverse complement strand
CGAGGCCGGGCCGAGTAGTGAGACACATGTCCCGAGGCCAAAGTGAGACAGAACAGCCGAGTTACTACATCTTACTAAAGGATGTTCAAGTGGAGGTACGGGGATTCGAACCCCGGACCCCTTGCATCCCATCGGCTCAAGACCCGTTCAGACGCGTTCAAATCGGTCCATATCAGAGTTGTTATCAGGGCCTTCAATTCATCTTCGTTCATCTAGATTCACTCGAATTCAGCTCATCTGCTGAAGCAAATGCTGAAGTTGAACCCTCAGCGCGCCGTACCCAGAGTCAAAAATGCCTCGGGCTGGGTTGTGAGTCAAGATCAGGTTTCAGAATCGTGCATTCTAAAGTGGCCGCTGAATCAGTTGTAAAACGGGTGCTATAGAGATTACTATCTGGATGTTATAAGCGCTATAATCTGGGTGTTGCGGGAAGTTGCCGGACCGAGTGGCAACTTAAATTTGCCCGTAATGGAGTGATAATGAGTTACCAATTGAGGATCGTTGACAGGGAACTTACACGGCAACTCAAGGCCATGGGTGCGGTCGTACTTGAAGGTCCCAAAGCAGTCGGAAAGACCGAAACGGCGCGCCAACAGGCGGCTAGCGAAGTAGACCTCGACTCGGACCTGAATGCTCGTACCGCAGCTGAGATTGATCCGGCACTAATCCTCACTGGTTCAACGCCGCGATTGATCGACGAGTGGCAGTTCGTCCCTGAAATCTGGAACAAGGTGCGCCGAGAAGTTGATGAGCGCCGGCTGCCGGGCCAATTCATTCTCACCGGTTCTGCCGCTCCCAGCGACGACGTCACTCGACACACGGGTGCCGGACGCGTGGCTCGAGTGAGACTGCGACCAATGACGCTTTTTGAAATGGGCCGAAGTTTCGGAGAAGTCTCACTAGGCAACTTGCTGGACGGCCAGCTGCCGTCGCCGGCGAATTCCAACTTCACCATCTCCGAGATCGCGGAGTTCATTTGCACTGGTGGATGGCCAGCCCTACACAACCTTCCGGTGGTCGACGCCCAACTGGCACTTGGCAACTATCTCGAAGAGATAGCCCGAACCGACATCAACCGAGTTGACGGAGTCATCCGCGATCCCAACAAGGTGAGGCGCGTCCTAAGGTCGTTGGCGCGCAATGTCGCCACTCAGGTAGCTGCCACCGTAATTGCTGCCGACACGGCAGGCGAAGATGAGCCCGTCGCCCGCAAGACTGTTCCAGAATACCTATCCGCTCTTGAGCGGCTCTGGATAATCGAGGATCAGCCGGCATGGGCGCCACGGCTCAGGTCTCGTTCCAGCATGCGCATCGCTGCGAAACGACACTTCATTGATCCCTGCCTAGCCGCGGCCGCATTGGGGGCCGGTCCGCAGAAACTACTCAGCGATCTCAACTTCCTCGGCTTCCTTTTCGAGAGCCTCGTTGTGAGGGATCTGCGCGTCTACGCCCAACTCCATGACGCCAAGATATTCCATTACCGCGACAACACCGGACTTGAAGTCGACGCCATCGTGGAGCGGAACGATGGCTGCTGGGCTGGCATTGAAGTGAAACTCGGTAGCAATCAAATCGACCAAGGTGCGAGAAGCCTCCTCACATTCTCTAACCGAATTGATCAGTCCACCTGCGGTGCTCCGGCGTTCCTGGCGGTTGTGACGGCCACGGGCTACGCATATCAGAGGCCCGATGGTGTCATGGTCATACCGGTCGGCACTCTGGGACCGTGACTGGCGAAACACCTCGATCTACTCGCAGCTACTTCACGTTGGAAGAGCTGCAACACGAGGCTGATCGTGCCGGACATAGTCGTTCTATGAGTTGAAGACACCTAATTGCTCGCGGAGCCTTGTTACGTCGAAGGTCATCGCGGGAGGAGCGACCGCGCCGCGGCGGTCGAATTCATTGAGCAGTGCGGCGAGGTCTTCACGACGAGTGGGGTCCGCCGCTGCTCGACGAGGGGTAAGGCCCCCGAGCGCCGGAATCGACTCGTCAAGCCACGCGTCCTCTTTCGCGCGCATGAGATCACGAACCGCTTTAAGAACCTCGGCTGGGACGTCACTGTCTGTTGAAGGCTCCGTATTGTGCCCACCTCGAGTCACCAAGTCGGCGGTTGAAGAGAGATCGGTGCGCACCTCGTCGATGACCTCTAGATCACCAACTTCTTCGTGCAGGACTTTGAGAATTCGATCAAAGCGTTCGATCGAATTCGTTTCGACCACGAGGGTCTCGAGTTCGCGGCGAAGAAGGCACCTCACCACGTTGGTGCCGCTGATCTCAACGAACTCTGTCCACTGGCCGTCGTCGGACTCTTCAAAAAGTCGATCCAACGTATCCGAGAAGTCCTCCCAAGAAGTCGTCACCGGAGCCAAGACTGCGCGGCACAGCACGACGTCGTCTCCTTCGTAGTTCGCTAACTGGATCGGTGCGAACAATCTGCCAACCCACGCAGCAAGGTCCCGCATTTCTGCTGCAGCGCCGAGAAGTTCTAACAGTGATGCCCGATGCGCTAACGGCACTCGAACGATCTCTCCGGTGAACAGGAAGCTCGATTCGGTGGGCACGACTCGAACGAACACGTAGTCGCCGACGTGCAGGCTCTGCGACGCGGAGTGGTCCTTGACGACCACACTCGCGCCGCCTCGGGTGTCGAACAATTGGACCGACGCCCCCGGATCAACGGCGACGACGTGCCACAACGTCGGCGGCGAAGCCCGCCACGTGCGTGCGAGTGCGAGCTCGTCCTCAGCCAACAAAACACCCCTCGCTTCGATGAACTCTTCCAGCGCGTCGCGGTCAAAGGCTGCGAGGCTGACCAAAACGGAGAAGAACGAATCGGGCGATTCCGCGCGAGCGGCGTCGGTTGCAATGTCGAGAAGCTCTTCTAGGCGCCATTGGTTCTGCGGTCGAAGTGAGAACAGCGTGACCTTGTGGCAAAGCCAGTCGGCGCGGTCTTCAATTGACTGGCGGCGTCCGTTGACGCAACACAACTTGAATTTTCTCTCCGAACCGCACGGGCAAGGATCGTTACGCCCGACTCCGATGGCTGGAACTCCAAGTCGCAATCTCAAGTACTCGAGTTCCGGGTCACTCTCCAAAGCGCCGGAACGTCGCAAGAGAGAGATTGCAAGGCGGGCATCACCTCGATCCGCTGCGTACCGGGACAGTTCGAGGAGTGCGGCTTCAAAACCAGAGTCGGCAGAGAGCGCGGCCTGGAGCTCTCGCTCGGCTTCGATCGTGCGACCACCGCGCTCGGCGTGAAGTGCGAGTAGGTAGTGACCAGGGGCCGAGAGCTTCCCACTCAATGGGACCAGATGAGATGCGAACTCGGTCAGAAGTTCTGATTCGAGGTCATCGTCACTAAGGAGGTAGTCGACGAACGCCGGTGCGACCCCTCCGTGCGCGAGAGCGCGGGCCACGCCTCGAACGTCAGTGAGAGCAGTTTGATCTAGGACGAAATTCAGCCACTCGAGGAGTACGTGTTCAAAAGCCTCAGTGCAGCAACTCTCGAAACCGTATTCCTCGCTCAACCCGTTGATCAGTCGTTCGCGGTATATCACTCCCGGATGCTCTGCAGACTCTCCTTGGCGCGCCACCCACTCTCCGCGACACTCGATTCCGGCTCGCTCGAACAGCTCGCTCACGGGAATGACCGGCGAGCGAAAGAGCGACGGGTTGCGACATAGTGCGTCCAGTACAACTTCCGTCGAATCACTCAAGATGCCTTCGACATGTCGATCATCGAATGCTTGGCGTAGCGCAGCTGCTTCAGCGTCACCTCGGCCTAACGCTCCACCGGTCTGAATCGACACGACCTTTCCTGATCGAGTCACTACAATCGTCCCGGGTGAGCGAATCTCGCGGAGCCAGCCCGCCGGTCCGGAGAAGAAGCCGAGTTCATTTAACTCTGGATCGTCCGCGAAGGAGAACTCGAGTTGCCCTCCGCTCTCAAGGGCCAGCGAACCGGCGATGTCAAAATCAAGAGCGATCAAGTCGGGAAGTGCGTCGATGATCTCACGTTCGAGTTCCGAACTCGTCATTCGGTGACTAAAACTCACCCCGTCGAGTAAGGCCGCGGTTGAAGCAACAGTTCCGTCATCGGTTGTCCAGATGCCGTCACAATCAAGGAGAATCTCATCGAGTTCGAGTGCCAACTGCTCATCGTCAATGCCTTGAAGATGAGCGAGAACACCGCGGCGTTGAAGACGAGTTGCCAACTCGAGGATACCTATCGGACCACCTGCTAGTTCGGCAAGTGCTGCTGACTGGACTAACTCGACAAACGAATCGGCGGCCATCGCCATGATGATAGTGACCTGGCAGAAGTCAATCTTTTGCGACCAACTGCTGAAGTATCTGCTGAAGATTCATGATCTCGAGGGAATCGGTGGACGGAATGGTGAACACGCTCGTTTGGGAAACGTGGATCCATGCATCGGCTTCGCTCACGGTTGACCTCTTGCATTGCAAGTAATTGCATGCAACCACGTGAGCTGGGTTCACGCAGTCAGAAAGATGGTGAGCCGATTACCAGGAACTTCAATTGTGGAGGTACGGGGATTCGAACCCCGGACCCCTTGCATGCCATGCAAGTGCTCTACCAGCTGAGCTATACCCCCAAAGGTCCAACGATTCTAACACTCGCTGGGACGACCAATTTCTCGACTACGACAGTATCGCCTCGCAGAGATTCGTGGGTTGTGACAGAAACGGTGAATGGTCACTCGCGAGATCGAACACAATGTCGCAACGGTCCGACATGTGTTCCTGGAGGAGTGGATCGATAGCTCGATCGAGTGTGCAACGAATATAGAGCGAGTCAACGCCAGAGTCACCGGACGTCCTCTTTGATCGGAAACTCGCAATTGTTTGCGTAGAGAGTTTGTCGACGGCCCAACTCGCGATGGCCGAAGGGCAGTCGTTGTAGAGCGCGGCCGACGCGAGGTTGCGGTTAAGTCGCAGGTAGTCTCCGTCCACTTCAATCGCCTCGTCGAGTTTCGTGGGGACTCGCACGGTGCGCGCCGTCTCAGTCGCGCTTTGGCCTTCTTTCGGCACCAATGCGGCGACGTACACAATTCGTTCGAGGTTCGGAATCCGTGGCGCGACCTCCGTGACGACTACACCGCCGTAACTGTGTCCGACGAGTATGTAGTGACCATCTCGGTGCACCGTCGCCGCGACGGCCGCGGCGTCGGCAGCCAAGTCGGTCGATGGTTTGGCCCCGTTCCTTGAACTTGGCAGGTCGATGGCAATCCACTTGAGTCGACGACGGTCGAACTCAGCGGCGAGTTTTTGCCAGCACCATGCCCCGCCCCAACCGCCGTGCACGAGTAGGTATGTCGGAATGCTGATAACGATACCGTTCGCGAAGAGGAGCGTCGCCTTGAAATCCGTAGAATGGATGGATGGCGCGGCCTTTTAATGTCACGGAAATAGAAGAGAAGTGGCAAGCCCGCTGGGCCGACGAGGGCACGTACCAAGTCGACAACGATGACCCCCGCGAGCGCTTCTACGCGCTTTCGATGTACCCGTATCCGTCGGGCTCGGCCCACCAGGGCCACGTCCGGATTTACACCTTTGGCGACGTCGTCGTGCGCTACCAAACCATGCTCGGCAAAGCCGTTCTCTCACCCTTCGGCTTTGATTCCTTTGGTCTACCGGCGGAGAACGCCGCCATCAAGGCTGGCAGCCATCCGCGGGTCTTCACCGAAGACCGAATGAAGGAACTGAAGGCGTCACTACTGCGTCTCGGTGCGGTCTACGACTGGCGCCGCGAGGTGACCAGCCACGACCCGAAGTACATGCGATGGTCCCAGGCCATATTCATCGCGTTCTTCAATGCCGGTCTGGCCTACCGGGCCGAGGCCGCGGTCAACTGGTGTCCGGGGTGTGGCACGGTGCTCGCCAACGAACAGGTCCTGTCGGATGGCACGTGCGAGCGCTCAGGTGATCTCGTGGAGCGTCGCAACCTTGAGCAGTGGTTCTTCAAGATCACGGACTACGCCGAAGAACTACTTCGCAACCTGGACACGCTCGACTGGCCACAACGCGTGGTCACCATGCAACGTAACTGGATTGGGCGAAGCGAAGGGGTCGAGTTCGACCTACCTTTCGCGAACGATCGTTCGAAGGCGATTCGCGTTTATACGACGCGTCCCGACACGGGCTTTGGTGTGACCTACGCCGTCATTGCCCCCGAGCACCCGTTGCTCGAGGAACTGACGACCGCCGAGCAGCGCGACGGCGTCCAGGCACTTGTCGAGCGGGCATCCAAGGAGAGCGAAGTCGTTCGAACGTCGACCTCCGAAGGTGGCATTGCGCTCGAGAAGCGTGGTGCCTTTACCGGTAGTTACGTCATCAATCCCTTCACGGACGAACAGGTCCCGGTCTACGTCGCCGACTACGTGCTCGGTACCTATGGCACCGGGGCGATTATGGCGGTACCGGGGGAGGACGAGCGCGACTTCGCCTTCGCCAGTGTCTACGGGCTGCCGGTGGTGCACACGACCCAGCCTCCCGAAGGATTCGAAGGTGGCGCCTACAGCGGTGACGGCGCGCACATCAATTCTGACTTTCTGAACGGCTTAGACGTCGCCGAAGCGAAGACCAAGGCCGCCGAGTATCTCGCCGAGCACGCCAATGGCATCTGGAAGGTGAACTACCGCCTGCGCGACTGGCTCGTCTCACGTCAGCGCTTCTGGGGCTGCCCAATTCCTATTATCTACTGCGACGTGCACGGAACGGTGCCGGTGCCTGATGACCAGTTGCCGGTGCTCGCTCCCGATGACGTGGTGATGGACAAGAGCGGCCAGTCGCCGTTGGCGACCCACGACGCGTTCCGCAATACCACCTGTCCCATCTGTGGAGGACCGGCCCGACGAGAGACCGACACGATGGACACCTTCTGCGACTCTTCGTGGTACTTCCTGCGCTACGCCGATCCGTGGACGGACGGCAAAGCCTTCGACCCGGCCGAAGCGGCGAAGTGGATGCCGGTTGATCAATACGTCGGCGGCATCGAGCACGCGATACTTCACCTGCTCTATGCGCGGTTCTATCTGAAGGCGCTCGACGATCTTGGATGGGCGCCGGGACTGCCCCGTGAGCCATTCACCCGACTGTTCTCTCAGGGCATGATCCGACTCTCAGGATCGAAGATGTCCAAATCCAAGGGCAACCTCGTCGCGCCCCAGGAGTACTACGACTTTGTCGGGGCCGATGGCCTGCGACTCTTCCACCTCTTCGCAGGACCGCCGGCCGACGACT
Organism: Acidimicrobiaceae bacterium; assembly: GCA_003152215.1. Classification (GTDB taxonomy): domain Bacteria; phylum Actinomycetota; class Acidimicrobiia; order Acidimicrobiales; family RAAP-2; genus RAAP-2. The sequence goes on along the minus strand of PLZP01000029.1, from coordinate 111,858 downwards.
TCGACTGGAATGACCAGACCGACGAGATTATTGAAGGCTGTGGCCGATTCCTTGATCGGTTCTACCGACTTACCCAGTATCACGAGGTGAACTTCCACGATGGTGTCGACGAAGGCGACGTGGAGGTGCGTCGAGCAGTTCATCGAACGATTCTGAGGGTCACCGAAGAGTTCGAGGGATGGAGCCACAACATCGCGGTGGCGGCGCTCATGGAACTGTTCAATACGGTGTCGAAATGGGCGCGGAGCGACCACGGCGCGGAACGCACGACGCTGGATGAGGCAATTGACGCAATGCTCAAGATGCTTGCGCCAATGTCGCCGCACGTCACCGCTGAAATCTGGGAGATGCGCTACCCCGACAAGTTGACCGTGCACCGCCAGGCGTGGCCAGTCGCTGACCCAGAACTGGTGAAGCACTCGACGATCACGATGGTGATTCAAATCAACGGCAAGGTCAAGGCCCGTCTCGAGGTGCCGCCAGATATCTCCATGGCCGACGCCGAGACCGAAGCGCTCGAAGTCAACGCTATCAACGTGGCGCTCGCGGGCGCGACGCCCAAGAGGATTGTGTCGCGACCACCCCGGTTGGTCAACATCATCGTCTGATGAGCAAGCATCCCAGTAAAGAAGCCGACACGACGGTCACGATCGAGGCGCCCCGCTTCGATCGGCCTGAAGTTGAGATTCGGGCCTCCTCGCGGCGCAAGAAGACCGGCACGGCCCATTGGTCGGGCAGTCGCATCGTCGTGCAGATTCCTGCGCGCATCCGGGGCCGTGAGCGAACAACCTTTGTTGACGACCTCGTCGAACGCCTCATGACCCAGCGTCCCCAGAACGCGGCGGGCGATGGGGCCTTGGAGGAGCGAGCAATGGCGCTCGCCGAGCTGTACAACGACGGCGTGGTGCCCAGTTCCGTTCGCTGGGTGAAGAATCAACAGGCCCGCTGGGCCTCATGTTCACCGGCGAGTCGAGAGATCCGCATCTCGAGTCGACTTCGTCAGTGTCCCGAATGGGTGATCGACGCGGTCCTCGTCCATGAGTTGGCCCATCTCCAGGAAGTGGGTCACACGGCGAAGTTCAATGAACTCGCTGACCGCTATCCCCGACAACTAGAGAGTGCGCTCTTCCTCGAGGGGTACGGGCTCGGCCTTGGACTTCGCATTGAAGAAGGCGACGTCGACGTGCTCTCCGAGGACTAACCGAGCCCCAGTTGTGCGCGAATGTCCTCGGGCACGAAGTTGTTCTCAGTGGTGGTCTCCGCCTCAACGAGCTCGACCAATCGATTCGCCACTTCCATCGGATCACGTTGTCCGGTGGTGACGAAGTCACCAATCACGTGAAAGAGTTCCGCTTCGGATCCGTTCAATGATTGGTCGCCGAACCACTCCCACATTGAGTCGGCCATTCGGTCGTTGAAACCGGTCAGGTACGGGCCGGGGTTGATCAACGTGACGTCGATGCCGAGCGGCGCGAGTTCGCCGCGCATGGCCTTGCCCATCGCCTCGAGCGCGTGCTTCGTCATGGAGTAGGGGCCAAAGGCCGGCGCCGACAGGACGCCCGCAATCGACGACATGATGATGATGCGTCCACTCTTCTTGGCGACCATTCCCTTCAAGACCGCCTGCGTTACGTTCATCGTCCCAAAGACATTGACCTCGAAGAGGTAGCGAAGTCGTTCGAGGGGAACGTCGGCAATGGGGCCGGTCTGACCCGCGCCGGCGTTGTCGATCAACACGTCGATGTCCCACGCGTGCACCTTGTCGACATCAGCGGTCGTGATGTCGAGTTTTTCGACCTGTAGTTGTGGCGACTCCGCACGCAGCGTGGCGGCCTGTTCCTCGGTCTCCGTCGTGGCGATCACGTGGTGTCCTCGGCTCGCCAGTTCGAGGGCGGCCAGTCGTCCGAAGCCTGAACCGGCGCCCGTAATCATGATGGTTTTGCTCATGGTCGCCACGATAGCGAGGGTCAGCTGGTCTCTCCGCGAAGGAACTTCTCGAGCTCGGCGGCGAGTTCGTCACCGCTCGGCAACTCTTCACTGATCGAGGCACCCTCGACTTCGTCGGCCGCTGCCTCGAGTTGCTCGACCATTGACGTGTGGTCGGGATTGTTCGTCACGAGGTCATCCACGCGTTGGCGCGCCTCGTCGGCCGACAGGCGAAGTGCGCTGGCGTCAAGAGTCAGTCCCGCGATGCTCGCGAGTCCGTCAATCAGTGCGGCCGAGGCCTGGGGGTAGGGCATGGACGCGACGTAGTGGGGGACCCGGGCCCAGAGCGTGACGATCTCCATATCGACCTCGGAAAACCCAAGCTCGAGTGCCGAACTGATACCGGCCGGAACTTCGAGTTCGCCCGAGACGGTGCCGACCCGAGCGAGGAGGTGAGCGCTCGTGGCCGGCGCGGTGCCGATGATGCGAACTGGACGGGTGTGCGGTGTGGGCGCGGGGAAGGCACCGAGTCCCACCACGAGTCGCACGTCGAAACGGCCAGCGGCGTCGGTGACGACGTCAACAAAGTCACTCCAGTGAAAGTCCGGCTCGGGCCCGACGAGAAAGAGGACGTCCGCTCCGTCGCCGTCGCGGCCAAAACGCAGTTGGATCTCGGGCCACGTCAACTCCGTCGTGATGCCGTCGATAATGCGAGCAATGGGGCGACGGGCCCGCTGGTCAATGAAGTACTCGGTGTCAAAGGTGGCGAGCACCTCGGTGTAAATGGTGTCGAGGAGGGTGCCAATGGCGTTGCTCGCACCGAGTCCCGCGTCGATCCATCCTTCGAGGGCAATGACGAGCACGGGCTCGCTGAGCTCGGGGTCCGCGAGAAAGATGATGTGGTCGTAGATCTCGTCGTCCATCATTTCCTCTCTAGCGTCATCTTCGCACTCTCCGCCAGCATGGCGATGTACTGCGGATATTCATCGACGCTGCCCTGGTCGCCTCCGGCGGCGCCAGCGCTGTAGCGCGCGTACACACCTTGCATGATGCACGCCAGCTTCCAATAGCCGAATGCCTGATAATAAGCGACGTGAGAGAGGTCTAAGTCAGAGTGCGACGCGTACGCGCGCAGTACCTGATCACGACTCTCGAAACCTGGTGCGCTCGTCGGCGACACGCCCAAAACATTTGCCGTGGGGTCCGACGGCTCGGCCCAATACACGAGAAGAAGTCCGAGATCGGCGACCGGGTCACCGAGCGTGCAGATCTCCCAGTCGAGAATCGCGCGTACGGCGCCGCGATCGTCGAGCACGGTGTTGTCGAGACGATAATCGCCGTGTACGACGGACACTCTCTGTTGGACCGGTATCTGGGCACTCAATTGGTCGCCCACGGCCTCGACGATGCCACCGTACTCAACGCCCTCGACGTGCATCTGCTCGTACTGAGTGCGCCAGCGCCGCAGTTGACGCTCGATGTAGCCGTCGTGACGGGCCAACCCCGACAGACCCGCCGCATCGACGTCGACGTCGTGCAGTTGGGAGAGAGTCGCAGCGAGGTGGCTGCCAATGACGCCACGAATCGACTCATCAAAGGTCGCTTCAGCCTGGGACCGGTCGCGCAGGATGGCTCCGTCGACGTACTCCATGACGTAGAAGGGCCGTTCATTGACTTCTTCGTCGACACAGAGAGCGAGCGGTTGGGCCACGGGGATGCCCAGTGGGTAGAGCGCCGAGATGATGGTGTGTTCGCGCACCATGTCGTGGGCGGTCGGCAGGACGTGACTCGTTGGTGGACGACGCAAGGCAAAGGATCGACCGGTCGCGTCGGTTACTCGGTACGTGAGGTTGGAGCGGCCGCCGGCGATGAGCTCGAACGTCAGTGGCCTGACTGCTCCGACATGTTCGCTCATCCACGCAGCGACGTGGGCCTCGTCGATTCCGATAACCGCACTGTCCATAGTCGAGGAGGCTAACAGCGCATTGTGACCCCTTCGGCGAGCGAACGACACCGTTATGCTGTCGCACGTGACCGACGTAACTGACGCCACCTTCGCCACCGCCGTCATCGAGCGGTCAATGACCGTGCCGGTCGTGGTCGACCTCTGGGCCGACTGGTGTGGGCCGTGCAAGACGCTTGGCCCCATCATTGAAAAGGTCATTGACGAGACGAACGGCGCCGTTGAATTGGCCAAAGTCGACGTCGACGCCAATCCCCAGGTGTCACAGGCGTTCGGCGTCCAATCGATTCCTGCGGTCTTCGCGATTTCGGAGGGAAAGATCGTTGACTCCTTCGTTGGCGCACTGCCCGAATCGGCCGTGCGCGACTTTGTGGAGAAGTTGGCACCAGGCGCGAGCAAGGTCGACAAACTAGTGGAGGCGGGTGACGAGGAGTCGCTGCGCGCCGCGCTGGAACTCGACGCGAAGAGTGTCGATGCCGCGGTCGCTTTGGGCGACTTCCTTCGACAAGCGGACCGGCTCGACGAGGCCGACGAGGTCCTGAAGCCATTCGACAACGTCGTTGCGGCGAAGACCGTGCTCGCACGAATCCGCCTTCAGCGCAGCGGCGTCTCCCTGGACGGCGACCTCGACCTCACGCTCGATCATCTCTTGGAGCAGTCAACGGACGAGGGGAGTGCGAAAGACAGTCTTCTTGAGATCCTCGACGCCCTCGGTCCCGAGGACCCGCGCTACGTCTCCTATCGACGCAAGCTCGCCAGTCGTCTCTACTAGTGCGGGTCTATCGACCCGAGCACCCGCTCCATCTCACGCTGGGCGACGCGTCGTACGACGTCACGTCGAGAGCCCTCGTGATGGGGATCTTGAATCGAACGACCGATTCGTTCTTCGAGCCGGCCGCGACATTCGACCTGGATGCGCTGTACGTGAGAGCCGACCATTTGGTCACTGACGGTGCAGACCTGCTTGATCTCGGGGGCGTGAAGGCCGGTCCGGGCGACGACGTGGGTGAAGCCGAAGAACTCGATCGAGTGGTGGACGTCGTGGCCCAACTCGTCAGGCGTTTCGATGTCCCTATAAGTATTGACACGTGGCGCGCTTCGGTCGCCAAGGCCTGCTTCGCCGAAGGTGCCTGCGTGGGCAACGACATCAGCGGATTTGGCGACCCCGACTACCTCAGCGTCGCCGCGCAGGCGGGCGCGACCGTTGTGGCCACGCACATTCGACTTCGCCCACGGGTGGCCGACCCCGATCCCCACTACGACGACGTCACACAGAGCGTGACCGAATTCTTGCTCGAGCGCCGCCGCCGCGCCGTGGACGCAGGCATCCCCATGGACAAGATCATCCTCGACGCCGGCCTCGACCTCGGAAAGACTGCCGGTCAGTCGCTGCAACTGCTGCGCGACTCGGACCGATTGGCGTCGCTCGGATCGCCACTGCTTCTTTCGGCGTCGAACAAGAACTTCCTCGGCGTCGTCTTCGACCTACCGGTCGCCGAACGCCGCGAACCCTCGCTGGCGGCGGCGGCGCTCGGCATTGGCGCAGGGTGTCGTATCGTTCGGGTTCATGACGTTCTGGGTGCGGTTCGAGTGCGCGACGTGCTGGCGACTCTCATTGAAGAAAACGCGTGAGTAGCGCCAGCGTCTGTGTCGTCGGCACTGACGCCACCATGGTCTACGACGCCGTGCACAACGTCATCGCCGGCGCCCTGGGCGACCTCGACCCTTCGTTCGCGCTCCAGGACTTCACCGCCAAGGACGTGACGTCGTCCGGCGGCGAATCCGTGGCACCGCGAGTCCTCGAGGCGCTCAACACGCCGCCGTTCCTCGTCGACCGCCGCGTGGTCGTCGTGCGTGACGCCCAGTCGTTGTTGACCGATGAGGTCACCGAACTGCTCGCGTGGATGAGCGACCCCGCACCTTCAGTCGTCCTCGTGCTCGCCGTCGTGGGCACGAAGGCCAACAAGCTCGTCAAGGGCGCCAGCGAAGTCGTCGAAGTGAACGTCTCGTCGAGGTCGGCCGACCGGGTCACCTTCGTCGAATCGAAGATGGCGGACTACCGCGTGACAATCGATCACGCCACCGCACTCAAGGTGACCGATCAACTCGGCGACGATGTGGCGCGCGTGGACGCACTGGCCCGGACGCTCCAGGCGATCTACGGGACGGCGCCGCTCAACTTCTCGCACATCGAGCCGTACTTGGGTGACGCCGGAGACGTGCCCGAATGGGACCTGACCGACGCCATTGACAGCGGTGACGCGACCAAGGCCATTGTCGTGGCCCGTCGGATGCTCGACTCGAAGGGCCGCGCCGGACTGCAGATCGTCAACATGCTTCAACGTCACTATCTGCGCATGACGAAACTCGAGGGCAGCGGCGTGCGTAACGCCGAGGAGGCGGGCGTGCTGCTCGGCATCAAAGGTTTCCCCGCGCAGAAGTCACTACAGATGTCCCAGCGTCTCGGAACGGAGCGGATTGCGACCGCGGTGCACTGGATCACCGACGCCGATATCGCGCTGAAGGGTGGTGTCAGTTACGGCGGAAAAGATCTCGATACCGATATGGACGTGACGGACCTCACGGTCATTGAGATTCTCGTGGCACGACTCGCCAAGATGACGCAGGGCGCGAGGCGCCGCTAGACAATACGGTTGAAACCCGACGACGACGTGGGTTAGGCGTTTTCCTTCAAGGTGGCAATGCGCTTCATCAGGCCACTCTTCTTGTTGGCGGCCTGGTTCTTGTGGATGACCTTCTTCGTGGCGGCTTTGTCGATGCGCTTGATCGCCGCGCGCAGTACCGTTTCCTCGTCCTCGGTCCCCACAGCGGCAACGGCGTTCTTCACGCGGGTGCGCAGCTCTGACTTGACGGCCTTGTTGCGGTCGCGCGCAACCACGTTCTGCTTGTTGCGCTTGATTTGGCTCTTAATGTTTGCCACGGAATTCCTCGTTCTCAGTGCTCGGAAGAATGCTCCGGCGGGCTTTGCAATAATAGCAGCCCGATTCGTTAGCTTCGGCGGCGAGAGCTCGCGCAAGGAGGACGGTAGCCTTTATGGACCGTGGCAACTCCCCCAACGACCGTTGATTCCAGCAAAATTCGGACCATCAGCATCATCGCGCACATCGATCACGGCAAGTCAACACTCTCGGACCGCATCCTCGAGATCACGGGCGCCGTTGATCCGCGTCTCATGCGTGCCCAGTATCTGGACTCAATGGACATCGAACGCGAGCGCGGCATCACTATTAAGGCCCAGAACGTTCGCGTCCAGTATTCCGGCCACATCATCCAGTTGATTGACACGCCGGGCCACGTGGACTTTGGCTACGAGGTCTCGCGTTCGCTCGCGGCGTGCGACGGTGCCGTGCTCCTCGTTGACGCGAGTCAAGGAATTCAGGCCCAAACCTTGGCGAACTGCTATCAAGCACTGGAGCACAATCTCGAGATCATTGCGGTACTCAACAAGATCGACCTACCGGCCGCCGACGTCGAGCGGTGCAAGGAAGAACTTGATCGAGTCCTCGGCCTGCCGGCCGACGAGATCCTCGAGATCTCGGCGAAGACGGGGGAGGGCGTCCCGCGACTGCTTGACGCCGTCATTGCGCGGATCCCCGCGCCGACGGGCGACCCCGACGCGCCACTCCAGGCCCTCATCTTCGACTCCTACTACGACCAGTACCGCGGCGTGATCAGTTCAATTCGCATTGTTGACGGCACGCTTCGAGGCGACGCGCGAGTACGCATGATGCAGGCCGGTGAGAATCACGAGATCGAAGAGATTGGTATTCGCACGCCCGAGATGATTCGAGTACAGCAACTCGGCCCCGGAGAAGTCGGCTACATCGTTGCCGGTATCAAGGACGTCGGTGGCGCGCGCTCGGGCGAGACCATCACTGATTCGGCCCGACCGGCGGCAAAGCCGCTCGAGGGCTATCTCGATCCCAAGCCGATGGTCTTCTGTGGCATCTACCCGATCGACGGTGACGACCTACCGGACCTTCGCGACGCACTCGACAAACTCAAACTGAACGACGCCTCCATTACCTACGAGCCCGAATCCTCGAAGGCACTCGGCTTCGGCTTTCGTTGCGGTTTCTTGGGACTGCTCCATATGGAGATCGTGCGCGAACGACTGGATCGAGAGTTCGACCTCGGGATCATTGCGACGGCCCCTTCGGTGGTCTATCGCGCGTTTCTCACCGACGGCACCGAGTTACTGGTCGACAATCCGACGGAGCTACCTGACCCCAGCCGTCTCGACCACATTGACGAGCCAATGCTTGACATCACCATCCTGACTCCAACGGAGTACCTCGGTTCCGTCATGGATCTTTGCCAGAGCCGACGTGGCGAGATGATCAAAATGGACTACCTCTCAACCGACCGGGTCGAACTGCGCTACACGATTCCCTTGGCCGAAGTCGTTATCGATTTCTTCGACGCGTTGAAGAGTCGCACCAAGGGTTACGCCAGCCTCGACTACGAACCGAGTGGCTACATCACCTCGCAACTCGTTCGGGTGGACCTCCTCATAAACCATGAGCCAGTGGACGCCTTCTCGACCATCGTGCACAAGTCCAACGCCGACTACTACGGGCGTCGGATGGCCGAGCGGCTGAAGGAACTCATCCCACGACAGATGTTCGACGTGCCCATCCAGGCCGCGGTGGGAGGGCGAATCATCTCGCGCGAGACCGTGAAAGCCCGTCGAAAGGACGTCCTCGCCAAGTGTTACGGCGGTGACATCACGCGCAAGCGCAAGCTGCTCGAGAAGCAGAAAGAGGGCAAGAAGCGGATGAAGAATCTCGGCCGCGTCGAAGTCCCCCAAGAGGCGTTCGTCGCGGCACTAAAACTCGAGGACTAACGCCAGCTCCCGGTCGACGAACCTCAAACAGGGCTAAGAATGTCCGGTGTTCGTCCGCAAAATGAACAAAGCGGCGAATCATCGCTGACCTACTTTGACGGTGCGTTCGCGCTGGCACTCGGTAGAATTGAGTGCTAACAAGGAGAGGCATGGCCCGTCGCGTAGTTCGTACACCCACGGCCACCGCCCCCGACCTTGACGCCCGAAAGGCCTTAATTCTCGAGGCCGTCGTCATCGAGCACATCGACAGTGCCCAGCCCGTCGGCTCCTCGGCCGTTGCCGCCAGTGCCGACCTTGACGTCTCTTCGGCGACGGTCCGCTCTGAGATGGTCGCCCTCGAACGGGAGGGATACCTCGCCCAGCCGCACACCTCGGCCGGACGTATCCCGACCGACAAGGGATACCGGTACTTCGTTGACCACCTGAAGTCGGGCGTCCTGGGCACCGTCCAGCAGCAACAGGTGAAGGAGTTCTTCGCCGGTGTCCGCGGGGAGGTCGAGGACGTGCTCGAACAGACCTCAACACTGCTGAGTCAACTCACGAGCTACACGTCGGTCGTGGTCGGGGCCGGTCACGCCCACGCCACCGTCTTAAGCGCCCAACTCGTCAACCTCGAATCGCGACACCACCTGCTGGTCACGGTCTTCTCCGACGGCTCCGTGGTGAAGCACAGTGTCACGCCCAGTTTCGTGGCCACGCCCAAAGAGGTGATGGAGGCCTCGAAGCAGTTAAATGCCCTGCTGATAGGCACCACCCTCGAATCGCGAGTGCAGGTGCCCGCCCGACACGACCACGAGGCGGCACTGGTGCGTGAAGCGGTCAGTACGTTGCACGCGCAACAGCCGGTCACCGACGGCGAACAGGTCTTCATCGGCGGCTCGTCCAAGGTCGCCGAGGTCTTTGACGGTGTCGAGACAGTTCGTCAGGTCTTGGCCATCCTCGAGCAGGAGTTGCTCGTGGTGTCGCTCGTCCAAGACATCCTCGACCAAGGACTCTCGGTCGCGATTGGATCGGAGCACGGCTACGAGCCACTCCTGGCCTGCGCACTCATTGTGGCCCCGGTCACCATCGACGGAGCGCCGGCCGGAGCAGTTGGTCTGCTCGGTCCGACGCGCATGAAGTACCGCGAGGCGATGGCCGCGGCCGAAGTCGTCTCGGCGAACCTGACTCGACACTTCGCGGGAGCCGACGACCGTGGCTAACTCCGATCTCTACGCCATCCTCGAAGTGAGCCGGGACTGCACGCAAGAGGAACTGAAGAAGTCCTATCGCCGTCTCGCTCGTCAGTACCATCCCGACACCAGTCCCGGTGACGCGAGTGCGGAGGCTCATTTCAAAGAGGTCTCGCAGGCTTACGAGATTCTTTCGGACCCCGAACGTCGCGCCAACTATGACCGTTTCGGTTCTGATGTCGGAGCGGGCGGCAACCCATTCGGCGGCGGCTCGGTACAGGACATCTTCGACATGTTCTTCGGTGGCCTAGGCGGCCACGCCCAACAGCGACGCGGACCTCAGCCCGGTCCCGACGCCGAGATCTCGCTCAACATCACACTGGACGACGCCGCCTTTGGGGCCACGCACGAGGTCACCCTCACGCTGGCGCAGCGTTGCACGACCTGCGACGGATCGGGTTGCGCGGCCGGGACCTCGCCCGTGCCCTGCGTCGAGTGCGCCGGACTGGGTGAAGTTCGACGGGTGCGCAACTCGATCCTCGGTCAGATGGTGACCTCGATGCCCTGCTCGCGTTGCAACGGAATGGGCTCGCGCATCGAGTCGCCATGCCCCGATTGTCGCGGCGAGGGTCGACGAAACGAGACCACCACGCTGACGGTGCAAGTGCCCGCCGGTGTCGAGGACGGATCGACGATGCGACTCAGTGATCGTGGCCCCGCCGGTCCGCGCGGTGGTCCAAACGGTCGACTCTTCGTCCACTTGCGGGTCCAGACCGATCCTCGATTCGAACGTCACGGCGACGACCTGCACCACGAGGCGCACATCGCCTTCACGCAGGCCGTGCTCGGCGCGACCATTGAAGTGCCGACGCTTCGAGAGAGCGTCGTGGTCGACGTCACTGCCGGTAGTGCCAACGGCACCGTGCACCGCATTCGTCACCAGGGCGTCGAACATCTCCACGGACGAGGGCGCGGTGACCTCTACGTGCATCTCGTGGTTGACGTGCCGACCGAGCTTGACGACGCATCCGAAGAACTTCTTCGCCAGCTGGCCGAGCACCGCAAGGAACCGGTGCTCGAGGCGACCGGAGGTCTCTTCCATCGTCGAAAAGCGAAGAAGTGAGTCACCTCGAGTGGCCGCGCCGCGTGGCCGCGCTCGCGCAGTTCCGTGTCGACGATCCCCACATGCCGGTCTTGGGTTCTGACGACGAACACCACTTGCGCACGGTCCTTCGCGCGCGCAGTGGCGAGGAGATCGTCGTGACCGACGGCGAGGGAGCGTGGTCACTCTGTGAGGTGGGGGACGTGGGACTGCACCGGGTGACGCCCGTTGAGGTTGATGCCCCCACACCAGAGACGACGTTGTATTTAGCGCCGCTCAAGGGTGACCGGAGCGAGTGGGTCGTGGCGAAAGCCACAGAACTCGGTGTGAGTCGCGTCGTACCGCTCGTGAGCGATCGGCTCGTCGTCAAGTTCAAGGGTGAGGTGCGCGAGAAAATCGTCGCGCGCTGGCGACGAATCGCCGCCGAAGCCAATGGGCAGTGCCGTCGCACGCACTTCGTGCACGTCGACGAACCGGTGCATGTGCGTGACGTGCCGGTGAACGTTGCGGTCGCGGACTTTGACGGCGACGCCGATTGGGACAACGTGCGCGCCGTCGCCATTGGACCCGAAGGCGGGTGGGCGCCCGAAGAGTGGACTGCGCGTCAAAAGTTGTCGCTCGGACCGACGGTGCTGCGCGCCGAGACGGCGGGGGTGGTCGCGGCGTCGCTCCTCGCCTTCGGGGCTGGTGGATGGGGATTTACCCTTTCGTCGGGCGAAATCGGGTAATGATGAGAGCACCACATGAGTGATTGCCTGTTTTGCCAAATCGTCGCGGGGGAGATTCCCTCCAAGCCCGTTGCTCAGAGCGAACGGGCCTACGCGTTCTACGACATCGCACCCCAAGCGCCGGTGCACGTGCTCGTGGTCCCCAAGGAACACATCACGAGCGCGGACGAAATTGCATCGAGCCACGGCGGCATCGTCGATGATCTCGTCTTGCTGGCCCAAGAGGTTGTCGAACTCGAGGGAGTTCGCGAGAGTGGCTATCGTCTTGTCTTCAACGTGGGGGCCGACGCCCAGATGTCCGTGCCGCACCTCCACCTGCATGTCCTCGGCGGACGACGAATGGAGTGGCCACCAGGATGACCTTTGATGCCCCGGCCCAAGAGGCTCTGACGGCGACCACCTTCGTACCGAACACCCATCTGATGGCGGGACTGCTCGGACCCCGCGACGAGCACCTGCGCGTCGTCGAACGGGCCTTCCCGGACTCAAAGGTCCGCGTGCAGGGCAACCAGATCTCGGTGTCGGGCCCGGACGCCGCCAAGGTGCTGCGCCTCTTTGACGAATTGGTCCTCGTGCTCGAGAGTGGCCAGGCGCTCGACACCGCGAAGATCTCGCGCACCATCGACATGGTGGAGGACGACCTGCGCCCGAGCGAGGTGCTGCGCCACGAAGTCGTGCGCGGGGCCAAGGGCAAAGCGGTGCGACCCTCGACGGCCGGACAGAAGCGCTACACCGACGCGATTGACTCGTCGATCATCACGTTTGGCATCGGACCGGCCGGCACGGGTAAGAGCTACCTCGCCGTCGCCCAGGCCGTCCAGGCACTGCATCGTCGTCAGGTGCAGCGAATCGTGCTGACGCGACCGGCCGTGGAAGCGGGCGAGCACCTGGGCTTTCTGCCCGGCGACCTCATGGCCAAGGTCGATCCCTACCTGCGCCCGCTCTACGACGCCCTCTACGACATGGTCGGTCCCGAAGGCGCGCAGCGTCTGATCGCGAACGGCACGATCGAAGTGGCGCCCCTGGCCTTCATGCGCGGGCGAACGCTGAACGATTCGTTCATCATCCTTGACGAAGCGCAGAACACGACGCCCGAGCAGATGAAGATGTTTCTCACGCGCATTGGCTTCAACTCCAAGGCCGTTGTCACGGGCGACGTCACCCAAGTCGACCTCAACGGCAAGCACAGCGGCCTCGCCACGATCGAGAAGATCCTTTGGAACGTCGAAGGCATCAGCTTCATTCACCTGAGCTCGAAGGACGTCGTTCGTCACCGCATTGTGGCGGACATCGTCGCCGCATACGAACAACTTCCCTCATGACCATTGACATTTACGCCGCTGACGAGCAGCACGATCACGCGATCGAACTCGAAACGTGGGTCGCTCTCGCCAACGCCTCGTTGACGGACGAGGGGGTGCGCGGACTCGCGGAGGTCTCGCTGATCTTCCTGGACGAGTCCACGATCGCGGCCCTCAACCAACAGTTCATGGGCAAGGAAGGTCCGACCGACGTCCTGAGTTTCCCCATCGACAACGAGCCCGAACCCTCGGGCCGGGTGCCCGACGCCGGTGGCAACGGACCGGGCGAGCCGCCGCTCCCCGAGATCCCTCAACTCATTGGCGACATCGTGATCTGTCCGGCCGTCGCGGCCGTCAACGCAGTCGAGCACGAGGTTTCCTTCAACGACGAGATCGCGCTCCTCGTGGTGCATGGAGTTTTGCACCTGCTCGGTTGGGACCACGTGGAGGACGAGGAAGCGGAGCGGATGGAGGCCCGCGAGCGTGAGTTGTTGGCGCGCCACTATCAGAAGAGTCCGTCGTGATTGCCACTTCGTGGACGATGAGTGACACGTATCTCGGTGTCACGGTCGCGGTGCTCTTGATCCTGTCGGGGTTCTTCGCCGTCGCCGAGACGTCACTGGTTCGAATGAACAAGAGTCGAGCTCGTTCACTTCGCGACCAGGGCCGCCACGGCGCGAAGGCCCTCGTCGAACTCTCAGAGTCACCCGAAAAGTTCCTGAACACCATCTTGCTACTGGTCCTCATCTGTCAATTGGTCTCGGCGACCATGGTCGGGGTGCTCGCGGGACGACTCTTCGGCGCGGCGGGCCTCTTCGTCGCAACCGTCGGCGAGGTCGTCGTGATCTTCGTCATCTTCGAGGCGATTCCAAAGAACTACGCGGTGCAGCATCCCGACTCGGCGGCGTTGACCGCTGCGCCGGTCGTGCGAAGGATTTTGAAGTTCTGGCCGATCAAATGGGTCTCGACCTTCCTCCTCTCCATCGCCGACACGGTCATCGGCTGGTTTGGTCCCACCGGACGCTCGTCTCGCGTGACCGAGTCCGAAGTGCTCGCCATGGCCGACGTCGCGCACGAAGACCGGGCTATTGAATCCGACGAGCGTAATTTCATTCACTCCGTCATCGAGTTCGGCGACACCATTGTGCGCGAAGTCATGGTGCCACGCATCGATATGGTCGACATCGCCGACACCGCCACCGTTCGCCAAGCCCTCGACCTCGCCGTTGAATCTGGACGGTCACGTCTGCCCGTACTGGGCGAAGGTGTGGACGACGTCGTGGGCATCGTCAATCTGCGCCACCTCGCCGGACTGGTCGCCAACGGCAACGGTGACGAAGTGCTGGGCGAGCATATGGGTCAGCCGAACTTCGTGCCCGAGACGAAGCGTGTCGCGTCGCTCCTCTCCGAGATTCGACGATCCAAGAGCCACCTCTACATCGTCGTCGACGAATACGGCGGAACGGCGGGACTCGTGACGCTGGAGGACATCCTCGAAGAACTCGTTGGTGAGATCACGGACGAATCTGATCCGACGATTGAAGAGGACGATGACGAACAGACCATCGAGCAGGGACTGGAACTCTCGGGTCGACTCAATATCGACGACGCCAACGTCGAGTACGGGTTGGCGCTACCCAAGGACGGCTGGGACACCATCGGTGGCCTCGTGATGGACCTAGCCGGCGGTGTGCCCGAGGTCGGCGCGGTGTTCTCCACGCATCGCTACCGCTTAACCGTGCTGCGACTCGAAGGTCGCCGGGTCGAAGAGGTACTCGTCCAGCCCCTCGTGGACGCCGAATGACGACCTCCGGATTCGCGGCCATCATCGGTCGTCCCAATGTCGGCAAGTCCACGCTCCTCAATCAGGTCGTCGGCACGAAGGTCTCGATTACCGCCGCGTCGCCCAACACCACTCGCCACGCCATTCGCGGCATCCTCACCGAAGAGGGTGTCCAGATCATCTTTGTGGACACGCCAGGTATCCACCGGCCAAAGACGACGCTGGGCGGACGGCTAAACGACACCGCCCGCGCGGCGGCCGATGGCGTTGACGTGATTCTGGCCGTGATTGAGGCCAGTTCCTCCATTGGTCCCGGGGACCGCAACGTGCTCACCACAATGCTGCAGAATGCCCGCAGTCCCAAGGGTCCGCGTCCCGTCGTCGTGGTGAACAAGATGGACAAGTCCGGTCGCGAAGCAATGGCGGCGCAGTTGGTCGCGGCGACGACCGCCGTCGCCGAACTCGCTGAGGAACTGAACCTGTTGGAAGTGGCGGACCGTGTCGAGTACTTCCCAGTGTCGGCGAAGACCGGTGAGGGTACCCAGTCATTGATCGACTTCGTGAAGACCGCAATGCCCGAGTCACCCTTCCTCTTCGAGGAGGACGAGGTCTCCGATGTGCCCGAAGCGATGTGGGTGGCCGAGTTGGTCCGCGAGCAACTGGTTCGAAAGACGAAGCAGGAACTTCCGCACTCCATTCACTGTCGCGTGATTGAGTTTGAGTGGCCGCACATCCTCGTCGAGATTCTCGTAGAACGCGAGTCCCAGAAGGGGATGGTCATCGGCAAGGGCGGCGCGCTCTTGAAGGATGTCGGCATTGCGGCGCGCAGACAGCTCCCCGAAGGCTGTTTCCTCGAATTAAAGGTCTCCGTCGAGCCAGGTTGGCAGAAGCGCGACGACACCCTGGACCGGTTCGGCTACTAGGTCAGCCTTCACGACTATTCGCTGGCCGTGACGCCAGTGTCGGATGGTGAGGAACGTGATCAGCACGATGATCAGTCCGGCGATGATGCCCAACGCCGTCGTCCCCACACCGACGTACTTAAGTCCGCTCAGGAGAACGACGCCCGTGATAACGCGGCGTAGGAGGTAGCCCTCGGACTTCGACGAGAGCAACGAGCCGATGATTACCGCGGGCACGCTGCCGATGATGATCGAGCTGGTCAGCGAGAAGTCGACGTGATTGAACAACAGCGTCCCCAAGGTGGCGCTGAAGGTCAGGGGGAGCGACTGGGCAAGGTCAGTGCCGATGAGTTGTTTGTTGGAGAGCGTCGGGTAGACCACCACCAAGAGGACGAGTATCAGCGAGCCGGCGCCGACCGACGTGAGGCCGACCATGAAGCCGCCCACCACGCCAATGCCAATCGTGGGCAGGCGTCGAACCGGTACGTGTGCAGCGCCCTTGGGCGGCGCTTCGATGAAGATTGAACGATAGAAGATCGCGAGAGCACCAATGATGAGAGCCGAGCCGAGCAAGATCTCTAGACGATGCTCGGCGACGGCGCTCTGGCCCAGCAGATGGAGGACGTACGTGCCGAAAAACGCAGCGGGCACCGAGCCGTAACAGAGATAGCGCACGACGTCCTTGTTGATTGTCTTGCGGCGCCAGTGAATCGCCACGCCGCAAGGCTTCATGAAGAGCGCGGCCACGAGGTCCGAGGTAATGGCGGCCGACGGTGTGATGCCAAAGAGCAACACGAGCATCGGGGTCATCAGCGCGCCACCGCCCATGCCCGTCAAACCGACCAGGAGTCCCACGACGGCGCTACCAAGTACGAGGTAGAGGTCAATGTGCAAGGCGACTCCAACGAGACAATATCTAGTGAAGTACTAGTTTATTCGACGGACTCGCGACGTACTGGCACTGTGTCGTCGTCGGTGCGAGGACTGGCTCTTTGAAGTTCGCGAAGGAATGCGTGGACCTGGGCGCGGTCGCGGGTGCGCTTCATGGGGGGCAGCTTCTTGAACATTGTTGAGCGGTAACTCGACTCCGCGAGGCGGGTGTCGAGCACCGCCACGACGCCACGGTCACTTCGATTCCGGATCAGGCGTCCGACTCCTTGGGCCAGCAGCATCGTCGCGCGCGGGAGGTCAACATCAAAGAAGGGCCGATCGGACAGTGCACGACGCGCTTCGGCGAGTGGGTCGTTCGGCACGGCGAAAGGCAGACGGTCAATCGTGACGAGGCTCAAGGAGTGGCCCGGCACGTCGATGCCCTGCCAGAAACTGGTGACGGCGAAGAGGCTGGCCTCGGCGTTGTCGCGGAACTCCTCAATGATGCGCTGACGTGAGAGCGTGCCCTGCACGAGCACCGTCGTGTCGATCTGGTCCATCACGGCTTCGGCGACACGGTTCATCACCGAACGATTCGTGAAGAGCGCGAGCGTTCGGCCACCGGCGGCGTTGATGAGTCCGATCAGCTCCTTGATGATCGACGCCTCGGCCTCGGGCTCGTTTCGCCCGGGGAAACCATCAGGTACGTAGAGCAGCGAGTTCGACTGATAGTCAAAGGGACTGTCGAAGTGCTCGATCTTCGTGGCGTCGAGGCCAAGGCTCTTGGGCAATGTGTCAGGGATTGTCGCGCTCGTGAGGATGGCCGTGACTGAACCCCAGAGGTCTTCCTGGAGTCGGGGCCCCACGTCGACGAGCGAGATCTCAACATCGACCTCGCGATCACGTTTCGAAATGTACAGCAACTCACCTTCGCGGACCTTGTTGACACGCGCGAGGTCGTTGCTCAGATGAATCGCCGGACCGAGCGCGCGTATCTTTCGCGCCTCCTCGTCGGCGCCGGTCGTCGTGAGTGCGCGCAGACCCTCGACGAGCGCGAAGACCAATTCGTTGGCCCGAGCAAGTTCTCGCTGGCAGTCTTCGTCGAGTCCGGTCAGTTCATTGCGGTCGAACTGGATTTGCAGCGACGCCGCGAATCGGTCAGCGACGTTCACCAGGTCGACGCCGCGCTCGTTGAACTCCGGTCCGAGCATGGGTCTCGCGACGCCGGCCAGTGCACGTAGTCGCGTTGCGTTGAGTGACGTGCCGAGCAGCGAGGCGAAGATATCGACGATCTCGTGGGCCTCGTCGAAGACCACGTACTCATGGGCCGGCAGCAGCATCGAACCTGAGGCGAGATGTGACGCGTAGAGGTGGGTGTTGACGATGAGCACCGAGGACTCTGCCGCGCGGTCCTTCGCGAGTTCGGCGAAGCAGTTCTGTCCCTGAGGGCAGTTCGTACGGTGCAGGCACTCTTGGGGTGTTACCGACAGTTGGCGCCACGCGCGCTGCTCCACCTCGAAGGGCAGTTCGTCGCGGTCACCCGTCTCGGTCTCATTCGACCAACGAAGTATCTTGCGCATCTGTTCCGCGACTCCCCTTGGAATATCAGACCCATCGTCGAAACTGAGTTGCGCGGCGCCCCCGACGCTCTGGGCACGGTTCTTGCAGAGGTAGTTCGCCTTACCCTTGAGGACGGCGACGCGCACCCCTTTCGCGTGGCTCGCGACCGTCGGGGCATCTTTTTGGGCTAACTGATCTTGGAGATTCTTCGTCGCGGTGGCAATAACCACACGGTGGCCGGACATGACGGCCGGAATGAGATAGGCGAGCGACTTACCAATGCCGGTGCCCGCTTCAATAATCGTCGTGCGGCGTCGCGACATCGCGGCCGCGACGGATTCGACCATTTTGCGTTGGCCCTCTCGGTTCTCGCCACCACCGGGCAGATCACCCGTAATGAGGTCGAGGAGCGCCAGAGCGCGTTCAGCGTCGATCGCCACGACGTCGTCGTCGAGTTGGACGCCACTGTCGGGATCGGGCTCGACGTAGGCGCCCTCCTCGTCAGGGTCGAAACTCTTCACCTATCGAGGTTAGGTGTTCGCACAAGAGGGATTGTGAGATGGAACCTGTAGGTTTTATAGGTGCCCGACCCTCGTCCGACTCCCGTTCCGACGTCGATTGACGTGTCCGGCGTGCCTCGCCACGTCGCGATTGTGATGGACGGAAATGGCCGCTGGGCCCAGCGCCAAGGCCTCCCGCGCACCGTCGGACACGGCGCCGGCGAGGAGAGCCTCCTCGACACGACCTACGGCGCACTCTCGCTCGGCGTGAAGGTGCTCACCGTCTACGCCTTCTCAACCGAGAACTGGCGCCGACCCGTCGACGAGGTCCGCTATCTCATGAACTTCAACAGTGGGCTGTTGCAACGTCGCTCGCACGAGCTGCACGATCAGGGTGTGCGCATCACGTTCTCGGGCCGTCGAGACTGGCGCGTGCCCAAAAAGGTGCTCCACAACATGGAGGCGTCATCCGAGCTGACCCGGAAGAACAAGGTGATGACGCTCAATATCGCCTTCAACTACGGCGGCCGTGCCGAGATCGTCGACGCCGTGGCCCGACTGGTCGCCGACAAGGTGCCCGCGAGCAAGGTCGACGAGAAGGCGATTCGTTCGCGGCTCTATCACCCTGAACTCTCCGACCCGGACCTCGTCATTCGCACCTCGGGTGAGTTTCGAATCTCGAACTTCCTCTTGTGGGAGATGGCCTACTCCGAGCTCGTCTTCACCGAGGTCCTGTGGCCGGACTTTCGTCGCGAGCATCTCTTCGAGGCGGTCGAGGAGTTCCAGCAGCGCGAGCGCCGTTACGGGGGGCTCGACAAATGATCATGACCAAGACGATGCTCGTCGTCGGCTTCCTCCTCTACGTCTTGCTCTGGGTGCTGGCGGCCAATGGCGACGGCGAACTGGTCGCGCCCCTGTTGATTCCGGCGGTGTTGGCGGTGTTGGTCGCGCTCGGCGTGGCGCTCAACCGCTTTATGGGTATCGCGCCGCGCAAACAACACTTCAACGATCCCAACGACGAGACGGATCGGTGAAGGAGTTTCGCGACGACGCCGTCGTCCTGCGGACGTATAAGTCCGGGGAGTCCGATCGGGTCGTGGTCCTCTGGACGAGGAGCCACGGCAAGGTTCGGGTGCTCGCGAAAGGCATTCGCAAGGCCACCAGTCGACTGGGCGGGAATCTCGAGACGCTCGCGTACGTCAACGTCGATCTCGTGAAGACCCGAGGCGACTTCTACATCGCTCGCCACGTGTCGCACACGCAGCGGCTCACGACCTTGCGCTCCTCGTACGCGAGGATCAACGCGGGCTACGCAGTGGTCGAGGTGGTGGACGCCATACCTTCCGATGACGTCGCCGATGAAGCGATCTTCGACCTCCTGACGCGGGTCTTACTCACGCTCGACGACGACTACTTCGACCCGACGTTGGTGCCGACCTCCTTCTACTTCAAACTCTTGACGCTCGATGGCTCGGGGCCCGTCGTTGACGAATGCGTCAATTGCGGCCGCGACGTCCCCCTCGTGGCCTTTGACGCGCAGGTGGGCGGCGCACTCTGTGGCGACTGTCGTTCGGGCGTGTCGATGTCGAGCGACGCATTGACGCTCATTCGACGAATCGTGGGAGGCGACCTTGCCGGTGTCTTGCGCGGCGAGGTGCCGGCCGGCGCGGGCGAAGTGATGGCCATCGCGCTCGATGCGATTGAGGACCACTTCGGCAAGCGTCTTCGTGCGTCAAGGTCGACGCCGCCACTCGCGCCGTCCGCGGGTTCATGAGAGCCATGGCTGAGGAGGCCACGTCGTTCGGCGTCTACGTGCACGTGCCCTTCTGTGCGCACCGCTGCGACTACTGCGCCTTCGCGACCTACTCGGACCGCGATCATCTCATGCAGGACTATGTGGAGGCGGTCATCCAGGAGATCACCTGGGCGCGCGAGGACGGACTGGCGACCGCGACATCGGTGTTCTTTGGCGGTGGCACGCCGTCGCGACTCACGCCGGCACAACTCCTGGCGATCCTCGACGTGATTCCTCGAACCGACGATGCGGAAGTGACGGTCGAGTGCAACCCCGAAGACGCCAGCGTGGAACGACTTCGCGCCTACCGGGCCGGGGGAGTGAACCGGATGAGTTTCGGTGTGCAGTCGACCCAGCCTGGTGTCCTCGCCGACCTCGGACGTCGACACGGCACGATGGCACATAAAGAGGTCTCGCACGCCGTCACTGCCACGGGCTTCGCGACGTGGAACATGGACCTCATCATTGGTTCACGCGCGGAGAGTCTGGCCGACGTTCGTGCGACATTGAACGACCTGCTCAGCCTGGAGCATCCACCGCCGCACATCTCGTGTTACGTCTTGACGCCCGAGCCCGGTACGCCGCTCGGTCAAGACCCGTTGCGACACCCCGACGAAGACGAAGCGGCCGACGCCTACGACGTGGTGGGCGAGGTGTTGGAGGAGCATGGCTATCGCTGGGAAGAGATCTCGAACTGGGCCAAGCCCGGTCACGAGTGTCGACACAATCACGTCTACTGGGACCAGGATGACTACGTCGGATTTGGATCGGCCGCTCATTCGCACCAACGCGGGCGACGATTTTGGAACGTCCGCACGCCCGATCGCTACATCATGATGGTGCGCGACGGGAATCGTCCGCTCGGGGGCGAGGAAGAGCTTGACCATCGTACGCAACAGTTCGAACGCGACTCGCTCGCGCTTCGCACGTCGCGCGGCGTACCGAGAGAGGCCTTTGACTCACTCGACGAAATCCGCCACCTCGTTTCGGTGCGCGATGGCCGTGTGACATTGGCCCCCCGAGGACGACTGCTCGCGAACCAGGTCATCCTCCGGTTAAACACTGCTGAGTAGGCCGGTAACATGGGTCGATGGAAACCCCCGACCTCCTCGAAAAGGTAACGAATCTGGCCAAGCGGCGTGGATTCATCTTCCCCTCGGCGGAGATCTACGGAGGATTCCGATCGACCTACGACTACGGCCCCTTGGGCGCCAACATGCTGCGCAACATCCGCCAGGCCTGGTGGCAGTCAATGGTCCAAACCCGCACTGACATCGTCGGTATTGACGCCGCGATCCTCGGCCCACCGGCGGTCTGGGCCGCCTCGGGACACCTGGCGACATTCACTGACCCCCTCGTCGACTGCAAGAAGTGCAAGGAACGTTGGCGAGAAGACAAAATCGACGGCGTCTGCCCGAACTGTGGCTCCACGGAGTTCACCGAGCCGCGTGACTTCAACCTCATGTTCAAGACGCAGGCCGGGCCCGTCGAGGGAGAGGGCGCCACGGCCTACCTCCGTCCCGAAACGGCCCAGGGAATGTTCACCAACTTCGCCAACGTGCTGGCGACCAGTCGAAAGAAACCGCCGTTCGGCATTGCCCAGATAGGTAAAGCGTTCCGCAACGAGATCACTCCGCAGAACTTCGTGTTTCGTACCCGCGAGTTCGAACTCATGGAAATGGAGTACTTCGTCCCGCCGGCCGACGCGGACGAATGGTATCGCTACTGGATTCAGTACCGCCTCGACTGGTATATCGATCTCGGTATTCCGGCCGATCAACTGCGCCTGCACGAGCACGAAGCAAAGGACCTCTCGCACTACTCGCGTGGCACGACGGACGTCGAGTTCGCCTACCCCTGGGGTTTTGACGAACTCGAGGGTATTGCCAATCGCGGGGACTACGACCTCACCCAGCACGCCAAGGCGTCGGGCGTGAGTCTGGACTACTTCGATCAGTCGACGAACGAGCGCTACACGCCCTACGTCATCGAGCCGGCCGTCGGCGCAACTCGCTTGTTGATTGCCTTCTTGCTGTCGGCGTATCACGAAGACGAGATCGAGGGCGAGATTCGAACGGTGCTCCGCCTCGACTGGCGCCTCGCGCCGTATCAGGTGGCCGTGTTGCCGCTTTCGAAGAAACCCGAACTCGAAGGCGTCTCGCGCGAAGTCCTCGACATCCTCCAGCCCCACTTCATGTGCGACTACGACGTCACCCAGTCAATTGGCCGCCGCTACCGACGACAGGACGAAGTTGGTACGCCTTTTTGCATCACGGTCGACTTTGACACGCTCGAGGACCGCGCGGTGACGGTGCGCGACCGCGACACGACCGAGCAGGTTCGTGTGAAGATCGGCGACCTCCTCGCGTCGCTACGCGAGCGCACGAACCAGCACTAGCGGTGGCCTACGACAAGCGAGGTCTGAAGTTCGGCTCGGTCGCCGAACAGTACGACGAGTTCCGCCCCGGTCCACCGGCCAGTGCCGCGGAGCTGTTCGGTGCCATCAGCGGGCGTGACGTGCTGGAGGTGGCGGCCGGTACTGGCAAGTGGACCCGTTTTCTTCTCGAACTCGGTGCCGTGGTCACCGTTGTCGAACCGGACGATGACATGCGCGCAGTCCTCGTTCGACGTAGTCCCCACGTCCACGCCATCCAAGGCGCAGCGGAGAACCTTCCGGTCGACGATTGCTCATTCGACACGGTGCTCGTCTCGTCCGCGTGGCATTGGTTCGAGCAGCCTGACGCGACGAATGAAATGGCTCGAGTGCTCCGTGATCACGGTCGTCTCGCGGTGTTGTGGAACGGCTTCAGTCGTGACGTGCCGTGGATCGCGTCGCTCACCGAGTTGCGAGAGCGTCCCAATGATGAGGGCAAACGACCGAGAGGCTGGTCGGCAGAGTTCTCAACTGACAGCCCGTTCGACCTCGAGTGCCAAGTGGAGCTCGATTGGGAGTGGACGCGCACCGTCGAGGAGATGATTGCGCTCTTCGGCACCTACTCGGGAGCCATTATTCAGAGCGACGACGACCGACTCAACATGCGAGCCGAGTTGCGACGACGTCTCGAGCTCATCTCGGTCAACGGCGTCGTGCAGGCACCGATGACGGTGCGCGGCACGATTGCCACGCGACGGGCTCGTCGCTAGGTCGTAGTAATCGGTTCGCGCCAGACGAGTGCGAGCACCAAGATCACGAAGCCGATGCCGGCGCCCAAGAGGCAGTCGCCGCGCCAACCAGCGTGCGCGTACGCTTGACCGGCTGCGAACGATCCCAGTGAGGCGCCAATGAATGCGCAGACCATATAGGCACTGTTGACGCGACTTCGCGCGTCGGGCACGAGCGAGAAAATGATCGATTGATTGGTGATCTGCAGTCCCTGCATGCCGGCGTCGAGCATAACGATGCCGATGGCGAGGACCACGACGACGTTTCGTCCGATATAGAGCACGACGAACGAAAGAAGGATTAAGACGCCGCACGCGATGGTCGCAATGTGCGTGCGCTGCCGGTCGGCGTTTCGACCAGCGAAGTTCGCCGCCAGCACGCCGGCCACGCCGAAGAGTCCGAAGAGACCAATGACGAGATTGTTGTAATGGAACGGCGCGGCGGCGAGGTGAAAGGACAGCGTCGTCCACAGTGTGCTGAACGCGGCGAAGATTAACGCCGCATAGATCGAGCGACGTCGCAGGAGCGGCAGTGTCGTGAAATAGCGAATTGTTCCGGTGATCAGCGATGGGTACGACACGCGCTTTCGAACTGGCTCGTTCGGCAGCACTCGGTACAGCACACACGCCATGACGGCCAGCGCGACGCCGGCGGACCAGTACACGCTGCGCCAACCGGCCGCTTGGGCAATGACGCCCGAGACGGAACGCGACAGCAACAGGCCCATCAACAGTCCGGTCATGAGGCGACCAATGACGCGGCCGCGCATTGACGGCTCGGCCATGTCGACGCCGAGCGTGATGATGACCTGCCCCCCGACCGTGGCGAGTCCAATCAAGAAGGTGATCGCCGCGAAGAGCACAAAGTTATGGGCGGCCGCACCAGCCATCACGACCACTGCCGCGGCCGCGAAGATGCCGACCGTCAGTCGTCGGCGAGAGATGAGGTCGCCCAACGGGACAATGAAGGCCAACCCGGCGGCGTACCCGGCTTGGATCAAGGTGACGAGCAAAGTGGCCCTGGTCTCACTGATGTGAAAGTCCTTGGTCACTTGATGGAGCAAGGGCTGCAAGTAGTAGAGATTGGCGATGATCACGCCGATGGCGACGGCCATCAACGTCATCAGTGGACTGGAGAGCGGTTGATGGACCTCGACGTCGCTCTTTCTGACCGTGCTCATCAACGCGAGGTTAACGGCGAAGGATCATGGCGTCGGCCGAGGCGGTATTGAATAGGTCACTTGCGATTTGGCGACGAGTTCGGTTGAACCTCGCGAAAACAGCTCGACGTCGACGACCGCCAAACGGGTTCCGAGTTTGAGGATGCGAGCCCTCGCCATGAGGTCCGTGAGTTCGGGCTTGCGCAAAAAGTCAATGTGCAGGCTCGTCGTCACGGCCAAGACAATCGGTCCAATCTGGGACATGATCACCACCCACGCCGACGTGTCGGCGAGGGACATCATGACTGGTCCAGCGACCGTGCCACCCGGGCGACCATGACGATCAGTAATGGCGTAACTCACGAGGACAAAGTCGTCGTTGACCTCTTCGACGTGGGGCATGTCGGCGTCGGGGAAGCCACTTTGGAGAATGGCTTGCAGCTCGTCGACGCTGAGAATGGGCATTGGCTAGGCCGCCTTACGGAATCGATTCACGGCGAGCGGCGCCAAGAGCGCAATGAGTCCGATCGACCAGGCGAGCGAGACCCAGACGGAGTTGCCGTGCGGCGTACCCAGCATGAGTCCACGTACGGCGTAGGTCGCCTGACTGATCGGCTGATTGTTCGCAAATCCCTGCAGCCACCAGGGCAACTTGTACAAGGGTACGAAGATCACCGACGCGAACACCAATGGGAAAATCAGCGGGAAGGTCATTGCTTGCGCCGCTTCGGCACTCGGTGCGGCGAGGCCAACAAACGCGAATCCCCACGACAGGCAGTAGGCGAAGACCAACATGACGAGACATGCCTCAATGTACGGGACGATGCCGCCATCGGGCCGGAAGCCCACGAGGACGCCGACGCCCGTGATGATCAGGAGCACGACGACGCTGCGCAATAAGTCGGCGACCGTGCGACCGCCCAGTACCGCCATTCGCGCCATCGGTAGCGCCTTGAACCTTTCGATGAGCCCTTTATGGAGGTCTTCGGCGAGGCCAATCGCGGTGTTCACGGAGCCGAAGATGACCGTTTGCACCAGAATCCCCGGCAACAGATAGTTGACGTACGACACGCCCTTGACGGAGATAGCGCCGCCGAACACGTAGCGGAACAACAAGACGAACATGATTGGCTGGATGATGGCAAACACCACCAGTGTCGGCGTGCGAAAGAGTGCGATCAGATTGCGCTTTGCGAGCGTCAACACATCACTGAAGGCCCATCGCAACGCCGAGTGATGTGGGGACGATGTCGTCGCGGTCGTCGTCATACCTTTGCCTTTCGTCTCGCACGTCGACCGGCCGGCACTTCGACGGAGTCGACGTCTTCGGCTTTGTGCCCAGTGAGACTCAAGAACACGTCGTCCAAACTGGGCTCGCGTAACTGGAGCCCAACGAGGGTGATCTGCGCGTCGTCAATGCGTCGCAGCGCATCGGCCGCGGCAGCGGGGCCGTTACTCACCGTCGCCTCGATGACAGTGCCGTCGACGTTCGCGGGCTTTTCCGGTATGCCGGCGATCAGATCGTTGGCGCGCTGAGCGTCGTCCGTCGACGCGAACGTCAGGACCAGGACCGTATTGCCCAGTTGACTCTTCAATTGAGCGGAGGTCCCCTCGGCAATGATTTTGCCGTGATCGAGCACGACGAGCAGTTTGCAGAGCCGGTCAGCCTCCTCGAGGTACTGCGTGGTCAGCAGAATTGTGGTGCCGCCTTCCACCAACCGTTCGATGATGGACCAGAGGTCCTGGCGACTCTGGGGATCGAGTCCGGTTGTTGGTTCGTCCAAGAAGAGGATTGGGGGATTGGCCACCAGCGCTGCCGCAAGGTCGAGGCGACGTCGCATGCCGCCGGAGTAGGTCTTCGCCTGCTTGTTCGCGAAAGTATCGAGTCCGAAGTCCACGAGCAGTTCGTGCGAACGACGTATCGCAGTGGATTTCTCCATGTGGTTGAGGAAACTCACCATACGGAGGTTCTCGAAGCCGGTCAGGTTCTCATCAACCGCGGCGAACTGTCCCGCGAGGCCAATCACCTTTCGCACCCGACCGGGCTGCTTCACCACATCAAGTCCGTTCACAATCGCGGTGCCCGACGTGGGTGCCAGGACGGTCGAAAGGATGCGAACCATGGTCGTCTTGCCCGAACCGTTGGGGCCAAGCAGTCCAAAGACCTGCCCCGTTGGCACTCGCAGCGTGACACCATCAAGGGCTCGGAAGTTGCCGTCGTGGAACGTTCGAACGATATCGGTAGCCTCCACGGCGAATTCAGACACGGGGAGCAGTGTAGGCGGAGATTGCTAGCGCCCTGATGCCGCGACGAGAGAGAACCGGTACCTTCTTCCTATGGCCATTACCGAAAGCGAGATCGCCCAGGTTCGATCGGCGACTGACATCGTGGCTCTCATTAGTGAGGTGGTGGCCCTAAAGAAAACCGGTCGACGCTGGACCGGACTGTGTCCGTTTCACGGTGAGAAGACGCCGTCATTCTCGGTGAACGCCGAAGAGGGTCGTTACTACTGTTTCGGGTGTCACGTGTCCGGAGATCAGATCACCTTTGTACGCGAAATCCAACATCTCGACTTTATGGACGCGCTTCGACAGTTGGCCGATCGCGCGGGCATTGAGTTGCACGAAGACGCGAACGCCGGTCCCGCTCGCAAGGAACGCCAGGAGACGCTTGCCGCAATGGAGAAAGCTGTCGAGTGGTACCACGACCGACTCTTGAACGGTCCCGATGCCCGACCGGCCCGTGAATACCTGCGCGCCCGTGGGATAAATGGTGACGTCGCACGACAATTCAAGCTCGGCTGGGCACCCGATGAGTGGGACGCACTGGCATCGTCGCTCAAATTTACCGAGAAGGTGTTGCTCTCGACGGGACTTGGCTTCGTCAACAAGCGCGACCGTAAACAGGACGCATTGCGCGCCCGGCTCATCTTTCCGATCTTCGATCCCGGTGGCAAGGCCGTCGCGGTCGGTGGGCGAATCTTGCCGCCGCCCTTCGGTCCGAGCGAGCGACCGGACGGTCGCGTCGAGGCGAAGTACAAGAACAGCCCCGAGACGTCGATCTACTCGAAGCGTCGAACGCTGTACGCGCTCAACTGGGCGAAGGACGACATCATCAAGTCTGACGAGATCATCGTCTGCGAGGGCTACACCGACGTCATTGCGTTTTTCAGTGCCGGTATGCCTCGGGCCGTCGCGACGTGCGGTACCGCACTCGGCGAAGAGCATTTCAAGACGATGCGCAACTTCGCGAAGCGCATCGTCCTCGCGTACGACGCCGACAAGGCGGGACAGGGCGCTGCAGCGTCGGTGTATCAGTGGGAGAAGGCAAACGAAGTGGACGTCTACGTCGCGCGCCTCCCCAAGGGCAGTGACCCCGCGGAGTTGGCGCAGAGGGACCCCGATGCGCTTCGAGCGTCGATCACTGACGCGGTCCCCTTTTTGCGGTTCCGACTCGACCGGGTTATCGATGACGCGAACCTGGCAACGGCCGAAGGTCGTGTGCGCGCCGCCGAACGTGCCATGGGTGTGCTCGCCGAGCACCCGAGCGAACTGGTCCGCGACGAATACCTCATGCAGGTGGCCGACCGGCTGCGTCTTGAACCGGCGCAGCTTCGCCCGCGTGTCGCCGAACTTGCCCGCAACCCGACGTCGCGTACGGCGAATGAACCGTCACCGCCCCCGGAAGAGCGGCGCCTTCAGGTCGAGCGATCGCCGATGCCCCGTCCCGGTCTCGAGGCACTTCGCCTGCGGGTCCATTTCCCGAACGACGTAAAGGAACGCCTCATCGCTCCCTATTTCGTGAACGACGTGCAACGAGAGATCTTCGAGGGACTCTCAAGTGATAAGTCGCTCACTGACGTCATCGACGACTTACAGCGTCGAGGAGAAGAGGAGGCGTCGCAGATCCTCAGTCAACTCGCGGTCGACGAACTCGACCGCGAGTACACGGTCGAGGACGTGACGGCAGTCGTCGCGCAACTGATTCGAAGTGCTGTGAATTCGGAGTTGAAGAGTGTCGGACGTGACCTTCGCGAAGGGCGCATGACTCCTGAGGTTGCCGACGTGACCGTCCGCGACGTGAAGGAACGTCTGAAGCTTCTTGAGGGACCTTCGAGTGAAGTTGCGGAGAACGATCTGCGCGAGTGGCTGATCGAACGATCCACCACAAGGTCGTCGTGAGCGAGAGGTCCGCAGGCCTCATTGGCGGACTCGAAATGATGGCACCGCTGAGCGTGGACGACGAGCGCGCTCTCTATCCGATCATTCAACAGGGTCGCCGGGCGGAGGTGGCGCTACTCACCGGCGCGGTCGCCGACACGTCAGAGCGACGGCGGTTGCTGCGCCAACGACATTCGGGCCAAGAGGCCGAAGGCCAACTGCTGCGCGCCACGTTGGGGTTGGTGCGCACACGCGTCACGGAGCGCGGTTACCGATTCGGCAACGACGAGCTCGAAGCTGCCGGAGTCGAAGCGCTGGTCAACGCACTTCGGCGATTCGACCCCGAGAAGGGAACACGCTTTTCAACGTACGCGAACTACTGGATTATGAAACTCGTCAATCAATCGATCCAACAGCAGGTGGGATTGAGTGACTCAGAGATGCGTCTCATACTCCAACTGCAGAAACTGATGCGCACTGAGACGAAAAAAGAACTGACGAAGCGCGACGTCGCACGATCGCTCGGCATTAGTCAGGCGAAAGCGCAGGAGACGATGCAACTCAGCCGAGAACTCCAGTCACGCCGCTTTGCCACCTCGGAACTGAAAGACGAGAGTGAATTGCATCCACGCGGCGATCAAGCGGACGCGCCACCGTGGGTAATCGACGC
Source organism: Acidimicrobiaceae bacterium (assembly GCA_003152215.1). Lineage (GTDB taxonomy): Bacteria > Actinomycetota > Acidimicrobiia > Acidimicrobiales > RAAP-2 > RAAP-2. The sequence continues at coordinate 82,236 of PLZP01000029.1, read as the reverse complement.
GCTTCGACGCATCTGCGGCGACGACTTCGACGCATTCTGGCAGTTCACGTTTCGCACAATGTCCGTCGAAGAAATCGCGCGAAGTTACGGAATATCGCGCCAAGGGATGACCAAGCGCATCGAACGATGTCGACGACTCGTGCGAGAGAGCCCGGAGGCGGAGCAGTTGCTGGCGTGGTTTGCTCAGCAATAGCTCACGAAAGACGGGTGCTAATGTTGCTCTACCTTCGGGTGCATTCCCAGATAGCTCAATTGGCAGAGCAAGCGACTGTTAATCGCTAGGTTGCAGGTTCGAGTCCTGCTCTGGGAGCTTCAGTACGGTGGTACCCGAAGGGCCGTAGCTCAGTGGTTAGAGCAGGGGACTCATAATCCCTCGGTCGTGGGTTCGATCCCCACCGGCCCTACTATCCAATCAGTGATTCAACTCGATGTCACATGGATTCACGATGTGGGACTTTGAATTCTGATTGGATACCAATTTGATATTGATTCGACCATCAAATACACGCGCCATGGAAGCTTTGCTCAACTCGATCTCTCATCTTGAACCTAATTATCCCGAAGTCGGAACGTCGATCAAAGGCACATCTCCGACTGGCTTTCGAATCCATCACTATGGGATCGAACTATCCCCAAAAACGGAAGTATTTAACCGTGCGGTTGCGGGATTGCACTCCTGGCAGGCACACCGCATCCCTCGGGTCAAGATCTATCCGCAGGCACCGCCCGTGCGTCTTGGCGAATCGCTTATTTTGGAGTTAGGACCGGGAGTAATTTCAATGGCTGCGCCGTGTCGAATCGTTCATATTATTGAAGAGCCGAATAGGTTTGGATTTGCCTATGGAACGCTACTTGGACATCCAGAGTGCGGAGAAGAATCCTTCGTTGTCAGTCAATTGACCACGGGAAGAGTTGTGTTTGAAGTTTCTGGATTTTCTCGTCCGGGTAGCTCAATGGTTCGGCTCTCGGGTCCGATCGCTCGGTCCATACAAACGAGTGCCACAAATTCATATCTACGAGCGCTAAAGAAGTTTGCCGAAAACTAATTCCGTTTGGGATCCGCCTGGAATTGAACAACGAGTTTTGACAAGTTGCTTAGGCTCGAAAATCCCACGTTTCATCCCACATACCATGTCGACATCACCGGACAGGGAGCTCATTGAATCCCGGACCAGTCCGACGCCAACAGACCAGTCCGACCGTTTGCTCCCACCTCATAATCCCTCGGTCGTGGGTTCGATCCCCACCGGCCCAATTGGGGCTCGGCGAAATTTGAAGAGTGCAACAACCTTCTCATCCGTATCCGCGCCTCGAGCGGCATCTAGAAGCAGGTTCGCCAATTCGAAATCGTCCGGAGGAATCATTGAGCCTCCATCGAAATCATTGCGATCGAGAATCCATCGACCAACCAGCAATGCTGTTCTCTTGTTTCCCTCGGTGAATGCCTGCGCACGAGTGATTCGACTCGTTGCAACTGCCGCGGCGACTATGGGATCGATTGCAGTCTGAAGGTTGTCGAGAATTCGCACAATGCGGTCGAGATCATCGGCCTCGTCGAACCACTCGTCATTGTGGCGGACCGAAGCGTTGAACGCAACGATAAGTTCGAGACTAGGAAGGTTCAATGTGAGTGGAGAAAGTCGAGCAATTCCCGGTATTCGACCAGACGTTGAGCCAACCAAACACGGTCCGATTCATCGAGTGCGTCAAGAGCCGTCGACTTCTTGGGTGGAGTTGATTGAGTCTGTGACATGACTAAATCGTAGTTGTGAGATGTGACGTCATTGAGGCTTGATTTGAACGCCCAATCTTTCGCAGTAATCCCACATTTCATCCCACAGACCAAACCGACACCACCGGACCAATCCGACACCACCGGACGAAGAACCCAGCGATTTCCGGACGAATCCAACACCACCGGACCAGACCGACCGATTGCCCTCACCTCATAATCCCTCGGTCGTGGGTTCGATCCCCACCGGCCCTACCAGCATTGACTCACCGAAGTTGTTAGTACCGATTCGTGCCATTTTGAATCCGCGAATCTGTTGATTCTGAACTGGTCTTGCAGTTGAATTAGTCAGTTCGGAGTAACACGCGCAATTTGTCCGCCACTCCACGTGGTCGACTTCCGTAGACATTATGTCCACCGGGGAAACGCGCAAGATCGATACGCATCTTCTCTGCCAACCTTGATGCACAGTGGTTGGGCCAGTTGGCAGTGGAAGTCTCTCCTGCGGAGGGAATTACTTTGGACCTCACCTCTTCAAGAAGTGACAGGTCGATTTGATACTGCCGCACTGCTGGAGCATCGTTCGTCAAGAAGAACTGTAGGTTGTCTGCAATGTGGGGCGAGAGTTGGGGCGCGGGAGCATCCGCTTCTCTATCACCAAAGTCAACGCCCGAGAGCTGAAGGAACTTCATCATTGCGGCTCTCACCCCTTCGTTTCTAAATGCGACCTCAACTTCCTCTTGCTCATGAAGCGCCTCTTCAAATTCGTCCGGTGGGAGCAACTGCTTTAGCGGAGGCTCATGAGCTACGAGCGTGAGTATCTGATTCGGGTGGGTTGTGACCAGATCAAGTCCAATTAGTCCACCAATGCTGACGCCAAAGACGAAGGCCGGCTCTGATGTGACTGTCGCCAGAATGATTGATGCATCCTGAGTGTGCCTTCTGACGTCAGCGGGTGGCGCACCTGGCTTGAGGACACTTCGCGAGAGACCCCGTCTGTCATAACTCACTATCGTGAAGTCACTTTCTAAGTGAGTTGCGAGGGCATCGGACCCATCCGCATCAGCCGCACCGCCCTGAATGATAAGTAGGACGGGGCCCGAACCTCTCGACTTGTAATAGAGAGATGCGCCGGGCACATCAATCGAGTCTTGTGATTCCATCGCCGCATCCTCCCACGTCGTAATGACTTCTGGTCACTGACGTGAATCGCGCTCCGTAGTTGCAGGAATAGCGACATGAAAATCCCACGTTTCATCCCACATACCATTCCGACGTCACCGGACCAAACCGACACCACCGGACAGAATTTCTGCAATTCTCGGACCAAACCGACACCACCGGACCATTTCGACCGATTGCATCCACCTCATAATCCCTCGGTCGTGGGTTCGATCCCCACCGGCCCTACCAACATGTCATAGGCAACGACGCAAGATCAAAGCGCGGTGGTGGTTACCGTGACTCGGTTTAGCGAACGGGTACTTATGGCGACAACCCTCCAGTCAACCCTGACTCTGGCGTAGAGGTAGTCCGCTGTTGAGAGCGCTCGATTTCGCGCGAGACTCGGATTGGAAGGTGCGTAACCCGTAATCGTCACCTTCGCCCCTGTTCTGAGTTCTCTCGCCAGCGCTTGGAGTTGAGACTTGTCCGTCGCGCTGAGCGCGAAGCTGCTTGGCGTAAAACTCAGGTTGAGCACTGCCGGTTTTTTCGGCTGCTTCGCCGGAACGGTCGTGGTAGTACCTGACGTCAGGGGCGTGATTGCGAAGGTCAGAGTCGACACCGCACCGGCTGGCTCGGTACCACCTGTCTGGAGTAGGCAGCACGTCCACGGAGTTCCCGCTCCGCTCCAGTAACCGTTGTTCAGACTTGTGTACGAGGGAGCCGAGCCTGGTGTGCCGCCAAAAAGATTCAACGAGAAGCCCTTGTTGGCGGGCAACGTGACAACGACATCTACATTCATGTTCGAAACGAGGGGAATCGTCACAACGCACTGGGTCGCGCTCGATGCGACGCACGTGACATTTAATGAACCCTGGGCCGAAGCGGTCGCAACGAACGTGGACGCGCAAATGGCGGTGCTCAGGAGCGCAGTCACGGCCAAACGCGAAGAAATCCCTTGCCAACTCATCGGTGCATAGTACGTGGCGACCGTGACGAGCAACAGGGGTGTTACCACGAAGGATCCTGGGCGAGCAGAGACCCAATGCTTCAGACCCGTCGGTTGTAATAGGTCATGAGTTCAATCGATCTCTCGCACGTTGCGTGATTTTCGATCACGCTTCAAAGTTGCGCACATAAATCCCACGTTTCATCCCACAAACCAATCCGACACCACCGGACCTGGCCGACGGGTTGCTCCCACCTCTCGGCCCGATGACGGTACGTTCAATTAGGTCGAGCACCTAAGTCTCCGCAGCCGGAGTATTCCCTCTTGCCAATGGCTCAACCCAGACGAGGATCCCCTTGCTTGGGCCGGCCACAAACGTCTGGTCTGTGCCGTCTTTCGGACTTACGAGCTGAAACATGTGGGACTTCGGTCTCTAGCGCCGGCGCCTCCCGCAATCTATACAGTGAGTGAGTAGCTCGAAATGGAGGAGTCATGCATGCAAACGTTGGTGACCGAATAGTGATCCATGGCAATAAGGCGGGCCAGCCTGATCGCCACTGCACGGTTCTCGAGGTTCGCCATGAGAATGGTGAGCCACCTTTCTTCGTCCGATGGGACGACAATGACCGTGAAGATCTTTACTTCCCAGGGTCTGACGCCACTGTCGTCAGCAACGAGAACAAGTAATCGAAACCGGCTCGTCATTGGTCGGCCCGACACTTGTCAGACCGGTCGAATCTTCCTGACGCAAGTGGACGTCGCTTCTACCGATGACTGGCCCGCTTCGATCGACGAATAACCACCACTCAAACGCCCCGCGGACGCTAGGGTTCAAAGCGCCAGTCGGAAATTGTTGACGTCACTTCACCGAGTTGAATCTGCGCGCGACCCAAGTTGGCCTCAGAAATCCCACGTTTCATCCCACATACCAAACCGACTCCACCGGACCAAACCGACACCACCGGACGAAGACCTCAGAGTTTTTCGGACCAATCCGACGCCACGGGACCACTTCGACCGACTGCTCCCACCTCATAATCCCTCGGTCGTGGGTTCGATCCCCACCGTCCCTACCAAGCACTTCTACGCCCAACGAGCGTTGTGCACGAACATGATTCCAGTTGAAAATCAGGATCAGTTCGATCACCTTGAATTTGATATGCAGCGCATGTCACTCAAAGACCCGTGTTGCGGTCAACCCGCTGTAACTTAAGGACGCCTGATTCTCGTTAGCGTTGCGAGTGACGGTCGAGCGCAATCGAGGACGGAGAATTGTGGCCCTGATCCATAAATCGGCTCGGCGCCGGACATTCCTTAGTGTTGTGGCCACAGTCGTCGTTGCGTCACTTTCGTGGGGATTCTTCCTGGTCGATCAGGCCGCGGGATCATCTACTGGACCGGACGTGTCTTCGTCTTCGTGCACTAGCAACACTTGCAATTCGAACTACCTCACTTCAGTCTCGTGTGTCGGCTCTAAATTCTGTATGGCCGTCGGCGCGTACAGAACAAGTTCGTACGCGACGATAGAGACGCTCATTGAACAAAAAAGCGGGTCTACCTGGACATTGGTCCATTCTCCAAACCCTTCTTCGGGCCAAAACCAACTCGAATCCGTGAGTTGCGTAACCAAGAGATTCTGCATTGCGGTGGGTCAAAATTTGATTGAAGGCCATGGCTGGCGGAAGATCACCGAAGCGTGGAACGGAAAGTCTTGGAAGATCGTTGACGCTTGGCCGACAACGTTCGCTCGTCTTCAAGGCGTAAGTTGTCTGAGTTCGAGATACTGCACGGCCGTGGGCTACTACGCGATTGGGAAGGGTCCCACGAGTACTCTCATCGAGCAATGGGATGGCAGGAAGTGGTCCATCGTGCCTTCGCCAAATTTCGCCGTGACCGACGCATTCATCAACGAGCTCAACGCGGTAACTTGTCTTGCTGCCACTGACTGTTTCGCCGTCGGCGAATTCGCCCTCATGAATAACCGACAATTCGCTGGCATCGAACGTTGGAACGGAACACTTTGGAAGGTGGTTTCCTCACCTTCTCCCGGAACGGGCAACCTCACACTTGCGAGCGTCAGTTGCGCGAATGCTCACATGTGTTTTGCGGACGGGGATTACAACAATGATTCTTTTTCATCTTCCGGATACCACTCGCTGATTGAAAAGTGGAACGGATCGACGTGGGGCGTCGTGGCCGATCCCAAGGCTCCATTACCTGATGACTCTCTCAATTCCGTGTCGTGCGCGACCACCAAACTTTGCTTCGCCACGGGACTTGATGGTCTGGATTCGGGCGGACATTCGATCATTGATAGTTGGCGAGGCTCAACCTGGACAAATGTGAAGCCCCCGTTGTCGACAACTCCGGTCAACATTTCGCTAAGTGGAGTCACCTGTGTGACATCCTCAAGTTGCTATGCAGTTGGTTCGTATCCCAATGACGATGGTCATGGTCCCCTGCTTTCGTTGATCGAGCACTGGGACGATTCACTGTGGTCGGCAGTCTCCGCACCAAACTATTTTGGTTGAGCACGAATGAGATCCATGGTGTAGTTGGAATAACGAGTCCTTGTTGCTCGCGATTGTTCAGAAAATCCCACGTTTCATCCCGCAAACCAAACTGACACCACCGGACGAATCTGACACCACCGGATAACGGTGGCAGTGAAACTCGGACCAAACCGACGCCACCGGACCATTCCAACCGTTTGCTTCCACCTCATAATCCCTCGGTCGTGGGTTCGATCCCCACCGGCCCTACTAGCAACATTTTGCAAGGGTGTACTCGTACTCCAAGAAAGGCTGCTCACGCCGACGCACGAACGGGAACGATGCTCAGGCAGCGTCTCGGAGCATGAATGTGATTGGCGGACAACGTCCTGACTGCGCAACGCCCGTGACCTCGAATCCGTGTCGTTCGTAAAAAGGAATGGTTCGCGGACTGGGGGTCTCGAGATAGGTGGGGAGATGATCTGCGTTGACGATGCCGAGACAGTGCGCCATTAATTCACCGCCCAACCCCTGCCCCTGCAAAGGAGGATTGACCCCGAACCACGGTAGGTACCAATGCGCGTACGTAGGGTGGGCGGCGTCCATCTGTTCGAGAACAGCGAAGGTGTCATCGTGCTTTTCCGATGACACTGTCTCGGCTAGCAATGCACCGATCGCGTCGCCGTCCGCTCCTACTTCGGGGGGCAACCAGAGGGCGACAGCCGAGAAGTCGCCCAGGCACCAAACGGTCCCAGTATCGAAGGCCGCACCACCGAATGTCGCCAGGAACTGTGGGAAGTGCGCGAGGTACTGCGGCAATTCTGGATAGAGCCAACGCTCAACAGGATCGTCCGTGAACGCCGAGACCAACACTTCATATGCTTTCGCTTGCCCGGTATCGGGGACCGGCGAGAACGAAAGCTTGCTCATGAAGGACACTTTATGGCGCTCTGTGTTCCGCAATTGGTTCCTGGTCGTCATCGATGTCATCCTGCCTCATCGTCGCGGACAATCCAGTCCTCGTCGGTCTGAATTTGGAAACGAAAGCAACATTCGCATCGATCAGAAATCCCACGTTTCATCTCACATACCACTCCGACACCACCGGACAAATCCAACACCACCGGACAGCGAGTTCATTGAATTTCGGACCAATCCGACGCCATCAGACCACTCCGACCGTTTGCTCCCACCTCATAATCCCTCGGTCGTGGGTTCGATCCCCACCGGCCCGACAACATGGCAACTCACATCGTTACTGGATTACGAAACAGTTGAGCACTGTGTAGGGTCGGTATAGGCGAAAGCTCCGGCCGCAACCGACAGAGCGTTCCAACCAGTCGTGTAAGGGATCTCTAAGTAGAGCACTCCCGCATTGATTCCGAAAGCGTAGTGCGGCGAGTTACTGGCCACGATTGCACGCCATTTCTGAAGAGGGCCGCGTCGGTCTGTGGGTTCGCGATTTCATCAATTTCTTCCCCGGTGAGGACCGCCTCACCTTCGATTGGCTGCAGCTTGCCGTCAACTCGAATACGTGGTGCGGAGCCTCCCGAAAGGAGAAGGTCCGAACCCCCTCTATCCCACAGGGTCTGAAGCCAGGGTTCAATCTCGGGTGATTGCGCATCGGTCACTCCGTCACTTCCTTTCAACGGGGCACTCTGCGACACTGAGCAAAGACTAAATCAGGTTACGTTATTGCAGGAACTTGGTCCAACGTACTGAGCGGCGGCCCCACTACCCACTCCAAGCTGCAGGGCAGTTTGGTCTTTGCCGGTTCCATTCAGCGTGAACGTGTAGTGCGTCGCGTTGTTGGGCCACGACTGTACGTACGGGCCACCGTCGGTGGCTCCGGTCATAAGAGCGGTGGTGACAACTGTTCCGGGGTATTGAACCTCGAGCGCTGCAATGGCCGTCGAAACCGTCGCACCGTCAGCCTGGCATGCGGCTTTCGCACTCTTACCGGTAATGCCACCGAGAGCGAAGATCACGANNCGAGAACAACGATGACGATGAGGAGTTCGATCAAAGTGAAACCATTGATCTCTCCGGCATTCCTCTGGTGCTTCAGTCTTTGAAGAATGTTAGACATCGTTCATTCTCGGCTCGCAAAGGAGCAACAACTTTTGGGGGTGCCCCACCGAGTTGGGCGATCAACCTTTTGGAAGCGGCGCAATGAATTATTCGGCCCCATTACCTGATCCTTTGGACTTGCCCCCTTAGGAGCACATATCGAATTCAATATCAAAAAGTTAGTATCTCGGAGCTATTCGAATTGGGATACCAAGGCCTGCTCCGGTGAAGAAATCCCACGTTTCATCCCACATACCAAACCGACACCCCCCGACGAATCCGACACCACCGGACAACAGTTGCAGTGAATCTCGGATGAATCCGACACGACCGGACCAGTCCGACCGAATGCATCCACCTCATAATCCCTCGGTCGTGGGTTCGATCCCAACCGGCCCTACCAGTTCAAGCGGCTTCGCTTCATGTAGATTGCCACGGTCGTAGTTAATGAATACGAGTCCAGGTCGAGGACAACTGAAGGGACTAAGACGTGCCCGAATATACGGCAATACACCACATTTCGATTACGGTGACGGATCTTGATCGCAGTGTGCGTTGGTACGAAGAAGTGTTTGGAATGAGCAACGTGATGGAAGGGCCCCATCCGAACGATACGGGCAGGTATGTCTTGCTAAGCAATCACGATTTCTCAATGATGATCGGGCTGCACGTTCACCCCAACAACGAACGAGAGCGATTCTCCGAAGCCCGAACCGGATTGGATCATGTGAGTTTTCGAGTGCCCAGTCATAGCGAACTTGAGGCGTGGGAGTCGCGACTCACCGAACTTGGCGTAGAACACTCACCCATTGATGATCAGGAGCTCTACTCGGTGGTCGTCTTTCGAGATCTTGACAACGTCCAACTTGAGTTCATATCTTTCGGATGACGAATCTGGACGGACTCGTTGGTGCGGTTTCGAATTGGGCGCCAAACCTGGTATCTCCAATGTGCGAGATTTTGCGCTCAGCTAATTTGAGGCAGTAATCCCACGTTTCATCCCACATACCAAACCGACACCACCGGACCATTCCAACCGATTGCTCCCACCTCATAATCCCTCGGTCGTGGGTTCGATCCCCACCGGCTCTACAAATGTCCTACGAGTGGCTAAATCTCGGGTCACTTCAGTCTGACTTCTCGAACGATCTTGTTTTCGGTGACGAGATTGTGCGCGACTGCCCGAGCGTGAAAGCGTCGTTGCTCTGCACGCTCTACGCGAGACCTTGGCACTGGCTTCATTTCGACGAGGGGTAGTGGCATCCCCGGATTCCGTGGGCAAACACCCTTGGCGTCGATATTTCCGATCCGTATCGTTTCTCGAAGGTTCACGTTTAGTCGAAACACTGGTCAGTTGAGAACCAAGCCGGCGAAAGGGCATATATGAAAGCGAAGAGAATTAAGTTCGTGTTGAGGGCCGTTGGTGTTCCGCTAGCAGTCAGCGTGGGGCTTCTCGCGACGTTGACCATAGTGCCTGCAGGGAGCGCGACAGTCACGGGAACGACGATAAGCACACGCACCGGTGCATTCGGGACGATGCTCGAGGTCGGCGCTGGCAAATACGCCGGGTACACCGTGTACATGATCACAAGTGATCAGCCGCCAACCTACGGCTGCACAACGAAACCCGTCAGTTTGTTCGGAATGCCGATCGCTTGCACGGGACCGTCGAACGACCACAAGGCGGAGTGGCCAGCGGTCACCACGACGGGAACACCAATCGCAGGACCGGGAGTGAGTCAGAAGCTCTTGGGAACTGTGCAACGCGCCGGGATTGGGAAACAGGTGACTTACGCGGGCCACCCGCTTTACCTATTCGAGACCTCACCCGATCAAACCACGGGAGAGGGCTGGGACGAGCCCAGCATTCCACCGTGGAACGGTCTGTGGTACCTCGTATCGCCGACGGGCAATCCCCTTGCGTGGCCCGGCACACTCACGACGCTGAAGGTGGATAACAAGACTGTTGTCGGAGCGTTGGAATACACGCTTGCGGGCTGGGAGGCCTTCCCCCTGTACTCCTATAGCGACGACACTTCCTCGAAGATCACGTGCACCGGCAGCTGCAGTGTTGCGTGGCCACCTGTACTCAGCTCGGGAGACCCGGCACTGTTGAACTCGTTGTCACCGTCGAAAGTCGGAACGATCAAGACGAGCGACGGGGAACTCCAGCTCACGTACGGCGGGAAACCGCTCTACTTCTATTCAAAAGAAGGCGTCATCAATGGCGCAAACGGCTTCGAGACCACGGGGAGCGGCAATGGCGTGAAGGCTTCATCGCCAGCGACCGGGACTTTTGAATTCGTTAAACCATAAGGGAACTCCGCGGTCAGTCAGAATTCGCCCACAGACAGCCGTCTGACTCTCTCAAACTCGTCGGTGCTTCTCCGCCGACCATGCTGGCACGGCTGATTGAAGGGACGTTGCCGACTCGCCAACCTAGAGCCTCAACCGTGATGGTTCGGCGCCAAGACAAGCATCCCTTCATTCCGACCTGTCTCAGCGTCCTCGTTCGGACACTTATCGGATGTAAACGTCGCGCAGATGCTCTCCACCACAGATCGGGCACACCCTATGAGATAATCGAGAGACCAACAATTCGGAAGGAACTGGTGATGAAGACCCCTGAGGAGTATCTCGCCAAGGCTCAAGAGTGGATCGATGCCGCTGAACGTCTGGACTTCGACCACGTTGCCGAAGCCGCATACTGCGCCCAAATCTCGCAGGCATACACAGCCCTCGCGCAACTCTCGCTTGCAGAGCACGTGGCCACCGTAGAAGCCGGGGCACGACGCACGTCACGCGCAATGATTGAAAACCCTTGACTCGTCAATGCTGAAGATTGAAGTCGCCTTCGTGTGACTTTCTTTAAGGTTTGTATCTACAACCTCAGCCGGGGGAGACGCTCAAGAGTGTCCCATTTCATCTGTGGATTCAGCAGGTCTTACTTTGCTGCAGGGAAGCAGAATTTCTTGAGCCTCAGTAGCCGGTGGTTGGTCGTCAAACTCGGCGTCAAGCATCTGATACAAATGCCTTCACGGCTCGAGAGCTATACAGAATCCCACGTTTCATCCCACATACCAAACCGACGCCACCGGACCAGTGCGACCGTTTGCTCCTTCCTCGTAATCCCTTGGTCGTTGGTTTGATCCCCACCGGCCCGACTCTTCAGATCATCACCAGAGTCAACGTCGAGGTTCCTAGAACCATTTTAGAAACTTAGCGATGCGCGTCCAATAGGGGACGGAAAACAACTTGATCAGATCTTCGAAGAATCGGTTGTTATGAAGACCAGGTCACGCTAGAGGTTGGCCTCGCGGAGATATCACCTTCTGAATCGCAGCGTAAAGATGAGGTAAGGACCAGCCGCCGAGAGTTGGCCGTTGGGCGACACCGTGTTGGTAGACCGTCGCCTCGGGACAACCCCCTAATTGGAACACCACCTTTGTGAACGATGCCGCCGCCGTCGAGGTGGAGAAACGGACGATGTAGGGCACCATGGCGTCAGCGGGGCAGATCTGCTTCTTGGAGTAATTGGCGACTGGAATCGCGTTGATCATCGCGCGTACCCTAGCGATGACAGTGGCGTTGCTGATCTTCATGGTCCCGTAGTGCACTCCCGAGGGCAATGGCATGGAGTAACTCCAGTAGAGGGCCGTGGCTCCAACGGGGACCAGCAGACGGGTTGGTTTAACTGGCGACGCCAACGCAGGTGACGAGAGTGAGATCGTGGCAAACACCATGAGGATCACAACTGTCGTGGCGCGAAAACGGCTCATAATTTACCTCCCGGTATCACATCTAAGTACTGTCTCGCCGGCCCTGATTCTTTCCATTAGATGCCTAGCACTTGACTTTCGTTGGCGGATCAGCACCGATGTCTCCCCACTTGATAGAGGAGATTCAGAGTCGCTGACCTGATCGACGTTCGCTGGCCTGTGAGTGACCTCCACTCAACCTGGAAGAGGTGATGATCGTTGGCTTCGAAGGCGCTCGTCGAGATGAGGAAGGTGAACGACGCCATGGTGCCACTGGGAGTCGGAGAAAACACAACCGAACCTGGCGCGAGCAAAGCGCCATAATCGATTCGGACCCGCAGGCCCATCGGAGCCCCTACTCCATACACGCTCACTGTCGCCGTAACTTCTCCGGTCGAACAGATGTTGGATTGCAATCCCCCCAATGCACGATAGGAGGTTGCCGCTGTCGCGACGGGTGTCGACCGCCAAGAGCCGCTATCTCGATTTGGACTCGCACTCATCGATCCTGAAGTCCGGACGTTCGAATTGGACGACGCGAGGGCGATGCTCGAAAGAAGGATGGCCATCGAACAGAGACCAGTTGCCACTACGAGAGAACGCCGCATCGGACTCCCTTCACGTTGCGCACCTGATTCGCACACGTGGCATCAACGTAGAGACGACTCGCCCGAAGTCACTAGGGCTGAAAGTCCCGATCTGCGGGCTCGGTGAACGCAGCGCCGGCTCTTAGGGTCACTAGCCAATCCTGGATCTGCTGGTCGGAGAAGGCGCACGTCGTCGCTTCGTACTGAACCCCCGCTTGGTGTTGTTGCGACGCAAGTGATCCCATGTCTGATCGCGAAGATTGTGACCAAAGTACCTAGGTCTACGGATCTTCAACGGTGTAGATGTGGATTTGGAAAGAGGTGGAATATGAAGGCAAAGTCTCGAACAGCTGTGATGATTGCCATGGCGGTACTCTCGTTCACATTTGTCGGCATTGGACCGGCGGCTGCCACGTCGATGGCACAGCTTCGGTCCGAGGCTCTGAGCATTCACCAGATGCCCAAAGGGTGGAGCGCTCGTCAGCCCACCGAAGACCTTCGGATGGGTTGTCTTACGCATCTCCTTGAGCCAAAAGGCGTCAAGGAGACTCACTTTGAAGAGGTCTATTTCCTCGGCGTAGGAAGTTTGCCACTGCTTGTCGAGACGATGACGACGTATTCGAGTATCACGGCGGCCTACAAGAAGATCAAAGCGAGTATCGCGGGATGTCGAAATGTGGCCGGAGTACTAAAGGGTTATCCGGTGACCGGTACCGTACGTCCATTGAGAATGCCTCACTATGGAAACGCAAGCGTCGTGTATTTGATCACTCTGTCTGGAAAGCACCTAACGGTGAGGTCTGACTATGCAATCGTTCGCAAGGGCGGCGTTATCTTGGCCTTGTTGGAAGGAAATTATCCTGTCGTCAATCTCGGTCAGTTTGAAAGATTCCTAAGTAAAGCGGTGGCAAGAGTCAAATGACAGAGGCGCGTCCCGGCAGTCACGTCGGACCGCCGTGCAGAACATCATTTCGCGTCGTCGAATCGTGAGAAATCCCACGGTTCATCCGGCATACCAACCCGACACCACTGGACGAAACCGACGCCACCGGACAAAGTTCCGTTCGAATCCGGATGTATCCGACACCACCGGACTAGTCCGACCGTTTGCTCCCACTTCATAATCCCTCGGTCGTGGGTTCGATCCCCACCGGCCCTACTCAACGACACATCAATAAGACTTACCAAAGATGACTCGGGGGCCAGAGGACTCAGTTCGAGTGTGCTGAACCGCGCTGGAAGATTTCTTCAATGTCACGCAAGCGCCGTTGCTCAGAGCAGGAATTTCATTGCCGAGATTATTCCGTCCTTCACCAGATAGATGCAGGTGGCATCGAATGTTTGTGGGTAGGGGGGATTAACGAAGCCGTCAAGGTGCTCAAGATCGACCACGAATCCTCCCGACTCAATGCGCGAAACGACATCGACCGTGAGATCCGGACTGTTCTCAAATAGCGGCTCGTAGTTGGATCTCAGCCCATCGATCCCTCGCATCAGCACATTCCCTTCGAAGTCGGTCACAACAACATCTTCGGCGAAGAAACTGAGAAATCTGTCGAGATCGCGGTCTCGATACGCCTCAACCTCATTGTCGATGAGCTCGGTGTTTGCGGACACTTGGTTCCTCCCATTGATTGGCCCAAACTGATGAAGGCGATGGTGACATTAGACCATTGAGCCGGCCTTATCGCCTGGACGAATACGATTTGACCTCGGCTCGACTCGCAAGTGCCAATCGTTGACGTCGGCGCCACGTATTGAATCCCTACGATGTGTGCTCGCTGCGTCGGTAATCCCACGTTTCATTCCACGCACCAATCCGACGCCACCGGACAAGGAATGCAGTCAATCCCGGACGGAACCGACCTCACCGGACCATTCCGAGATTGCTCCCACCTCATAATCCCTCGGTCGTGGGTTCGATCCCCACCGGCCCAACGAAGCGCCGTGTTCTCGGGGCAGATGCGACTCAGGTGTGGCTTCGCAGGAAACTGCGAAGGGGCCCGTTCACCTCGTCGGGATGACTGAGGTTCGAAGCGTGCCCAGCCCCTGGTATGCGAATGAGTCCTTCACAGTGCGGTAGGAGTGAGGCCAAACGCTCGGCCTTGTCCATCGTGATGGCAACATCTTCCTCGCCGTGGAAGATGATCGCGGAGGCCGTGATCTCAGGGACCCGATCCCAAATGTCGTCACGATCCATGAGAGTGCGAAAAGTGAGGAGAGCCTCTTCTTTCGGCTGGGCTTTCCACTTCGCGGTCCAAGAAGAGTAGTCGTAGCCCGGACTCATAATCGTCGCCGCCACTGCGTCAATGAGTGCATCGGACGGACCGTTCGCGATCCACTCCGAATTCATCGCCTCAAAAAGTGGACGGGCGTCCTCTTCTTCAACACCGCCTTGAGTATCGATCAAGCCGAGCCCGAGTACCCGTTCGGGGGCGCGAAGGGCCGCTCGCAAGGATATGAAACCGCCCTGGGACATGCCGACGAAGAATGCCGCTTCAATCTCCAGGTGGGTGAGCAATGCGAGCGCATCATCGGCTGAATCCCAGTAGGTGAAGGGCTCGGTCGCGGGTGTCTCGCCGAAACCCCGCTCGTCCCAAGTGATGCAACGGAATTCACCAGAGAGCGCATCCACCTGCGCCGCGAACATCTCATGGTCCATGAGAAAGCCATGGCTAAAGATGATCGGAGTGCCAATGCCCCCGGAGTCCTGAAAGAATAGGCGTTGTCCATTGACGTCAGCGAACGACATTCAGCTCCTCACCCGTCTCGTGGAGCACAAGATAACCGATTGCCATCGTCCTCGCTCGCAAGGGCGATAGACGTCAATTGGACCGCTGGATCCATGGACGCGACCGTGTATTTCGTGACCGATTGGAATCATTGCTGTCCCACTTTACGGAGCGTGTGGCTCTTGCTTGAAGTGCCCCTGTGGACACTTGTTGAGTCGCACCCGGAATTCGAAAAGGAGGCTCAACGTGACAGAAGTCACCCTTGCACTCGAATTGCTCCGAAGCGGACTGCGAGTGCTGGATGGCAGACGTGTCGCGTCGAACCTCCGAAACGAAACCGCACTCGACGATTCTTATTGAGAAAATCGCACGTTTCATCCCACATACCAAACCGACACCACCGGACAGATATTGAGAGGTTTCCGGACAATGCCGACGCCACCGGACCGGTCCGACCGTTTGCTCCCGCCTCGTAATCCCTCGGTCGTGGGTTCGATCCCCATGGGCCCTGCCCGTTGGCATTAACCCCGTTTAACGAATCACGCTCATGTGAATGTGGACAGCGCGATCGGCTGAATCGTCTCGTCGGACAAAGCGAAGTCGTCGTGAATGACCGCGCAATGCGTGATTGCCGCGCCCTTGATCGTGGACATACCTGAGAAAGCGCGACTTGACGAAACTTTAACATTGTGCAAATATTAGGAACGATGATAAATTCAGTTGAGACAACGGACTGGCGCGAAGCTCGTCGGCGTTCGGCTCACGATGCAATCATCGATGCTGCTTGGTCGCTCGTAAGCGAAGAGGGTCTCGCTGGCTTGACGCTCCGGGACTTGGCCTATCGAGCGGGAATCACTGCGCCAACGGTGTACGCCTACTTCGACTCGAAGAACGCTATCTATGATGCAATGTTCGGCCGCGCGGCAATGGACTTCGCCGACCGCATGGCCGAACCGTCCGACTACGAAGATCCTCGCGTTGCGCTCGTCACAATCGCGTGCCGTTTCTCCCAGTTCTGCACTGATTCTCCAACGCGCTACCAGTTGCTATTCCAACGCACTATCCCCGGATTCGTGCCGTCGCCCGAGTCCTACGCACCCGCGTTGCGCGCCTTGGCGGCCACTCAAGAGCAGCTAGCCCTCAACGGGATTACCGAGGCGCGCCATGTTGACATGTGGACGGCACTTATAACGGGCGTCGTCGATCAGCAGGTCTCCAATGATCCCGGGGGAGATCGCTGGACCCGTCTTATCGACGAATCGGTTGACATGTTCCTCACGCATTGCCAGCCCACTCATGCCCCGCGAAAGGCTGCGTCTCGCCCAACTCGACCTAAAGGGAAAAAGACATGACGACAATCGAGATTACGACTATCGAGCCGTTGAGGCATCGCGAGGCCATGCGCCTTCAAACGGATGAATTGCAGTACACACTCGCCATGCTCCGATCCCTCGACGGACCTGAGTGGTCGGCCGCGACCGACTGTCCCGCGTGGAATCTGCAAGCGATGTACCAACACGTTCTCGGTGCATGTGAATCGGGCGCTTCCATGCGCGAGAACATCCACCAACTACGTCGGGCTCGGGCCTTTCGGAAACAACAAGGTGGACCGCTCGAAGCCGCACTGTCGGCGGTGCAGGTGCGCGAGCGCAGGGACCTCAGTCCTGCCCAGATCGTCGAACAACTGGCGGCGATAGCGCCCAAGACCGTCCGTGGCCGCAGCCGTACACCGAGGTTCCTACGTAATCATGCGAAACTTGCCGTGGATGGGCCGGTGTACGAGACGTGGAAACTTGGCTATCTCATCGACACAATCTATCTTCGCGACCTGTGGATGCACCGGGTCGATTTGTCGCACGCCCTCAACCGGCCGCTCGTCCTGAATACTGACCACGATGGTCGCATCGTGGCTGACGTCGTCGCCGAATGGGCGCGCCGGCATGGCAAGCCTTTTGCGCTTGAGCTCACGGGCCCCGCGGGTGGTACATATGCGCACGAGAACGACTCGCCCGGGGCCGAACACCTGTCAATGGACGCCGTCGAGTTCTGTCGCACCCTCGCGGGTCGCGTGCCCGCG
Organism: Acidimicrobiaceae bacterium; assembly: GCA_003152215.1. GTDB lineage: Bacteria > Actinomycetota > Acidimicrobiia > Acidimicrobiales > RAAP-2 > RAAP-2. The sequence goes on along the minus strand of PLZP01000029.1, from coordinate 64,678 downwards.
AATGGTCTCCTCACCGTCGTCGTCCCGTTCTGATACACCAACCCCCTGTCAAGGAGAACATGATGGAAACACGCATCAACGAGGTCGCCAATCGCATCTACCGATTGTCAACCTTTGTCCCCGATATCGGACCAAAGGGATTCACTTTCAACCAGTACTTCATCGACGACGACGAACCATTGCTCTTTCATACCGGTCCTCGAGCAATGTTCCCTCTGGTGGCTGCGGCCATCGCCACGATCACCCCACTCGCGCGACTTCGCTGGATTACTTTCGGCCACGTAGAGGCCGACGAATGCGGTGCGATGAACGAGCTGCTCGCTGCGGCGCCCAATGCGGAAGTCGCCCACGGGGCTCTCGGGTGCATGGTGTCGTTGAACGATCTTGCCGACCGTGCCCCCGTGCCGCTTGCTGACGGTCAAGTCATCGAGTTGGGGGAACACCGAGTGCGCCACATCGACACGCCGCACGTCCCCCACGGCTGGGAGGCCCGGGTGCTGTTCGAAGAGGAGACCAAGACACTCTTGTGTGGCGATCTATTCACTCAACTTGGAGACCCGCCCGCCGTCACGAGCGATGACATAGTCGGATCCGCTTCGCAAGCCGAAGACGTTTTTGGGGCCACGTGTCTCACGCCGCGTACCGGGCCAACCATTCGTAACCTGGCCAGTCTCGCGCCCACAACACTGGCCGTAATGCACGGTTCGTGCTTCGCTGGCGATGGGGCTAAGACACTGCTCGCGCTCGCTGACGAGTACGACGCACGCCTAGCCAACGCTTTCGAATAGCTCAGGCCAATTCCCCACTACGAAATTTCCCGCTGGCGCTAAGTAGCATGAGCCACAACGACAACAAGGGAGACGCGAAGAGATGCCAACGCTTCGAATTGAGCACGCAGTGCCGAGTTTCGAGATGTGGAAGCAGGCATTTGACGGAGACCCGGCCGACCGCAAAGGTTCGGGAGTTACTCGCTACCGAATCTCTCGAGGGGTTGACGATCAAAATTTTGTCACGATCGACCTGGACTTCAACAACGTGGCGGACGCCCAGAAATTGCTTGAGTTCATGGAGCAGGTATGGGCCGGACCCGGCAAGGCTTTTATGGTGGATCCACGGGCCCGAATAGTAGAAACCGTCGAGGACGTGAACCTCTGACTGCGGTAATCCCGACTTGACGCAACGCCAGCGATTCAGTCCTTGGCGGCCTTTACTTGCGTTCGCTACCCCGTTCATCGGAGCAGAATGAGAGTGAGCCTTTCAGTTCCACAGGACCAGTCCGACATTCACCACCTCACGAGTCTCCTGTCGAGGATCTGCGAAGGCCCGCCCTGCGAGATCAACCCGCGCTAGGCGATATTGAGACGTCAGAAATCCCACGTTTCATCCCACATGCCACGCCGACGCCACCAGACCCTTCCGAGGTCACCCGACAGCGGATGCATTCAATCTCGGATGATTCCGACGTCACCGGACCAGTCCGACCGCATGCTCCTACCTCATAATCCCTCGGTCGTGGGTTCGATCCCCACCGGCCTTACTCAATCGTGTGTGTTGCAACGGCTGGCTGTTGAAATATCACTTTCACCTGATATTGGACAAGACAACACCTGCGGGTTCAGACCGTCGACGCAACAACAGCTGACCCTTGACATCCGTCGGCCGTTGACCTCGACTTTGCGTCGAGAAGGTGGCCCGCGTGTAAGGAGATCAGCGAGATGGAGCAGCGTTACGACGCCGTGTTCACCCGACGATCCGAAGCAGACCAACAATTCCGACCGTGTAGAACAGCAGCGCCAAGATTGATTCGGGTCCGAGTCGGTGCGGTCGCGAAGGGCGCACGATCACACCGCCGATGTACATCACGGTCAGCACCAAACTGAGCGACGCAAGCCACGCGATCGCCGGACCGGTTGTCGGCAAAACCGGTTTCGCAGCAATGAGGTCTGCCAGCACGAATAGACACAACTGAAACGCATTGCCACCAAAAATGTCGCCCATCGCGAGCTGATGGTCGCCAAGACGTACGGCCTCGATTCCCGAACTGATCTCCGGCAGTGCTGATGCCAAGGCCAGTACAGTCGCACCGAAGACCACCCCGTTTATACCGGCGCGGTTTGCCAGTTCGTTACCGCTGACCTCGAGCGCGACACCCGCCAAGAACGTCACCGCCGCCGATACGCCGAAGAGTATCGCAACACGCGTCGTTGAATGTTTGGCGCGCGCGGCGTCGGCGACCGGATGACGGACGCGGCGATGAGGACGCCCGGGCTGACTGCCCGCCATCACCACCTCCCACTTTGGATGCAATCGTGTCCTGTTCAGTACCCAGATTCCGCCGACCCAAATGACCACGACCGCCAAGGAAGCCGGACTGAAGCGCCCCACTACAACTATTGATTTTGGCAACAACGCGCCCATGATCACCACTGACACGGTGAGTACAACTAGCAGTCCCTCAAGAACTGGCACGAGGGAACCGACGAGGAATGTCAGAGGTCTCGGGGCAACGAGATCACACAGGACAAGCACCATCGTCGCCGTCGCTATTCCGCCAATCAGGTTTCCAGCCGCTAGACCGAGGTGGCCCGACTTTGCCGCGGAAATCGTGATTGCCAACTCCGGCAGGCTGCCGGCGATGGCTAGCATCACCATCCCGCCGATTGCGTCACCGAATCCCAGGCGTCGATCAAGTTCATCCGTCGACTTCGAAAGTTCGACACCGGCAACCCAAGTCGCCGCAGATGCCGCGACGAACACAAGAATCACCAGAAAAGTGGAGACAGACGCCACATTCGCATTATCGCTCATGCGATCGGCGGAACGATTGATGAGAGGTGTCGTTCTTCTGCGCGAGTTTGGTCAGGTCACCGAAGGATCAAGACGCCAGTGATTCGTGCCCGATCGGGAGTGTCGGGCCTCAACGAACCCACACGCAATGATTTCGATTGAGAAAATCCCACGTTTCATCCCACGTACCAGTCCGACCCCACCGGACGAAGTGCGCAGAGATTTTCGGACCAATCCGACCTCACCGGACCAGTCCGACCGATTGCTCGCACCTCATAATCCCTCCGTCGTGGATTCGATACCCACCGGCCCTACTCACCTCACTACGCACCGCCCGAGTGACATTTCAGTCCGGGGCTACGCGATAAGAATCCAAGTCACCGCGTCACGCAACGTCGCGCAGTGATTCAACCTCGTGTGGCGGCAATGCGGATATCGTCGACCGCTCCCGCCGCGTCGACTTGCGCCTTGCGCCGCGCATCAAGGTCCATAGTGAGACGATCATGCTCACAACCCCCGTTGCGCTGAGTGCGATTCCGAGCAGGAAGAATGGCATTCCACTAACGCAAGCCTTGCCCCCACCCGTTTGCGCACTAAGAGTGCATGCTGAATCCAACGTTCGAGAACTGCTCATCACCCAGAGGCCGACGGCAACAATCGCGAAGCATAGAATCAACGTAACTGACCTTTTCATTACATTTTTTCTACCACCACGAGGGTTCGTAACGGTGGCAATCGTTGTTATTGTGTCGACGAGATATCGAACCACACACTTAACCGACACCACCGGTCAAAGACTTTAGACATTTGCGGACGAATCCAGCATCACCGGACCACACCGAGCGTCTGCTCCCACCTCATGATCGCTCGGTCGCCAGTTCGATCCCTTCGGCAACTCTGAAATTGTTCCCACGTCGTTAGTTGAATTCACGGTCACTTCGGTGAACGTCAAAATAAACTTGACCTCGTAACTTGCTACGGGTATAGGGTTCGCCAATAACGATTGGCGATGGACGGCTTGTAGCTTCGTTTACCTAGGACGCAACATGACGCTCAGTTCAAGTCGGTCATTACTCAGCAGCAACATTTCTGACTAGAAAGGCATTGAAATGATTCGAGTTAGCATCCTGTATCCAAACAGTGAAGGAGCGACCTTCGACAAAGCGTATTACCTGAACTCGCACATGCCCATGGTGAGAAAGACACTGGGTCCTACGTTACTGAAGGATGAGATTTGGAGTGGTGTGAATGCTCCGGGATTGCCACCTGCGGCGTACCTGTTTTTGCTGCATATGTACTTCGAAAGCGTGGAAGCGTTTGGGGCCGGATTTCAGGAGCATGGCGGAACCTTCATGGCAGACATACCCAATTACACAAATGTGGCACCGGTGCTGGAAGTAGAACAAGCAGTTTGAATCTGCGCGCGGTGAGTTGGATGTTTGCTCAATGCCAGACCAAGTTGGGCAATCGCTAGACGCCCTGTACCTTTCGTCGAACCTGAGGAGGCGAGAGTGAATAGTTCAGTATCGTTCGCGTAGTTTTGGCATTTCTAAATCGGGCGTAGTGGAAGGGAACTTGTGTCGGCGGCTGTTTCAATCAGGTTGACACACGCCCGATGGTTCCGAAGCATTCGGATGTTGGTTGCGGCGTGCGCGACCGTTGCCGTCTTTACGATCGGCGTCGCACCGCAACCTTCGGTCGCGGGTGCCATTGGCGCCACGCCACAGTTTGGGTCGTCCGTCACGATCCCGACCTACGCATCGCCGGACGGACAGTACAACGAGGTGAGTTGTGTCGACTCGACGTTTTGTGTCGCCGTCGGCGAAAATGACGCATCATCGAGCTCACAAGCAATCTTCACCTTCGCGCAGTACATCGAGGGCACTCAGAGTTACTACTGGGATTGGCAGCAAGGAAACCCCGTGGCGCCGGACACTTCGGGCGGGGGTGTTCTCAATGGAGTGAGCTGCACCTCAGAGGAGACGTGTGTGGCCGTCGGCGCAGACGATGCCACGCCGGCTCAGGGGATCGTGTCAATCGGCGCGTTGAACGGCGGCACCTTCGTGTGGACGACGACCGCGATCCCGTCCGACAGTTCTGGCGGCGGCACATTCAATGACGTGAGTTGTCCCAGTGCGACTTCGTGTGTCGCCGTGGGTCTTGACGACGCCTCGACGACTCATGCAATCTATTCAGTTGGCACTCTGGTGTCCGGATCCTGGACCTGGACGACGTCAGCGACGATTCCCGATGACTCCTCCGGAAGCGGATTCCTCGACGGCGTCAACTGCGTCAGTTCCTCAACATGTGTTGCTGTCGGAGGCGATGGCACGCAGGCCATTGAATCGGTCGGCACTCTGACGTCGGGCGTGTGGTCGTGGTCGACGGCAAAGGTGGCGTCGGACGGGTCGGGCGGCGAGTTGATCTCGCTGAACTGTCTGAGCGCAACGACGTGCGTGTCCGTGGGCGAGGACAATTCGCCAGCCGGCCAGTCGATATATTCCGTCGGCACCGAGTCGGGAAGTCAATGGACGTGGTCAACGTCGAGTCTTATTGCGCCGGATGACTCGGGAGACGGAATCATGTTTGGAGTGAGTTGTCCCACCACAACGTCCTGTTACGCGGTGGGAGAGGACCAGAACTTCCAGTCAATCTTTTCAGTCGGCACGTATTCCGGTTCAAGTTGGTCGTGGACACCATCGACACTCGCGCCGAGTGACGGATCCGGCGGAGGGGAATTCTTCAGCGTGTCCTGCGCTGCCGCCGACTCTTGTGTTTCGGTAGGTTCTGACATCATCGGCGCCGGAATCTATGACACGTTGGATTCGCCCATAATGCCCGGAGTTGTGGAGGCTGCGCCAACCGACGGCACCGGATTCGGATCACTCAATGGCGTGAGTTGTGTCAGTGACACTTCATGCATCACCTCTGGAAACGATGGAAATGGTGTGCCAATCATTGTGGCCGGGTCCGAGTACGCGGGATTCTGGACGTGGAGCACCACCGCTCTGGAGTTTCCGGCGGGCACGCAAGCGGGCCAACCAATCGTTACCTGTGGTAGCACGACGGAGTGCATGGCCGTCGCCACCGACTACATCGGACCAAGTTTTCAGGGGGTGGTCTATTGGACGGGTTCGGAGTCGGGTGGCATTTGGACGTGGTCGCCAATGGAAATCATTGATCCATCGAACACTGACGAAGTCGCGTTCTATGGTCTCAGTTGTCCGAGTGCGACGTTGTGCGTCGCCGCAGGCGAAGACAACAACCTCAGCGCCACGGTGATGGCCAGCGCTACTTTTTCCGGGGGTGTCTGGACGTGGTCGTCGATACAGTCGATCGCGCCATCCTTCTCCTTCGGAGGTTTGAACTGCCCGAGCACGACGACGTGCATGGCCGTCGGATCCATTTCCGATGAGGCGAAGTTCACCGTGGGCACGAATTCGGGCGGAACGTGGACGTGGAGCACGCCAGCGACCATGGGTCCCACTCTGGCGCAGAACGGCGCGAACATGCTGAGTGTTAGTTGTCCGAGTATTGACTCGTGCATCGCAACGGGAGCCGACGGTGATGATATGTCGGCAATGACCGCCGAAGGTACGCAGTCCGGCGGTATCTGGACGTGGAGCACGCCGATCAGTCTTACGTTCAACAACGCCTATTTCATGCCGCTTTACAGCGTGTCCTGTCCGTCGACCACGTACTGCGTGGCCGTGGGACAAGCAACGTATTATCCCAATGAACAAATTGTCTATCCACTCTCGGTGACCGGCACCGAGTCAGGGGGTGTGTGGACGTGGTCGCAGCCGTACCTGAACGTGAGTGACGGTACGACGAACAGTGGATTCAGAGCGGTCAGTTGCGCTGATGTGACGTCGTGCATGACGGTCGGAATCGACGATGCCTCTCAGGAGGTGTTTGCACCATGGACGCCCGAGTTGCCGAACCTTCCGAGCGCTCCGACAATCGGCACCGCGACTCTCGTGAGCGGGTCGCCGTCGCTGACGTGGACCGCGCCTTCGAACTCTGATGGCGCCGTGACAACTGGTTACGACGTGCTGGCCCTGGACGTCACGACGGGCATCATGGACAACGACGCGTGTCCCGCTCAACTTGACCAAACGACGACAACGTGTTCAGCCACCGGTCTCAACGGCGGTGACACGTACGAGTTTGCTGTCGCCGCCGTCTCAGACGTGGGAATCGGACTCTCTTCAGGCTTCTCGGACGAAGTGGCGTTGCCGCTGGCCGTGGCGGACGCCCCCACGAATGTCAGTGCAACGGCTTCGAACGCGTCGGCCTCGGTGCAGTGGAGCGCGCCACTCAATGATGGCGGCACTGCACTCACTGGCTACGAGGTCATCGCACTGAACACGACTACGTCGACGACGACGATGAATGCCTGCCCGACCTCAGATTCGAGCACCGCGCTTAATTGTTCGATCGACGGGCTCACGAACGGAGACTCGTACACCTTCACGGTGGCGGCGATCAACTCAATTGGTACGGGCGCCGATTCTTCGGCAACAGCGTCTGTTACACCCTCCGCTCCATCGAGTGGTGGNNGGCGGCGGTGGCGGCGGAGCGACGGTCGGCCCAACGAACGCACCGCCTCCTTCGGGACTCGCCGCGTCGGCATTCGGAACACCGGTGTCGATCCACGTTGCCGCGTCCGGTTCGACGACTGCGTCGGCTTCGCTCGGCTCAGCGAGCGCGACGATCAGCGTCCCACCTGGCGCGATGCCCGCGGGCACGACGGTGAGTATCTATCCAGTTCCCAGTTCATCGACCTTCGATTCACAGATTCCTTCAGGTTCGACCTACGTGACGTCATTCGCCGTGAGTTGGGAAAACCCGGATGGGACGTCACTCAACACGGTCACGCCCGTGACGATGACGATCACCGATCCCAACATCCAGGCCGGTGACACCATCTACGTCTTGACGTCGAAGGGTCTGTCGCCTGCCGGCACGGCCACCGTGAATGGCACCGTGACGGTGACCTTCTCCAGCGATCCCCTCTACGCGATCACATCCTCGATGGTGGCACAAGCGGTGCTTTCGATCACTTCGACCTCGGGTCACGTGGGGACGGCTCTGCACCTAGTGACAAGTGGCGGATCGGGCGCGGGTGCTTTGAGCTTCGGCGTCGTCAACGGTACGGCCACCGGCTGCGCCGTCACCGCCGGAGCACTGACTTCGCAATCCGCGGGCACGTGCATTGTCACGGCAACGAAGGCCGCGGATCCAAACTACGACGCCGTCACTTCGAACGCGACCACCATCGCCATGGCACTTCCCGCGAACCCGTCCAAGGTCACCGCGTCTTTTGCAACGGGATCGAGCACGTTGAGTGCGAGAGCGAAAGCGGAACTGAGGGCGCTGGCAAAGAAGCTCCTTCCCGGGGCCGCGGTGACAGTCACCGGCTACGCGAAAGGCCATTTGGCGCTCGCGAAGAGTCGGGCTTCTGCGGTCGCCAAATACCTGCGACAACTGGTGCGAATCAGAGTGACGTTGAAGACAGTGTTGACTTCCCACGCGAACCAAACCTCTGTAACCACAAACAAGCAGTAGCGAATCTAAAGAGCCACAACTACCCCGGCCTCACACAGTCGATGCGGCGGAGTATGTCCTGATGAAGGTACTTTTCTAGGAGCCGTTCTGCGCGAGTTTGGTGAGACTCATTTTGTCGATTTTGCCAACAGGAGTTCGTGGCAACTCGTTGATCACGCGGAACTGACTGGGCACTTTGTACGGGGCGAGACACGACCGACAGTGCTCCGTTAGCTTCACAATGTCCATGGTGGTGTCGCACTTGGCGACTACGAAGGCAACGCCCGTTTCACCCCAATGCGGATGGGCGATAGCGACCACCGCCGCGTCGACGACGTCGACGTATGTGGCGAGAGCCTGTTCCACTTCTGCCGGGTACACGTTCTCGCCACCCGAGATGAACATCTCTTTTGCGCGCCCGCAGATTCGGTAATACCCCGCGTCAACGCGCTCGGCGATGTCGCCCGTTCGCAACCATCCGTCATCGAACGCGGCCGCGGTTGCCGCGGGATTATTCCAGTATCCGGGAAAGACATTCGGGCCCTTGACGTAAATCTCGCCGCGTCCTTCGCCGACGATGAACGTATCCGTGAGGTGGTCGTGTAAGGCGACATCCACGTAGGAATACGGCTTGCCAACTGATCCGAGATGTGAGCGGGCATCTTCGGGCGCGAGAGCAAGAACATTCGGCGATGCTTCAGTGAGTCCGTAACCTTGAACGACGTCAACGCCACGCGCCTGCCACGTTTCGATGAGAGCGAGCGGCATTGACGCGCCGCCGACGAGCACCCGCCGCAAACTCGTGAGGTCGGCCTCTTCGAAACGCGGGTGCTGGGCGAGCAACAAATACGTAGCGGGAACGCCCATCATCGTCGTGATGTGGCGGCGTTCAATGATGTTGAGTACACGCTCGGGCTCGAACGACGCTTCAAGAACGACCGTCGCCCCCTTCCACCAGGCGAGAAGGGGTTGTACGTTCCATCCGCCAACGTGAAACTGGGGTAGCACCTGCAAGACGACGTCGTCACCCCCCATCGGCGCGGCGAGGTCGAATCCAACGTTGGTCCAGAAGCAGTTCGCGTGAGTCAGCACCACGCCCTTGGGTGTACCCGTAGTCCCCGACGTCGCGATGATGAGTAGTCCGTCATCGTCGACGACGCGAGGTAGTTCGTGGTCCGTTGCGACGGGTCCTAACTCGATCGCGAGCTGTTCGAGGTTAAGTGCAGGCGGTGCGTTGGTCATCAGTGCACGAGCGAGTTCAACCTGAGGTCGGTACGTCGGCGACGCGCAGACGAGGGCCGGTTCGAAGGCTTGAAGTTGTGCGGCAATCTCGGGTGGCGTAAGTCGCCAGTTCAATGGCGTCAGGATGAGACCCGCTTTCGCGCAGGCAAAGAATAATGCCACGTGCTCCGGTCGATTCTCGGTGAGGGTCGCCACGCGGTCACCGAGAGACAGTCCGTTGTGGAGGAGCGCCCGAGCGAGGTCACCGGACGTCGCATCGAGTTCGTCATACGTCATCGTGCGTCCGTCGTATTCGATGGCACTTCGTTGCGGGGTCTGTCGCGCACGTTCTTCGATCCATCGTCCGATGACGTGTAGGTTCGCGCCGCGCTCGCTCATTGGCTTAGCCCGCTGTCGTCGCGGTGTCGTCTCCGGTTCCGTCGCTATAGGTGCCCCTTGTCTCGCCGCCGAGCATCCGGGCGATAATCACCATCATCTCGTCAAAGACCTCCGGAGGAACCGCTTTCGCTTCATCCCAAATAATCCAACGAAGACCGACGGACTCGCCGATCGCCATCAGCAACCAGGCCAGGATCATCGGATCACCGGGAGTGACATCACCCGCGTCCATCGCCTCGCGCAACGGTGCGACGTAACCCTCCGCCACCTTTTCGTAGTGATTTCGAAGCGCACCGGGCGAAACGAATTCGGCTTGGCGAATCACCCGGTAGAGCGCCGGGTGCTCCGATGTGAAACGAAAGAACCCAGCAAAACCAAGGCGTTCGGCCTCTAGTCGCGACGTCGCCCCTCGAGCCGCTTCGGACATGGCGTGTCGAACGCGGCGGTTGAGATCTCCGACGACCTCGTCAAAAATCTCTTTCTTGCTGCGAAAATACACATAGAAAGTTCCTTGAGCAACACTGGCCGCTTCGGTGATCTTGACAATGGACGCGTCGTAGTAACCGTAGGTGTAGAACACTTCTTCGGCCGCTTGTACCAACTTGCTCCGGGTGCGCGCCCCCTTGCCCTTGCTCGACCGTGCGACGGCGACGACGGACTCGGCGCGCTCAAGGTCGGGCGGACCGGATGCGCCCGGTCGAACCGGAAAGTCATTCGTCACGGACACCCCCGAGAGTCACTTCGTGCACATCGCGTACTCTATCGACTCACTTCGAGGGGCTGCCAAGAAGATTTCTGCAGCGCTCCCTCAGCGGTCGATTGTCGCCGACCGTGTGGCGCCGGTGACCATGACGAACGTCGTGCACCCCTCTTTAGCAACACTCGCCAATGAGGCGCGGCGACGTAATGTTGTCCGTGCAAATGACACTCACGTCGGTCAACGATTCTGGCGCCGCGACGAAAAACCTCGTGTGTGCGAGATTCGAGTCGCTAGTGTCTGGAACACTTCACTACTGACGTGAACGCGAAATTGGAGACGCCATGTCAATCGTTCAGGGTTATACCACCGATAACTTTGCGCCGTTACGTGACGTCTTCGAACGACAGCTGACGAGTGGCGAAGACGTGGGCGCGTCAATCGCCGTCGTCTTGCGAGGCGAACTCGTCGCGGATATCTGGGGTGGGTATACCGACGAAACGATGACCAAACCCTGGCAACGCGACACGATATTGAACGTTTGGTCGGTGACGAAAACGATGACATTCCTCGTCGCGTTGATGCTCCATGATCGCGGTGAACTCGACTTCGACGCTCCCGTCGCAAAATATTGGCCGGAATTTGCTCAGCGGGGCAAGGAGTCGATCGAGGTTCGTCACGTCATGGGCCACACCTCGGGACTCTCCGGCTTCGACGCAGCGTTGAAGCCGGAGGACCTCGCCGACTGGGATCTGTGCGTGAGCGCACTTGCCGCGCAAGCTCCGTGGTGGGAGGCGCGCACAGTGTCGGGCTATCACCTCGTGACCCAGGGATATCTGATTGGCGAACTTGTACGTCGCATCACCGGTACGTCATTTGGTCAATACTTCAAGTCTGAGGTGACCGATGTGCTTGACGTTGACTTTCACGTTGGTCTACCCGAATCAGAAGAACCTCGCGTTAGTTTCGTGATCCCGGGTGACGGGAACGTCGTGGATGGAATGGATCCCAGTTCAATTGCGTATCGCTCGTGGATGTCTCCACCAATCGATTTCACGTGGCCGAGGCACAGGTGGTGGCGTGCGGCGGAGATCCCCGCCTCGAACGGGCACGGCAACGCGCGTTCGGTCGCGTTGATCCAGTCGATTGTGGCCAACAATGGCGAGTTCAACGGGACGAGATTCTTTTCGGAGAAGACCGGCGCGAGAATCTTCGAAACCCAAGCACACGGCATCGACCAAGTACTCGGAATCGAAATGAATTTTGGAATGGGCTACGGCCTAACGAGCAGCGTCACGCCACTCGGTCCTCGGGGATGTTTTTGGGCCGGGCTCGGTTCACTGGTCCTCTTGGATCAAGACCTCGGCATCACGATTGCCTATACGCCGAACAAGATGCAGTTTGTTCCGGGCAGCACCCGTGGTGCCAATATTGCGCGCGCCGCAGTGGTCGCCGCCCTCAGCTAGTTGTTCCGAGTGGCTCAACTCGGGTGAACTGCCAGATCTGAAACGTTGATCGTGCGCACGGAGATTTCGAGGCCGATTGCGTCAGCGCGAGATGAAATATTTGATCTCGTAACCAGTTTTGGGCGGTGACAAGGCAAGTGGATCAAAATATGAGAGGTGATTCACTTGACATCCTTGGTTGACTCTGCTTGAATTTCGCTCACGCGGTCAAGGGGGCGGCGCGTTCCAAGGGGGGAAATGAAAAGAATCGTTCGATTGACGTCTGTGACAATGTCGATTGCCATGTTGGCTCTCGGCCTGAGCGTCAGCGCGTCTCATCTGTCGGGTGCGGCCACCGCGAAGGCGAAGCCCGCAATCAAGGTGGGCATGATCTTGGAGCAGACGGGCATTTACTCCGCGTACGAAACGGAGTGGCGCCAGGGCTTCAACATTGGCCTGAAGTACGCGACCAATGGCACCGACAAGGTGAACGGTCAGAAACTCAACATCAACTGGGACGACGACGCCGACAACCCGACGACGGCCGTTTCGGATTTCAAGGCCTACGTGGGCGCCGGCTACAAGATCATCGGCGGTACCGGTGACTCGAGCATCGCCGACGAACTCGCACCCCTCGCTCCGACGAACAAAGTTCTCTACATCTCGGGCGCGGCCGCGGATGACGCAATCACTGGCGTGAATCGCTACACGTTCCGCTCCGGTCGTCAGACCTACCAGGACGTGCAGACTGCGAAGTCCTACGTGCAGGCGCTCGGCACCGGCAAGACCATCCTCGTGCTGGGTCAAGACTTCGCCTTCGGCCAGTCATACGTCACTGACGCCACGAACGCGTTCAAGAGTCTCGGCGACACCGTGGATAATCTTCTCGTTCCCCTGACGACGACGGACTTCACGGCAACGGCCTTGCAGGTGCAACAGGATCACCCGGACATCATCTTTCTCGCGTGGGCCGGTACCACCGGAGCGCCGCTCATGCAGGCGCTTCAGCAAGAGGGCGCCCTCGCCACCGCGCACGTCGTCACCGGTCTCGCAAACATCGTGACGTACCCGTTCTACGGCTCGGTCGGCACGTCGTTCAACTATCTGTCGCTCTACGTGTCAGCCGGTTCGTCCAACAAGCCCAACGATTATCTCGTGAAGGCAATGGAACAGAAGTACCAACAGCAGCCCGACCTTTTCACGCCGGACGGATTCGTCTGGGCGCAGATGTTGGTTCGCGCCATTCAGAGCGGTGACGGGACGAACGTGAACAAGATGATCAGTGGGCTCGCGGGCTGGAGTTTCCTTGCGCCGAAGGGTGAGCAGACCATTCGCGCATCGGACCACGCCATGCTGCAGCCGATGTACCAGGTGAGCTTGGTTTCGACGATCAGCGGTGGCTTCAAGCCCGTCGTGCTGCGCACCTTGAGTGCCTCCGCGACGGCTCCTCCGGTCACGGCGCACTTCAGCAAATAGTTAAAGTTTTCCCCAATGACAGACAGTTCCGGTCCCAGGTCCTTCGCGCTCCACGTGAGGGACCTGGGATTCCGGGTTGGGGGAGCGGACATTCTGTCCGAACTCAATCTCGAAATCGAAGAGGGAAGTTTCCTCGGCATCATTGGGCCCAATGGAGCCGGGAAGACCACCTTTCTCAACCTCATGAGTGGTTTGCTCAAACCAACTTCGGGCACTGTTGAGCTCTTTGGGCGCGATCTGGCGAGCGTGAGTTCATCGGCTCGTGCTCGTCTTGGGATTGGACGCACGTTCCAAACATCGAGTTTGTTCAACTCGCTGAGCGTGCTCGAGAATGCGCGCCTCTCCGCGCAAGCCCGCCTCGGTGGAAACATGAAGTTGTGGCGACGTCCCCGGGCGGGCGACGCGGCTACCGCTGCTGCTGCGTCAGCCCTTCAAGAGGTTGGTCTCACGAGCGTTGCTCACCAGATCACCGGAGCGCTCAGTCACGGCGACAAGCGCAAGCTCGAACTAGCGATTCTTCTTGCCGCGGAGGCGCGTGTCCTCTTGCTCGATGAGCCCATGGCCGGCGTCAACACTGAAGACGTACCACGGTTGACGGAACTCATCGGACGATTGCACTCCGAAGGGCGCACCGTGTTGATGGTCGAACACCACATGGCGGTCGTAGTCGGCCTCGCCCAAAAGGTCGCAGTGCTCGATTACGGGCGACTTCTCGCGTGCGGTGAACCGGACGAGGTCATGGCCAACGAGAGCGTACAGGCGGCCTACCTCGGTGAGCCGTTGTGACCAACGCCATTGAGATTTCAGACCTGCACGTCTCCATCGCCGGCTCACACGTTCTCCAGGGTGTCGGATTCAGCGTGCCCTCGGGTGGCGTCACAGCCCTCCTCGGACGCAACGGCGTCGGCAAGACGACGACCCTACGAGCCATCCTTGGTCTCGTCGCCAGTAGCGGGCGTATTCAGGTTCTCGGTCACGAGGTAGCGCAGTGGCCCACGCACCGGATCGTGCGACTCGGGATTGGCTACGTACCTGAGGACCGCGACGTCTTTTCCGGTTTGACCGTGGAACAGAATCTCCGACTCGCCGAGAGTGGATCGGGCGCGGACTACGACGAAGTTTTCTCGCTCTTTCCTGAGTTGAAGACGCGTAGTCGCCAACGTGCTGGCACACTTTCGGGCGGACAACAGCAGATGCTCTCGATCGCTAGAGCGCTCTTAAACCAACGGCCGCTGTTACTCATCGACGAGCCGTCCAAGGGACTCGCTCCGAAAATTGTGAGCGAATTCGCTGGCGTCTTGGAACGTGCGGCGCAACACTCGACGGTGCTGCTCGTCGAGCAGAACCTGAGCGTCGTCAAACGTCTCGCCCAGCGCATTGTCGTACTCGACCACGGCGAGGTCGTGCACCTCGGGGAAGTCACCGATCTCGACGACCCAACACTCGTGCGACAACTACTTGGCGTGTCGGGGGCGGCGTGAACATTTTTCTCGTCCTCACCTTCAGCGGCGTGGCTCTCGGAGCCATCTACTTTCTCGCGGCGTCGGGTCTCTCTCTGATCTATGGACTCATGGACGTCCTCAATTTCGCTCACGGCCTTTTCATGACACTCGGCGCCTACGCGGGATATGAGGTCGCGACGCGGCTACCAATATCACTCGGCGCACCGACATTGGTGATATTGGCGATCGTCGGCGCCACCCTCGTCGGCGCTCTGGCGGCCGGGGCAACCGAACTGATTCTCATTCGACCGCTCTACGGCAAGCCAATTAGTCAGATTTTGATCACGATCGGTCTGGACCTCGCGGTGGTCGGCCTTCTCATGGGTGGCTTCGGTAGCACCGCACTGCAGATCCCGGTACCACTCTGGCTGATCGAGCCCACGCACATCGGGGGACTGTTTTTGCCGAACGCGAGCTTTCTCGCGATCGGCGCGGGCGCCATCGTCTTGATCGGGTTGGAGCTGTTTCTCGCGCGCACGAGGTACGGCATCATCATTCGCGCCGGTGTGGAGAATCGCGAAATGGTGCGCGCCCTCGGGATCGATGTCGGTCGAGCATTTACGCTCGTCTTCGTAATTGGTGGGGCCATGGCCGGCCTCGCGGGAATCCTGTATTCGATTGTCTTCAGTGGCGATCTCGTCTCGCCGAACCAAGGTGACAGCCTCTTAATTTTCGCCTTCATCGTGGTCGTCATCGGAGGCCTGGGTTCGATTCGCGGTTCGGCGGTGGCGGCACTCGTCGTGGGGCTCTTGCAGCAGTACACGTCCTTCTATATAGGGGGCCACAGCGGCTGGGCCCAGATCGGTGATCTCTCGACGGTCTTATTGTTGGCCGTGGTCTTGGAGTGGCGGCCCCGCGGTCTGTTCGGGAGAGTCGCGTGAGGTGGCCTTTGCGACGAGCGGGCCTTCTCGTAGGAGCCGTCTTCCTCGGGCTTTTCATCGTGCTGCCATTTATCGGACTTCACCTGCCCTGGGTGCTACCGGGCACGCTCGACATTGTGAACTCGACGGGAACGCTCGAGGTCCTGGCGCTGTGTTTCATGTTCGCGGGCGTCGCAGTTGGCTACGACCTGATGTTTGGCTACACGGGTCTCATGTCGCTGGGCCCCGTCCTCTATTTCGCGGTAGGAACGTACGTCTTCGACATCGCCCTCACTCATTGGGGGTGGGCGCTCGTCCCGTCACTTCTGTTGACGTTCGGTGTATCTCTGATGCTCGCGGTGGTGCTCGGCGCGATTGCCCTGCGAGTGCACGGAATCGCCTTTGCCATGGTGACCCTCGCGTTCGCCCAAGCTTTCTATTTCTTAGTGGAGAGCAATCCACACAACCTAACGGGCGGCGATACGGGACTCTCCCTCTCCTACACTCGCCTTCCCTCATTTCTCTCGGGCGCTGTGTCGAACACTCGCAGCCTCTACTGGATCGCCCTCGCGTTCCTCGTTGTTGCGTACCTGATCGTCTGGCTGGTGACCGAGTCGGTCACCGGACACGTCTTCGTCGCGATTCGAGAGAACGAGCTCCGCCTCGACGTGCTCGGCGTACGCCCCTATCGCTTCAAGATGGTCTCGTTCGTCGTTTCCTCACTCATCGCGACGGGGGGAGGCATTGTCTACATCCTGGTGATCGGAACGGCCGTGCCAAGTGTTGTGGCATCGACGACCGTGACACTGTCAATCCTCATCATGGTCGTACTTGGCGGAGCGGGCACCCGTTGGGGCGCGGTCATCGGTGCCATGGTCTACGTCTATCTTCAGCAGTACCTCGATAAAGTTGGCGCCGAGCCATCCTTCACTCGACTTCCCGCGGTGCTGCGGGTGCCACTTTCGGAGCCGCAATTTTTGCTCGGGGCGATATTCGTTCTTTTCGTCTTCTTCGCTCCGGGGGGCATTGCCGGCTTGGTCGTGCGCCGTCGGTTCCGCCGGGCTTCCGCGACGAACCTTTTGTCAGTATTCAACAAGCCTTGAACTCCCGAGTTCGTGCAAGATTGATTTTGGATCGGCGTTCGAAGTGATGAGGCGAGGAGGCGGCGGATGACACTGGAGGGGAAAGTTGCTCTCGTCACGGGGTCGACGAGTGGGATCGGCTTGGGCATCGCCCGCTCTCTCGCCCGAGCGGGAGCCTCGATAATGATGAATGGCTTTGGCGACGCCGACGAAATTGAGAGTTTGCGTTCGCAACTCGCCGAAGAGTTTGGCGTGAGCGTCGCTTTCGATGGCGCCGATGTTTCCCGTGGCGAAGGGGTGAACCGACTGGTCGCCGCGACGAATGACGTCCTCGGCGATGTCGACGTGCTCGTCAATAACGCCGGCATTCAATTCGTCGCACCCATCGAGGAGTTTCCCGACGACCGATGGGAGGCGATCATCGGACTCAATCTCTCGGCCGCCTTCTATTCGATGAAGGCAGTGATTCCCGCAATGAAAACGAAGGGCTGGGGACGCATCATTAACGTCGCATCCGCGCACGGACTGGTGGCGAGTCCGGACAAAGTCGCCTATGTCGCGGCCAAGCACGGCATTGTCGGCGCCACGAAGGTGGCGGCTCTCGAACTGGCCCATCATGGTGTCACCGTCAACGCAATCTGCCCCGGCTGGGTCCTCACGCCGTTGGTCGAGCGTCAGTTGCTCGATCGAGCTCAGCAATCGGGAACAGAAATAGTGATTGAGATGGAGCGACTGCTGGCAGAAAAGCAACCAATGCCCAAGTTCACGACACCGGAGTCCATTGGAGCAATGGTCGTGTTTCTCTGCAGTAATGAAGCAGAGACGATTACGGGCGCGGCGCTCTCCATCGACGGAGGGTGGACCGCGCAATAAACAATGGCGCAATATACGACACCATATATATACGGATTTATGAATGACAATTTGAAACCGCCCGCAGGTTGTCGCGGGAGAGCCCGTCTACTGGCCTTGCGACGAACATGCTCGAGCGCCCTATGTCGGCGATTCTTGAACTCGATGCCGACGAAGCAACCAGCGCATTCTCCGCGGCACCGGCTTCTGTGGTGAAGCGAAGTTACGCCGAGTCGGCGAGGTCCGGTGGCGTCTTTGGCTTGATATAGGACACGGCACTCCCAAAGTCCTGATCGGCAAGGCGTTCGGCGACGAGACGCATTGCAACGTCTACCGTAAAGCCAATTTTGCCGAGATCGTTTTCCTCAACGACGACGTCAGGTGGCGCTTCGGCGGTTACCAGCATGAACGGCGTCGCCACTTCACGCTTTTCGGGTGGATCTCCGCGGTGAATATGAACGATTGGGTTCATTCCAATAAAATACTTCGTACGTGACGGTAAATGGGCGACCATCGCCCGTCGACGGCGGCATCGCAGGTCCGTTGCAACAACGCGTCGCGTTGGTACATTGGCGAGCAACGATGAGTGGATTTTTGCTTCCTTCGCCGTGCGGTGGCCGAATGCAATGAGTTAGGGGACTGTCGACCGTGACAATTGAAACGAGTGCCGAGACACCCCTTGAGTGGGCGTTCAACCCCTTCGACGCCCAATTCATGACACATCCCGAATCGGTCTTAAAGGCTGCGCGAGATGCCCCCATCTTCATGAGTCCGATACTCGGCTCGTGGATTATCACTCGTTATAACGACATTGCGGCCGTACTGCGTGAGCCGGAGCGTTTTTCGTCGAAGGAGATACTCTCCATCACCGAACTGCTCGCCCCGGAAGTCCTCGAGCTCTTCGGTGACTACATCCCTATGGAAGGAACGCTCACCGGCGTGGACCCGCCAAACCACACGAGGCTTCGAAGCGTGCTCGAAGCAAAGTTCAGCGCGAGCGGCGTTGCGTCACTCGAGCCAATGGTTCGCGACGTGTGCGAGGACCTCTTTGAAAAACTCTCGGGTCGACACAGCGCGGATCTTTTGTCGGAGTTTGCGTATCCACTGCCCCTCATCGTCGTCTCACGATTGCTCGGGATTCCGAGGAAAGCCATGATGCCGCTGCGAAAAGCGGTCGAGGAGTGGAGCGAACTCTCGATGGCACTGCTGACCGGCGTGTCGTTGGACGAACAGATGAAGATGGCGACGCACATCCTCGAGATGCACCATCTCATTGCACGACTTATTGAAGAGCACTACCAACGACCCCAAAACGACCTCCTCGGCGTCATTGCCCAGGCCCGGGACGAGAAGGGTCTCACGCCGCACGAGATGCTCTCGCTGGTTCCCGGTCTCTTTCTCGCTGGCCATGAAGCGCCGGCGAACGTGTTCACGAACCTTATTTGGCGCCTTTTGTCAGTGCCGAATCGATGGCAGGCGCTCCTCGATAACCCGGAACTCGGTCAGCGATATTTTGATGAAGCACTGCGTTGCGATGCGGCGGTTATGGGCATGTGGCGAATCGCCACCCAAGACACCGAGTTCCTCGGACAGTCGATCACCGCCGGTCAGAAGTTGTTCCTCGTCTATCTATCGGGCAATCGTGACGAAACGCACTACAGCGACCCCGACGAGTTCTCCATCGAGCGCGGACGCGTCGCTCCGCATCTTGCGTTCGGGCGCGGTATCCACCACTGCATTGGAGCGCCGCTCGCTCGAATCGAATGTCGAGTTGCGCTGGAGATGTTGGTGGAACGCATGCCCAACCTTCGACTCGCCGACGGTTTCACACCTACCTATAAGCCCCATCCTTTTTTGCGCGGCATGGCTGAACTGCCGGTCGTTTGGTAGTCGGATTTCTTTCGCCTTTTGGCTGAAGTCGATCGTCATCTTTCTGCTCGGAGCGTGCAGACCTTCTTCTCGTACGTCAGTGAGTTCGCCGGATTCAATCGAGGAGCGAAGGACGACGGCGTTGGATTCGCATAGCCCGAACAACTCATTCGCAAGTTTGGTCGCCCGAACAAAACCCCGCGCGTGAATGGATTTTCGTGGCCCATGACGCTATACAGATTGTCAAGCCTTCAATGCATCCGGATAATATAGAGCGATGGCGAAACAGAGTCGGTCCGCTCCGGTCATGCAGGCCGTGCTCGATGCGGTTGGAGAACGCCTGATGAACGCCGATGAATCACTCATTCGCATTCCAGAAATATGTGAAGCGACGGGCGTTAACTACGGATCGGTGTATCACCACTTTGGTTCGCGCGAAGGAGTTATCGATGCGGCCTATCACCAAATGTTCTCGAAACTGGCCGAAGAGGACATAGCAATTCTCCATATGGTGAGTGTTTCGTCGCAAACCCACGACGACTACGTCGGATCGGTCCAGGCCCTGATCGGAACGTTTGCCTCGAGCGAGGAGCGTAAGGCTCGACGGGCTCTCCGTGCACGAATCGTCGCCGCGTCGATGACGCGACCGGAACTTCGTCACCTCATTGGCGCGACGCAGTCTCGTTTGACGTCGGAACTACGTCGGATCGTCGAATACGGCCAGGAGCGAAATTGGCTGACCACTACCATTTCAGCCCATTCCATCGCGGTGATGATTCAAGTGATTCTCGTTGGTCGAACGCTCGACGACGTGTCGACAACGCCAATCGACAACGCCGAGTGGGAGCTCTCCATGGGACTACTCCTCGCGGTGCTCCTCGCCCCCTCGTAAGACCGTTTCCCTGTGGTGAACTATCACCATGAAACTGACACGTCTCATTGTCGCGATCGTTCTTCTCGCGGTGCTCGTGGTCGCCAGTTTTCGCACGACGTCGAATTCATTTTCCTCACCGGCCGCGGCACCGTGCACGAGTTCCGCTCTTGCGGGCGCCTTCACCGGTCACTTCACGTTGACGTCGATTCAGAAGTTCGGCTGTGAGGGCGAGTGGGCGTACGCGTGGGCGACCGTCGGCACCGGTGAAGAGGCCATTGGAGTCACCCAAGTGATGCACTTCGAGCAAGCATCACAACGGTGGGTTTTCGTATCACGCGAGCGCGACTGTAAGGCGAGCATCCTGCCGTCCGTTGTCTATCGACAGGGCTGCTTCTCCAACTGACTCACTTCGTGCGCTTGGGTGGCCAAGGAATGAAGGAACTCGTCGTCGCCACGTACTCGTCGTAGCCGGCTCGGGTCTTGGTGAGTTTTCGCTCCAGCATCGGCTTGCCCGAAAGCGACGTCAGAAGATACAGCATCGCGATTGGCGAAAGGATTGTGAGGAACCCCCAACCGGACGAGCAGGCCACCACGTAGAGACCGCACCACACCACGGAGTCGCCGAAGTAGTTCGGATGACGCGTGTAGCGCCACACGCCACTTTTCAACGTCGTACCCTGGTTATTCGGGTCGCCGACGAAGGCGCGCAGCTGTTCATCGCCGGTCGCCTCAAAGAGAATCCCGATGGTCACGAGCACGAGACCCGGCACAATCAACCAGTCGAAGTGGGTGCGGAACGCAGTCCACTGGAGCGGAATCGACACGAACCACAAAAGCAGACCCTGGAGTCCGTAGATCATGCGGAGCGCGTACAGGGTCTCATGGCGACCGCGCGCACCCTTCATAATGGAGATATAGCGCGTGTCCTCTTTGGCGCCTCGCTGGCGTAACGCGAGATGGACCGCGAGGCGGAGCCCCCAAAGTGCCACGAAGACGAGCACGAAGTAGCGGGCGTCGAAGTTCGAGGCTCGCACGCCCTTCGCCACCAATGCGCCGCTGTGATGAGCGACGAACAGACTCTCGAGGTAGACCACGACGAAGCCCGCACCCCAGAAGACGTCGATCGTCGCGTGCCGATGGACCACTCGCGCGACGAGGAATGCGAGAAAGGCCCACACCCACGCCGTGAGGAGACCGAGGGGAAGGTTCGAAACAAAGGTCCAGTGCACGGCGCCGGTTTAGCAGATGACGCGAAACTCGTGGTCGCACGCGCGAGGACATCACCTACGCTTCGTAGTCATGCGAGCACGAGGCTTCGGTACCCTCGCGTGGGCCTCCGCGCAGGAACTTTTCGACCAAACGACCGCCTTCGGCCGTCTTGCGCTGGTGCACGTGATCATGATGGCGGGCGACACGCTCGTCACTGTTTCGTTGGCCGGATCGCTGTTCTTCTCGGTCTCACCGACCGAGGCCAAAGGACGGGTGCTGCTCTATCTCTTGTTGACGATTGCCCCGTTCGCGGTCGTCTCGCCGGTGCTTGGTCCGCTCATTGACCGCTCCGCGAATGGTCGACGGATTCTGGTTGCCCTCTCCGCGAGCGCTCGGGCGGTTCTCTGTTGGATGATGAGCGAGCACCTGAATTCACTCTGGCTCTTTCCGATGGCGTTTCTCGTGCTCATCTCCTCGAAGCTCTATGTCGTCACCCGCGGGGCACTCGTGCCCGAGATGGCCCGAACTGACCAACTGCGCGAGCACTCAAAGAACGTGGGTAGCGCCGGATGGCCGACCGCCGCGGCCCAACAAGAAAAGGGTTTCTCGGGGTTCAACGCCCAGTTGACGCTGCTCGGCACCATCAGTGGACTGCTCGCCGGTTCAATTGGCGCGGGAATGCTAAAGGGAATCGGAGCACCGAGCGTGTTGATTGCCGCATCCTTCGTCTTCATCGGCGCGACGGTCGCGAGTCTGCGCTTGTCGAAACCACCCAAGGAGGTTCGTGATGAAGTTGCCGGTCTCACCCAGGCCGATCGCGATCGAAACGCGCTCAATCCCTTGGGTGACATTGAGGTTGCCTGGGGACTGACTGCCGCGGCGCTGATGCGCTTCACGGTGGGCTTCGCCACCTTCCTACTGGCCTTCGGGCTTCGACGTGAGAACGCTGGCCTCGGCTACTTCGCGTTCGCCCTCGGTTTGAGTGCGATGGGCTCACTCGTGGGATTGGGCATCGTCACCCGGGTGCGTAACAAGGTGCCCGAATCAACGCTGCTCACGCTGTCGTTGCTCGCCACGGGACTCGGCGCGGGCGTTGCCGCGTCGCATCCGACGCTCAACGCGCAGGTGGTGTTGGCCGGATGGCTCGGACTGTGGGCCGCGGTCGCGCAACCGACCTTCGACGCGATCACCCAACGCAATGTCGCCCCCGGAGCACAGGGACGGACGTTCGCGCGCTTTGCCGTTCGCCAACAGTTGTTGTGGGTCGTCGGCGCACTCATACCGGTCGCCATCACGCTGCGTTTCTCCGTTGGTGACACCCTGCTCTCAGTACTCATGATTGGCGCGGGACTCGTCTACGGACTCGGGCGGCGCTTCGTCCACCACTGACCCGCGTCAATGGGCACCCCACTTAGGATGAAGTCAACATGACATCCCCCCGCACTGTGGCGCATCGGGACCCGGCATCGCTGCCCCACGTCGTCATTATTGGTGGTGGCTTCGCGGGAATTGCGACCGCCAAAGGCCTGAGTGATCAGGATGTTCGCGTCACGATCATCGACCGGCACAACTTCCACACGTTTCTGCCGCTGTTGTACCAAGTGGCGACCGCGGGGCTCGAGCCGGCCGACGTTGCCTACCCAATTCGAACGATTTTCGGCTCCGCCCGAAACGTGCGCTTTCGTCACGGTCGCGTACGTGCCATCGACCACCCGCGAGGCGTCGTCATCCTCGACGACGACGCGGAGATCACCTTCGACCACCTCGTGGTGGCGACCGGCGCGATTGCGGCATACTTCGCCGTGCCCGGTGCCGAGCAGTTCGCACTGCCGCTCTACTCGTTGGCCGACGCGCGCCGTCTTCGCAATCGACTGCTCTCAACGCTCGAACGTGCCGACGTGGCTGCCGACCGAGAACGTGTGGGCGTCACGTTCGTCGTTGTCGGCGGTGGACCGACCGGTGTCGAAACATCGGGCGCGCTCTCTGAGTTGATCAATATTGTGATTCGACGAGATGGTCTACGCCTGGATACGTCCAAAGTCCGAATCGTGCTCGTGGACGTCGCACCGCGGCTGCTCACCCAATTCCCCGACGCCGCCGGCGACTACGCCAGGCAGCATCTCGAGTCAATGGGCGTTGACGTCGATGTTGGTCGTTCGGTCGTGGAGATTGACGCGACGTCAATACGATTCAGTGACGGTGAGCGACTCGAGGCCGAGGCCGTCATCTGGGCGGCCGGGGTCAGCGCGGGTGATGCGTTGCCCGCCGGCCTGTCCGCGACGCCAGGCGCGGCGGGACGCGCGCAGGTCTCGCCCGATTTGCGCCTCGTGGGCAGCGCCAACGTGTGGGCCGTCGGCGACGCGGCGGCGATTCCCCAAAGCGATGGCTCCATCGCGCCAATGCTTGCGCCCGTCGCGATTCAATCGGGGAATCACTGCGCGAAGCAGATTCTGCACGTGGTGCACGGTGAAGCGACGACGCCGTTTCGCTATCACAACAAGGGCATCATGGCGACGATTGGACGAAACGCCGCGGTCGCCAAACTCCCGTACGGAAGAGTCATCACCGGTCGTCTCGGCTGGCTCGCGTGGTTAGGGCTGCACCTTTGGTATCTGATCGGATTCCGCAACAAGTTGCGCGTGATGATTAATTGGACCTGGCGCTACTTCGACTGGAAGTCGGGGCCGCGACTCATCGTGGCCGACGCCGAGACCGACGAATGAGCTTAAAGATCGGGCAATTGGAAGTCGAGTGTGGCGACGTCGGTGCCGCCGTCGATCTCGAGCACGGTGCCCGTGATGTAGCCGCCCGCCGGTGACGCGAGGTAGACCACACCGGCCGAGATGTCCTCGACGGCACCAATGCGCGCGAGCAAAGTTTTGGACTCCATCATTTCCTTGAGTTCGGGCGTCGTCGTCACGATCTCGAGTGCCGACGTCGCGATGGAACCCGCGGCAATGGCGTTCACGCGAATCCTCGGGCCGAGGTCGCGCGAGCTCAGCCGGGTGTAGTGCGCCATTGCGGCCTTCGCCGACCCGTACGCGGCGTAACCGCGACCCGTAACGCGTCCCATGACGGACGAGATGTTGACAATGGCGCCGCCACCCGTCTCGAGCATCACCGGTACCGCGGCCAAATTGAGTGCGTGTGCCGTGGCGACGTTGAAGTGGAAGGCCTCCTCCATGTACTCGGGCGTCGTGAGGAGAAAGGGGAGTGGGATGGCACCGCCCACGTTGTTCACGACGACGTCGATTCGACCGAACGTCTGGTGCGCGATAGTCGCGAGGTCGGCAATGGCGCCTAAGTCGGCGAGGTCACAGGCAACGGCGACGCAACGGCGACCCAGCGCTTCGATCTGACCCTTGACGTCGTCGAGATCGGACTGCGTGCGCGACGCAATGACGACATCGGCGCCAACCTCAGCCAATGCGATGGCACTCGCTGCGCCAATGCCGCGACCCGATCCAGTGACGATTGCCACCTGTCCGTCGATGCGGAAGCGGTCCAGTATCACGGGGTTCTCCTCAGCGTTCTAGCACGGCGGTGGGCCCGTGGTGCGGACGACTACGACGTCCTGAGACGGGCCTCGAGTGCGTCGATTTCGTCGGCGAGTTTGGCGGGCAGGTGCTCGCCAAACGCGGCGTAGTGCACTCGAATTCGGGGCACCTCGTCACGCCATTCGTCGGCGTGGACGGTCAAGAGTTCCGTCATGTCTGACGGTGTCACGTTGAGTCCTTCGACGTTCAGTGCCGTGGCGCTCGGCACGTAGCCGATCGGCGTTTCCACGGCGTCACCGCGACCGGCGGTGCGTTCGAAGACCCATTCGAGCACGCGAGAGTTCTCGCCGTACCCGGGCCAGAGCCAGCGTCCGTCGTCGCCCTTGCGGAACCAGTTGACGTAGAAGATCTTGGGCAGCTTCGCTTCGTCGAATCGGTCCGAGAACGTCAGCCAGTGCGCGAAGTAGTCGGCCATGTTGTAGCCGCAGAAGGGCAACATCGCGAACGGGTCACGTCGTAGGTTCCCGACCTCGCCGGTGGCGGCGGCCGTGGTCTCCGAGGAGAGGATCGAACCGAGGAAGACGCCGTGGTCCCAGTTTCGTGACTGGAAGATGAGCGGGATCACGCTGGCGCGACGACCGCCGAAAAGTATGGCGTCAATTGGCACGCCGGCCGGGTCCTCCCATTCGTCCGCAATGGCCGGGTCCTGGTTGGCCGGACAGGTGAAGCGCGAGTTGGGGTGCGCCGCGGGCGTGCCGAGCTCCTTGCTCCAGAGCTGGCCCTTCCAGTCGATGAGACCTTCGGGCGGTTCGCCCATGCCTTCCCACCAGATGTCGCCGTCGGGAGTCAGTGCGGTGTTGGTGAAAATCGTGTTGGCTCCGATGGTGTGCATCGCGTTGGGGTTGGTCTGCATGTTCGTACCGGGCGCGACGCCGAAGAAACCGGCCTCGGGATTGATGGCGCGAAGCCGTCCGTCCGGTCCGGGTTTCATCCAACAAATGTCGTCGCCGACCGTTTCGACCTTCCAGCCCGGCAGGGTGGGCACGAGCATCGCGAGGTTGGTCTTGCCACAGGCGCTCGGGAAGGCGCCAGTCACGTAGCGTGACTCGCCGGCGGGGTTCGTCAATTTGAGTACCAGCATGTGCTCGGCCAACCAGCCGCCGTCACGAGCAATGACCGACGCAATGCGAAGCGCGAAGCATTTCTTGCCGAGCAGCGCATTGCCGCCGTAACCCGAGCCGTAGGAGATGATCTCGCGAGTCTCGGGGAAGTGGACAATGTACTTATCGACGTTGTTGCACGGCCACCGGACGTCGGCTTGACCCTCGTCGAGCGGCATGCCCACCGAGTGCAGACAGGGCACGAAGTCGCCGTCCTCGCCAAGCACCTCGAGCGCGCCGGTACCCATTCGCGTCATGATCTTCATGTTGACCGCGACGTAGGCGGAGTCGGTCAACTCGACACCGATGTGGCTGATGTCCGATCCGAGCGGTCCCATCGAGAATGGCACCACGTACATCGTGCGGCCCTTCATCGAACCTTCGAACAGTTCGTTCAAGGCTTCACGCATCTCGGTGGGTTCGTGCCAGTGGTTCGTAGGACCGGCGTCCTTCTCGTCCACCGAACAGATGAACGTGCGGTCTTCGACGCGCGCGACGTCGCCGGGGTCCGACGATGCGTAGTAACTGTTGGGTCGCTTCGTCGCCGACAGACGTGTCAACGTACCTTGGTCGACGAGCAATTGACACAGATCGTCGTACTCTTGGTCGGACCCGTCGCACCAGTGGATACGATCGGGTGTTGTGAGCTGTGCTATCTCTTCCACCCAGGCAATGAGTTTCTTGTGTGGGGTCGGGTACGACACGTTGGGTTCCTCCGCTCTTACTTCTTCGCTTCGCTGCGACACTCTCCTGGCGAACCAGGTTCATGCCCGCGCCAGTTGACCCAACGTCTCCCCAAAGGGATTACCCCCAGCGCGAGGATGACGTCATTGAGCGTATCGCCCAAATTGTCGGTCAACGCAATATCCCAAAAGGCGAACGTCACATCGGAGACGACGCCGCGGTCCTCGCGCCCTTTGTTGGACAGGCCGTTATCAGTACCGACGTGGCCGTGCTGGGCGTCCATCTCGATCCTGAACTTTTTCCACTCGAAGACTTAGGCTTTAAGGCCGTCGCCGCGGCGGTGTCGGACTTGGCGGCCATGGGCGCGCGTGTTCGCGGAGCGGTCGTCGCCGTCACGGCACCGCCCGGTACGGACCTGGAAGAACTTCACCGCGGCATGGCCGACGCGTCGATCGTCACCAACTGTCCGATCGTGGGGGGCGACCTCGCCCAGGGTCGCGACGTCTCGGTCGCCGTCACCGTGGTGGGTGAGTGCCCCGGTCGCGGAGCGGTCTATCGAAGTGGAGCGAAGGTGGGCGACGAGATTCTCGTCACCGGTCCACTCGGCCGCTCGGCGGCGGGTCTTCGACGTCGCCGTGACGGTGCGCCACTTAGTGACGAACTCGTGGTTGCACATCGCCGACCGTGGCCGCGACTCAGCGAGGGTATGGCGGCGCGCGGCGCCGGCGCACACGCGATGATGGACCTGAGCGACGGACTCGGACTCGACTTGCACCGACTCTGTGACGCCTCGAACGTTGGTTTTGCCCTGTTCGACGTACCGGTGGCCGCCGGTGCGACCTACGAGGAGGCAATCGCGGGGGGAGAGGACTACGAGTTGTTGATCACGACCGACGACGCCGCGCGATTGCGACTCGTCTTCTTGGACCGCGGACTACGCGAGCCCATCACTATCGGCACGGTGGTCGCGGACCGATCGTCAAGGACGTTGCGCGGTGAGTTCTTTGAACGGAGGGGCTGGCAGCACCAGCTCTAATTAGGCGCCGACGTTGCGACGAGCAGGTTTGGTGACCTTGCCCGATCGGATGCAACCAGTGCAGACATTCATGCGCGTGGGGGTGGCGCCCACGAGTGCGCGCACGCGCTGGATGTTCGGGTTCCAACGTCGCTTGGTGCGACGGTGCGAGTGAGAGACGTTCATGCCGAACGACGGCTTCTTGCCGCAGATTTCGCAGACGGATGCCATGATGAACAATCTCCTTTGACCGGGTCCGCGCCTCTGGCGCCACCGGTATAAACCGAAGGACCATTGTAGCATCGCTAGCGATGACCTCTCCGCTGACGCTGTCCGCACGCGAACTGCGTACGACGATTGGTACGTACGCGGAACTACTACGTTCCCACAAGGACGTCATCAATCGCCTCAATGTCTATCCGGTCCCCGACGGTGACACCGGGACCAATATGACCCTCACGATCGAATCGGTCGCGGCCGAACTGGGCCCCCTGGCCGAGGACGCCGACATGGCCGACGTCTGCAAGGCCATCGCGCACGGTTCGTTGATGGGGGCTCGTGGTAACTCCGGGGTGATCCTCTCCCAGATGTTGCGCGGCCTCGTGGCCAAGTTCCCCGGAAAGGGCGACGTCTCGGCCGACCTGTTGGCGGAGTCTCTCGAGAACGCCGACGTCCTCGCGCGCCAGGCCGTGGTGCGCATCGTGGAAGGGACCATGCTCTCCATCGCGCGCGCCGCGGCCGAAGGGGCCCGGGCCCACTGTGAGACGTTGACTGCCCTCGTGCGATCGGCACGTGACCGCGCCAAGGACGCCTTGGCCTTCACGCCCGAGCAACTGCCGGTCCTGAAGCAGGCCGGCGTCGTGGACTCGGGAGGCACGGGACTCTTATTGCTCTTCGACGCGCTCTGTTACACGGTGGCCAATGATCCACTGCCCATCGCGCCGTCCGTTGACTCCATCGACGTGCACGTGCACGAGGAGACCGAAGCACGTGAGGCGGGCAACATTGCCGACCTGCGTTACGAGGTCATGTACTTCCTCGACGCCGATGACGTGAAGATGCACGCCTTTCGCGAAGTCTGGTCGGGCATTGGCGACTCGATCGTCATCGTCGGTGGCGACGGGCTTTACAACTGTCACATCCACACCGACGACATCGGCGCCGCGGTCGAAGCGGCGATTGACGCGGGACGACCCCGTGAGATTCGCGTGACTGATCTCACGGAACAAGTAATTGAGGAGCGTTGGGTGCGCGAGGGCAGCGCCGTACAGGTCGACGAGCAAGAGGAGCTGGCGCCGCCGACCTCGGTCGTTGCGGTGGTGGTCGGCGAAGGCGTGGGACGAATCTTTCGCTCGCTCGGCGTGCGGGTCCTGGTCAAGGGGGGACAGTCAATGAATCCCTCCACCGCCGATCTGGTGGAGGCGGTGATCGCGACGGGCTCCCAGCAGGTCGTGCTGTTACCGAACAACAAGAACATTCGAGCGGTCGCCGAACAGGTCAACGCGCTCGTGGACCAAGTGGTGACGGTCGTACCGACCAACTCCATTGTCGAAGGCTTCGCTGCGCTCCTCGACTACGACCCCGACGCAACGGCCGAGGAGAACGTGAAGTCAATGAGTCTCTCCGCGTGCAACGTCGTCGCGGCCGAGGTAACCCAGGCCGTGCGCGACACGACGACCGACGTCGGTCACGTGCGCGTTGGTGACTGGATTGGACTGACGGCCGAGGGCGTTCGCTCAATCGACGATTCGATTGCGGGCGCGAGCAACCACCTCCTCGCGCAACTCATCACGCCGAGCCACGAGCTGTTGACGATCATCGAGGGCGAGGGAAGTTCCCCGGCCAACACCCGCCGGATCACGGAGTTCATCGCCGACGAGTACCCCGGCGTCGCCGTTGAAGTGCATCACGGGGGTCAGCCGCTCTACCCCTACTACTTCGGCATCGAGTGAGTGAGACAGAACCGCGCGGACTACGCCGCTTAGGCGACGTTCCGGTCAGTCAACTACGTCACGTTGGTGAGAAGCGCGTCGCCGCGCTGGCCACTCTCGGCATTGAGAACGTCTTTGACCTGCTGACTGTCTATCCGCGTCGTTACATTGACCGCACCAAGCGCGTGGATCTTTCCGACCTCACCGTCGGAGAGGAGGCGGCCGTCTTTGGGGAGGTGACCAAGGTGAGCGGGCGCCGGACCAAGAACGGCAAAGTGATGGTCGAAGTCACGGTGAGTGACGACAGCGGCTCCTTCAAAGTGGTCTTCTTCAACCAAGCGTGGCGAGAACGTCAACTGAGCGTTGGCGTCGCGGCGCTGTTCTTCGCCAAGGTCACCGATTACAAGGGTCAGCGCCAGATGACCAATCCCGTCGTCGACGTCATTATCGGCGCGAGTGGCGACGAACGTGACGCGTCGAGAATCGGACGCGTCGTGGCGATCTATCCGGCGTCGGGCAAGGCCGGACTCACCAGTTGGGAGATGGGTGGGTTCATCGAAGAGTCACTCCGACGTGCCGGTCCAATGCTCGATCCCGTACCGACATCCGTGCGGGTGGACATGGACCTCGTTGATCGCACGACGTCGTTCTGGGGCATTCATCTGCCCGACGACTACGCCGACATCGCGCCGGCCCGACGCAGATTGGTGTTCGATGAGTTCCTACGACTTCAACTTCTCCTGGCCCTTCGACGACGCCGTCTCGAGGAGTCCTCGGCGGGCATCCGCCATCCCATCAGTGACGACGACCTCGATGTCGGGCCCGGCGCGCTCAGCGACCCCTCGTCGTCACTGGTTCGGCGATTTCTCGTTGGTCATCACTTCGCATTGACCTCGTCGCAGCGAAAGGTCCTGGGCGAGATCGCGAAGGACCTCTCGTCGCCCCTCCCCATGCATCGCCTCCTCCAGGGCGACGTCGGGTCGGGCAAGACCGTCGTGGCGTTGACCGCGCTGCTCGCGTCGCTCGACGGTGGTCGCCAGGGTGCCCTCATGGCGCCGACCGAGGTGTTGGCCGAACAGCACCTCGCCTCGTTGCGCAAGGATCTAGAGGGTCTCACCAAACCTGACTCGGCGGTGCTCGGGGGCGAGCGACCACTATCCATTCAGCTCCTCACCGGCCGCGTTCGCGCGAAAGACCGCGCGTCGGTGTTGGGCGGGCTTCACGACGGCTCCGTCGACATTGTGGTTGGCACGCACGCCCTGTTGAGCGACGACGTGCGCTTCAAGGCGCTTGGCGTGATCGTCATCGACGAACAACACCGTTTTGGGGTCGAGCAACGTGCGGCGTTGCGTGACAAGGGTCGTGAACGAAGTGACGAGGCGGCTGACCCGGACTTGTTGGTCATGACCGCCACGCCGATTCCACGCACCGCGGCGATGGTGGTCTTTGGCGACCTCGATCGCTCGGTGCTCGACGAGATGCCGGTCGGGCGACTGCCGATTACGACGTACTGGGCCCAGAGCGAGGACGACGTGACGAGCTGCTGGCAGCGCGTGCGCGACGAAGTCGCTCAGGGTCGTCGGGCGTACGTCATCTGTCCTCTGGTGGAGGGCTCCGAGCGGGTCGAGGCGACGAGCGCGGTGCAAGAGCGAACCCGTCTCGCGCTCGAAGAGTTGCGAGGACTCTCGGTGGGTCTCTTGCACGGTCAGATGAAGGGGCCGGAGAAGGAGGACGTGATGGCGCAGTTCCGCGCCGGTGAGCTGGACGTACTGGTCGCGACGGTGGTCATTGAAGTCGGCGTCGATGTGCCCGAGGCGAGCGTCATCGTCATCGAGGACGCGTGGCGCTTCGGCCTCGCCCAGTTGCACCAGTTGCGGGGTCGAGTGGGACGAAGTGACGTGCAGAGCTACTGCTACCTGCTCGGCACGCCCCCAACCCCAGAGGGGGCCATTCGCCTCCAGGCGTTGGTTGACTCCAACGACGGCTTCGCGCTCGCGGAGATTGACCTTGATCTACGTGGTGAAGGCACGCTGCTCGGCACGCGCCAACGGGGCCGCAGTGATCTGCGCCTCGCGTCGCTGCGCCGCGACGAAGAACTCCTGCTCGCCGCGCAGAAAGTGGCCGCGGCCATGGTGGCGAGCGACGGGCTCAGTGGTGAGCCCGAAATGGTGGATGAACTACGGCTCTTTATCGACGATGAAGAAGCCGATTACTTGTTCAAATCTTGACGGCATCGCGACCTACCCTTGAGGGATGCGAGTCATTGGTGGGACGGCCCGGGGACGCCCGCTGAAGGCGAAACTGCCCGCGAGTGTTCGGCCAACGACCGACTACGCGCGTGAGGCAATCTTCTCTATGCTCGAGAGTCGCGGCGGCCTCGTCGATCTCGTCGTCGCGGATCTCTACTGCGGCTCGGGTGCAATGGGTATTGAAGCAATGTCGCGAGGTGCATCCAAGGTGTACTTCGTCGACGGCGACCCCGCTTGCCTCGCCGCGGTCAAGATGAACTTGGAACCACTCAAGTTCGACGCCGAGGCGGTGTTTGTTCGAGCCATGTTGCCGGTGTGGTCACCACCGGGTGACCTCGACCTCGTCCTCGCCGATCCGCCCTACGGTCCACTCGACCTCGCGAGCGTGTTGAACGGCGTGGTGGCCGGGCGCGTCATGGTCGAAAACGACCGTCACATGGACGCGCCCGAGGGGTGGATCGTGACCAAAACCAAGCGCTACGGCACTACGCTCGTTACGATGCTGGAACCGGACGAAGGGCACGACGCATGACGGTTGGCCTTATTCCCGGGTCCTTTGATCCCTTTCACAACGGGCACCTCGAAGTCGTCGAGCGCGCGTCGCTCATCTTTGACGAGATTGTCGTGGCCGCGATTCGCAATCCTCAGAAATCCGAGGCCCTCTTTGACCTTGACGAGCGGCGCGACATGATTGGCGAATCGCTCGCACACCTGAAGAACGTCCGCATCGTCTCGATATCCACGTTGCTCGTGAACGTCGCCAAGGACGTGAACGCCACGGCCATTGTGAAGGGCCTGCGCGCCGTGTCGGACTTCGAGAGCGAGCTCCAGATGGCCCAGATGAACCGTTCGCTCTCGGGCGTTGAGACGCTGTTTCTTCCTTCGAGTTCCACGCACTCTTTTATTGCGAGTCGACTGCTGCGAGAGGTGGCGCGCTACGGCGGCGACGTCTCTCCCTTCGTCCCGGCCGCCGTGGCGAAACGGCTGATCGGCAAGTTTCCAGGAGGTGGGCAATGACGTCCTTTGACGGCTACGACGACCCCGAAGAGTTCGCGGAACCACCGGGGCGCCACGTGCGCCGCGACATCGAGGCCGACCTGCGCGACCTCATCGAACTGGTCGCCAACGCCAAGCAGATGCCGCTGTCGAACTCGGCCCTCATCTCGCGCGACGACGTGCTGGGACTCTTGGAGCAGGCGCTGCGCAGCCTGCCCGACGAGCTGCGCGAGGCCCGCTGGGCGCTGCGCGACCGCGAAGAGTTGATGGCGGCCGAGACGCAAAAGGCGCAGCAGCTCATGGACCAGGTGCGCGCAGAGGCCGCGCGCATGGTCGACAAGACCGAGATCGTGCGTCAGTCGCGCCTGATGGCCCAACAGATCGTCGCCGAGGCCCACGCGCAGTCGCGCCAAATGGTTAACCAGTCCGAGGACTTCATCGACGGCAAGCTGGGCAGTTTCGAGATCGTGCTGGAGCGCCTCTTGAAGACCACCCACTCGGGTCGGGAGCGCCTGAGCGCCCAAGGTCTGCCCACTTCTTTGATCGAGGACGCGCAGATCGACGAGCCACTCTCAGGGATCGCCCCTGACTATAAGGAGCCGACCACCATCGAAGACACCACGTCATTCTTCGATCAGGACGCGTTTTAATCAGTGAACTCGCCGTACCTCGTACCCGTGGCCCAACTGCTGCGCGATGTTCCTTCGCGCACCGAGATCGCCTTCGACGCCGAGTTTGACGAGCCCCACGAGTTCGCGCCGCGCGGCGTCGCCGAGACCGACGTCTTTCCCGAGGCGACCGTGCGGGTGCGCCTTCGTCTCGAGAGCTTCAGTGGGGGGCTGCGCGCCAAGGGGACGGTCGAGGCACCCTGGCACGGGACCTGTCGACGCTGCTCGACGCCGGTGCTCGGGCTGAGCACGGTCGCGGTCAACGAGCGATTCGTTGACCACCGCGGGCCCGGTGACGAGGAGGCCTACGTCATAGCGGACGACTTCGTCGATCTGGGCCCCTTGGCGCACGACGCGATCTTCCTGGACCTGCCCCTCGCGCCACTCTGTCGAGAGGACTGCGCGGGACTTTGTCCCTACTGCGGCATTGATCGCAATGAGGCGACCTGTGAGTGCCAGGCACCACTCGACCCGCGCTGGGCTACACTTGACGGACTCCGATTCACGGACTTTGAGCCCGGCGAATCCAAAGAAGTGTGACGGGTTCGCCCGTCCAGCTGAAAGAGAAGATCGATGGCCGTCCCCAAGCGCAAGACCAGCAAAGCCAAGACCCGTAGCCGCCGAGCGGCCAACTGGCGTCTCGAGCGACCGGCACGCAGTGTCTGCCCGCAGTGCGCAACGTCCAAGTTGCCTCACATCGTGTGCCCGAACTGTGGCTGGTACAAGGGTCGCGTCGCCGTAGAGGTTAACTAAGTTGGCCCTGCCCATCGCCCTTGACGCGATGGGCGGCGACTTTGCTCCCGGCGAGATCATCGCCGGCGCCCGCGCTGCCGTCGACGAGTTCGGCCTCTCGGTCATCCTCGTGGGCGTACCCGACCTGATGGGCGACCCCCTCGGACTCGACGTCTTCCCCTGCAGCGAGATCATCGCCATGGATGACGACCCCGCCGCCAGCGTGCGCAAGAAGAAGGACTCCTCGCTCGTACGAAGTGCCGAACTGGTGCGCGACGGCAAGGCCTGCGCGATGGTGTCGGCCGGCAACACGGGGGCGACGATGGCGTCGGCGCTACTGCGAATGGGACGCCTTCCCGGCGTCGTTCGGCCCTGCATTGCGACGCCGATTCCCAACCCCGGGCGCCAGCCCATGGTCTTGGTCGACGCCGGTGCGAACTCTGAATGTACGCCCGAGATGCTCGTCCAGTTCGCCCAGATGGCGAGCACGTTCGCGACCGCGCACTTTGGCGTTGCGAGTCCCAAGGTCGGACTGCTCTCCATTGGCGAAGAGTCGACGAAGGGAACGCCCCTCGTAAAGGAAACGCACGCACTGTTGGCGGCGCTTCCCGGTCTCAACTTCGCTGGCAACGTGGAAGGTCGCGACCTCGTGCCCTCGCCGGTCGACGTCATCGTCACCGACGGCTTCACCGGCAACGTGGCGCTCAAGACCCTCGAAGGGGCGCTGAAGTTCATCTTCAAGGCCGTGCTCGACGTTGTCAACACGAATGATGCGACCCGCGCCGCGGGTGCCGTCCTCTTGGAGTACCTCTTGCCGCTCGCGAGCCAGTTGACGCCGGAGAATCAGGGTGGCGCAATGCTCCTGGGCCTCGATGGCATCTGCGTGATCTCACACGGCTCCTCGAACGCCGTGGCCATCAAAAACGCGCTTCGTGTGGCCTCCGAAATGGACGCCGCCGGGGTCGTCGAGAAACTTCGTCTAACTATCCGTCCTGATCAAGACTGACAAATGGGGGCTCATCCCTCGTCGTTCGGTAAACTGCACCAGCAACAATAAGGGAGTGGAGTATGGCCGACGCTGTGAATCCATCGCCATTGGATAAGGCGACAATATTGTCCATTGTTCGAGAGCAACTCGCTGAAATCCTGGAGAAGAGCCCGGACGACATCGCCGAGAACGTTCCCTTCACCGACCTCGGCGCTGACTCCTTGGCCCTGATCGAACTGGTTGAGGCGCTCGAAGAGAATCTCGCCCAGTATTCGGCCGGATTTCATATCGATGACGAGGACTTAGAGGGTCTCCTCTCGGTTCGCGACGCGGTTGACTACGTCGCCGTCAAACTGCAGGTGTCCTAACGGGGTTCGTGAGCTCGCTGCTGTCGCCACTTGATGCGTTAGGGCAGCGCGTTGGACTCGCCGGGACGAGTCCTCTGCTCGCACTCGCGCTCACGCATTCGAGTTACGCCGCGGAACACGGCGTTGAATCCAATGAGCGCCTGGAGTTTCTCGGTGACGCCGTCGTCGACTTGGCCGTTGCCGATCTCATTGTCACGAGTTATCCGACGCTCAACGAAGGGACCGGATCACTGGTGCGTTCACGGGTCGTCAACGAAAGCTCGCTCGCCAACGCCGCCCAACGCCTCGAACTGGCGAGCGCCATGCGCGTCGGCCGCGGCGTGGCCAAGGAGAACGGGCTCGAACGCCCCTCGCTGTTGGCGGACGCCTTCGAAGCGGTGGTCGCCGCTCTCTACTTAGAGCGCGGTTACGACGTCGCGAAGGCGTTCGTGCACGACGCGCTCGCCCAGGACGTCGCGGCCGCGGCCCTGCAACCTGGCGATGTCGACCCCAAGGCCCGACTTCGCCAGTGGTCTGAAGCGAACGGTCACGGCACGCCGGTCTACAAAGTGACCTCCACTGGCCCCAGCCACGACGCCATGTACTACGCGAACGTCAAAGTCGATGGACTCGTCGCACGAGGTGAAGGTCGCTCGAAGAAGAGCGCCGAGGCCAGCGCCGCCGAGCACGCGTGGGAGCAGCATGCCTGAACTTCCCGAAGTCGAAACCGTTCGCGCGTCATTGGCGCGCGACCTCATTGGCAAAAAGGTGAAGAGCGCCTCAGTCACCAATGGTCGACTCGTTCGTCGCCACAAGACCGCGAAGGAATTCCGCACGCTCATCGAGGGCCACTCGATCAAGAGCGCGCAGCGACTCGGCAAGAACCTGGTCTTCGCCCTCGATAACGGGACGCACCTCGTGGTCCATCTGGGCATGAGCGGTCAGCTCCTGCGGGCCAAGGGCCCGAAGGACCCCAAGCCCAAGCACACCCACGTTGTCTTCACCTTCGCCCAGGGTGGCGAACTTCGCTACGTCGATCCGAGGACCTTTGGTGAGCTCTATATCTCCACGGGGCCCGCTGAAGGCGAGGAGGTGGAGATCTCCAAATTCGCCCGCCTCTCCATCGGTGGCGACGGCTTGGCGCTGCGAAAGGAGATTCCCGAACTCGCGCACTTGGGCATCGACCCCTTCGAGGACCAGATTGGCTGGGACCGCTTCGCCGCGGTCCTGCGCAGCCGCTCCACCGGACTGAAGGCCGTCCTCACCGACCAGGACATCATTGCCGGTATTGGCAACATCTACGCCGACGAGATTCTCTATGCCGCGGGGCTGCGCTTCGATCGCGAGTCCGAATCACTCTCCACCATTGAGATCCGCCGACTCCACCGCGCGATTGCCGAGATACTCACTGAGGCGATCAAGTACGGCGGCTCCACGCTCGACGACGAGCAGTTCGTCGATCCCGACGGCGTTGCGGGCAAGTACCAGGAGTACCACCAGGTGTACAACCGAGAGGGTCTGGCCTGCTACCAGTGTCGTCAACCAATCGTGAGAGAAACGGTGCGCGGGCGCTCGACATTCTTCTGCCCGAAATGCCAGAGCTAGCAACGGTGTCGCATCGGAAGATTGGTAGCGTCTACCCGTGTTTCTAAAGCGATTGACCATGAAGGGCTTCAAGTCCTTCGCCGATAACACGGTGCTCGAATTCGAGACCGGTGTGACGGCCGTTGTCGGTCCCAACGGCTCGGGAAAATCCAACGTCGTTGACGCCGTTACCTGGGTCCTGGGGGCTCAAAGCACCCGGGCGCTGCGCAGCGCGAAGATGGACGACGTCATCTTCATGGGCACCGCCAACCGCGCGGCCCTCGGCCGGGCCGAGGTCGCCCTGACCCTGGACAACTCCTCGGGAAAACTCCCCATCGACGGCGCGGAAGTCACCATCTCGCGCACCCTCTTTCGAAATGGCGACTCGGAGTACGCCATCAACGGCACGACCTGTCGACTGCTCGACGTCCAAGAACTGCTGAGCGACTCGGGCGTTGGACGCCAACAGCACATGATCATTGGCCAGGGCCAACTCGATTCAATTTTGAACTCCTCCTCGGAGAATCGACGCGCCGTCATCGAAGAGGCGGCCGGTGTCTTGAAGCACCGACGTCGCAAGGAGCGCGCCGAACGTCGACTCGACGCGACCCAGGAGAATATCGAGCGTCTGGGTGACCTCGTGCGCGAAGTGCGCCGCCAGATGCGTCCACTCGAACGTCAGGCCGTCTCCGCACGCAGTTACTCCGACGTCGACGCCGACTTACGCGCCGCTCGTCGAGCACTCTTCTCGTCGCGCCTGCACGCGTTCGAAGCGCGACGTCGAACGCTCGAAACCGATCTGCAGGGTTCGACCACACGAGAGCGAGAACTTCGCCACGAACTCGTGACGCTCGACGCGCAGGCCGCGAGCGCCGCGGCGGAGATGGCGAGTCGTCGAGAAGAACTGCTGGCCTCAACGCTCGGCACGCTCCAGGGACTGGCGCAACGCGCCAGGGGCACGTCGTCGATCATCCAAGAGCGCGAGCGCTCACTACGGCAAGCCCTCGTCGCGTCGGCCGACGAGAACGTCATAGCGACCCTCGAAGCCGACGCCGCCAAACTCACGACGGATCTCGCGAGTGTCGACGAAGAGAACCTGACACTGACCGCACTGCGAGAAAAGGTCGCCACCGCGCAAGACGAACTCGATCAAGCACAGCGACTCTTCGACGAGACGTGGGGTTCGTCATCGAGCGAAGGTGACGAGGCGACACTGGTCGCTGCGCGTCAACGCATCGCACTCTTGGAACGTTCGCTTGAGTCGCTGCACGAAAGCGAACGACGCGCGACCACGCGACTCGCCGACGCGCGAGCGCGCGGCGCGCAGACGACCGCCGAACACGAAGCCGTGCGCCGAGATCACGCGAACGCCCAGTCAGCGCTCGTGAGCGCGGTCGAAGAGCGAACGAATGCACTGCGCGACGCCGACGAGGCCGAAGAGGAGCGCACCGCGTCCGACGAGGCGCTGCGCGAGGCGACGGACTGGGCGGCTCGCACGCAGGCGCACGCGGACGCGCTGGCGAGGGCCCTCGATGAGTTCTCGGGTGCGGGCGGCAAGGCGATTCTTGGGGGTCTCGAAGGAGTACTCGGCTCGTTCCTTGACCTCATTGAGGTCGACAGCGGCTGGGAGCGGGCCGTTGAGTCGGCGGCCGGCGCGTCCGTCGGCGCCATGATCGTTGACGGCCGCAAATCGGCGCGCGCGGCGCTCGAGGCATTGCGGCGAGAGGGCGGCGCCGGTCTGGTGCTTCCCGTCGCGGAGGGTTCGGTTGCCACCACGGCGACGCCGCAGGGGACCGAGGCACTTCGCTCGCTCGTGAGGGCACGTTCGAACGCGCCGGCGCACGTGACCCGGGTCCTCGATGCGCTGTTCTCGCGCGCCTTCGTCGCCCAGGACTGGGA
Source organism: Acidimicrobiaceae bacterium (assembly GCA_003152215.1). Taxonomy (GTDB): domain Bacteria; phylum Actinomycetota; class Acidimicrobiia; order Acidimicrobiales; family RAAP-2; genus RAAP-2. Next base: position 25,105 of record PLZP01000029.1, on the reverse strand, counting down.
GTCGGGCATTGACGTGGCGCTGGCGAACCCCGAACTGGTGATCGTGACCCGCGATGGTGACCGCTTTGCAACGTCAGGTTGGCGCATCGCCTCGGGCCGAGCCGTGGTCACTCGATCGAGCGTGGAGGAAGCCGAACGGACGGCGAATGACGCCGCGAGTGCCGTCGCGCCACTTCGCGAGCGGCGCAAGAAGGCCGACGCCGACGCGGTGGAGGCACGACAGCGACTCACTCGAGCAGCCTCGAACGAGGCCGCCCGTCACGCGGAGGTTACGCGTCTCGAGGGAGAGGACCTTCGATTACGTGCGGTCTTAGAACAACTCGTGACTGCGCAAGAGACCTCGACCAATGACGTCGCAGAGTTGGCGGAGCAGATCGGTACGAACGACGGGGAGCTGTTGTTGTTGCGTGAAGAGCTGCCGTCGCTTGAAGAGACGGTCGCGACGTCACACGAACGTGCACAGCGTGTCGCACGTGCCCGAGTTGAACTCGAAACACTGCGAGAAACGGTGGGCGATGAAGCAACGGCGCTTTCACGACGCGAAGCGGAGTTCTCAGAACGTCGCCGACTCTTTGAGCAGCGACGAGCGGAGATTGAGCAGCGGCTCGAGGGACGATCGAGCGAGCGGGCCGAAGCGGCGGGACGACGCGAGTCCCTCGAATTCGACCTGCAAGTGCTCGAGCGACTCGCCTCGCTGGTCACGCGTGCCGCGGACGAGATCCATGTCGCTCAAGCGGCAATGGACTCAACGTATCGAGAACAACTTGAAGCAACACGCGCCGGTGCGGAACTGCTCGAAGAGGTTCGCCGGGCCCGCAAGGAAGCTGAAACGAGGCTCACGGAACTCGGCGACGTCGCGCGCAAGAGTGAGATCGAGCAGGCCGAACTGGTCGTCATGATCGCGAACTTGCACGAAATGATTCGACGGGACCTCGGTCTCGAAGCGAGCGACTTGGCGACCATTACCCGCGTTGAACTCCCCGAAGGCGTCACGATCGAGCAACGCGTGGCCGACCTCGAGGCGCGCATCACGTCGCTCGGCCCGATTAACCCGCTCGCCCTTGACGAGCTCGCAACGCTCGAGGAGCGCTACAAGGACCTTGACGCGCAAGTGAGCGACGTGCGCCACGCCCGGCGCGAACTCCTCGAGGTGATTCGCGCGCTGGACCAGGAGATCATGCAGACGTTTTCGAGTGCGGTCGCGGACGTCAATGAACACTTTTCGGCACTGATCGCGATGCTCTTCCCAGGGGGACAGGGGCGATTGATCTTGACGGAGCCCGACGACCCGCTCAACACCGGCGTTGAGATCGAGGTGCGACCCCTGGGCCGGAACGTTCGCCGACTTTCTCTCCTGTCGGGCGGCGAGCGCTCCATGGCGGCGCTGGCGTTCCTCTTCGCGGTGTTTCGTTCGCGTCCGTCGCCCTTTTACATGATGGACGAGGTTGAAGCCGCGCTGGACGACGTCAACCTGCAGCGGTTCCTGAGCCTGGTCGACGAATTCCGTAACGAAGCCCAGTTGTTGATTGTGACCCACCAGAAGCGCACGATGGAAGCGGCCGACGCGCTCTACGGCGTGACGATGGGACCGGGCGCGTCGTCAAAAGTAATCAGCCAGCGCGCGACGCGACCCAAGGCGGTTGAACCGGCGTGATTGTCGTCATCATCGTCGCCGTGATCGTGGTCCTCGTGGGCTCGGGCGTCGTGATCGCACGAGGACGACGTCGACGAAGGCCGATGTTGCCCGACGCGCCACGCGTCGCAATGCCGAGCGTCTTGGTGACTGAGGTCACGCAACGACCTTCACTCCGCGAGGAACCGGGGACGCTCGCGCAGCGCCTCGGTTCGTCACGCAGCGTCTTTGACCGTGTCCGGGCGCTCTCGGGCGCGGGTGCAGTCAGCGCAGAGCAACTCGAGGTGGTCGAAGAAGTGCTGCTCCGCAGTGACGTGGGCGTGGCGACCACCAACATGATTCTGGACGACCTACGAACGAACGGCGCGCCCGACGGCATCGCGACGTCGGTGCGCAATTCGCTCCTCGACTCACTCAGCGCCGAACGATCCGTCACGTTGACGGCGCAACCGGGCCGCGTGCCGGTGTGGCTCTTCGTTGGTGTGAACGGCGTGGGTAAGACCACGACGATCGGCAAGCTTGCGCAACGCCACGTGGACGAAGGACGAAAAGTGGTGCTCGCGGCGGGGGACACTTTCCGCGCCGCCGCGGCGGATCAGTTGGAGGAGTGGGCCACTCGAAGCGGTGCGGACATCGTACGATCGGCCGAAGGAGCGGACCCCGGCTCGGTCGTGCATGACGCGCTCGGACGTGCTGCGGCACGAGGGGCGGACATTGTCCTCGCCGATACCGCGGGACGACGAGCGAACAGTACGAACCTGCTCGACGAACTGAGCAAGGTCCGTCGCGTGGCCGACCGCGAACCCGGTGAAGTCGTCGAAACCTTCATGGTGCTCGACGCGACCACGGGACAGAACGCCCTCAGTCAGGCCCGTGAGTTTCTCGCAGCCGCCGACGTCACTGGCATCGTGCTCACCAAGTTGGATGGCACCGCACGCGGTGGCATCGTCGTGGCGATCGAACGGGACCTGAATATCCCGGTGAAGTACGTGGGCGTTGGTGAAGGCGTGCACGACTTGATTGTCTTCGAACCAGAGGCCTTCGTCGATTCGCTCCTCGACACCTAGCGGTAGCCTGAACCCAATGTTTGATGCCCTCAGTGAACGTTTTGAGCGCCTCGGTACGTCGCTGCGCTCACGGGGACGGCTGAGTGACGCCGACCTCGACGAGGCACTGAGCGAGGTCCGCGCGGCCCTGCTCGACGCCGACGTCGAACTCGGCGTCGTTCGGGCGTTCCTCGACGCCGTGCGCGAACGTGTGAGTGGCGAGGCGCTTAATCAGAACCTCGCGCCCGGCCAACAGGTCATCAAGGCCGTCAACGAACAGCTGATCGAAGTCCTCGGCGGCTCGGCACTCAAGGTCACCTACGCTTCGAAACCGCCGACGGTCGTGCTGCTCGCCGGACTCCAGGGCGCGGGCAAAACCACCACGGCCGCCAAGTTGGCACAGTGGTTCAAGCAGCAAGGTCGCCAGCCGTACCTGATCGCGGCCGACCTCCAGCGACCGGCCGCCGTCGAGCAGCTGCGCGTACTCGGTACGCAGGTCGGCGTCGACGTCTTCTCCGAGTCGTCGACACCCCTCGAGGTTGCGCGAAAGGGGCTCGCCGAAGCAACTCGTCTTGGTCGCGACGTCGTCATCATCGACACCGCGGGACGACTCTCCATCGACGAAGCCCTGATGGACGAGGTGCGAGACATCTCTGGCGCCACGTCACCGCACTACACCTTCCTCGTCATCGATGCCGTCACGGGCCAAGACGCCGTGCAGACCGCGAGGGCCTTCCACGAGACGCTGGAACTGTCGGGCATCATCGTCACCAAGCTCGACTACGACGCGCGCGGCGGTGCGGTGCTGTCCGCGCGCGGCGTCGTGGGCCGTCCGATTGTCTTTGCCTCGACCGGTGAGAAGATGGCCGATTTCGAGCTGTTCCACCCGGACCGGATGGCGTCGCGAATACTCGGGATGGGCGACGTGCTCTCCCTCATCGAGCAGGCCGAACAGCGCATGGACGCCGACGTCTTGGCCGAAGGTGCCGGACGAATGATGAGCGGGACGTTCACGCTCGATGACTTCCTCGCCCAAATGGGTCAGGTGCGCAAGATGGGTTCACTCGGGGGCATCATGAAGATGATGCCTGGCGTCACCAAAGAGATGCGCAACGCCGCGAGCAATGTGGACGAGAACGAACTGAGCAAGATCGAAGCGATCATCCACTCAATGACCAAGCGCGAACGACGCGAGCCCGTCATCATCGACGGTTCACGTCGAAACCGGATCGCCAGGGGTTCAGGTACGTCAGTCGGTGCCGTCAACCAACTCTTGAAGCAGTTCAATGAGATGCGAAAGATGATGAAGCAGATGAGTGGGGGGAACATGCCCCAGATGCCCGGAGGTATGGGTCGAATGGCGAGCATGGCCGCCAAAGCGAGCGCGCAACGCGAGCAACTGCCACCGGGCTTCGAAGCGCTCGGTGCGGGCATGAACGCTGGCGCGCAAGCGACTCGTGGTGGTGGCGGCAAAAACAAGAAGAAGAAGGGCGGGAGGGTCACACCCCCCAAACAACGCTAAACTTTGACGCTCGGGTATCTCGCCCAGTTCCGGTGGACCGGAGCAAAAGGTTTGAAGGGAATTTCGTCGTGGCTGTGAAACTTCGTTTGGTGCGAATGGGAAAAAAGAAGCAACCGACCTATCGCGTCGTGGCGGCTGAGAGCCGTCGAGCCCGTTCGGGCGCTTTCCTTGAGATTGTCGGTACCTACCAGCCCCGTGGCCTCTCCGCCGCCGAGCCCGAGACGGTCACCCTGATCGACAACGAGAAAGTCGTGCGCTGGCTCCAACAGGGTGCTCAGCCCACCGAGCGCGTCGCCAAATTGCTCAAGACCAGCGGCGCCCTCGACATGTTCGAAGCCGCCAAGGCCGCCAAGGCTGCACAGTGAGCGACGTCAACGACGACTACGTCGCCGGCGATGTCAACACCATTGACGACGGGTACGACGACGATGACGTCAATGAGAACTTCGACACGGCCCCCAGTGCTGCCACGGCAACTGCCGTGCTCGAGTTCATTGCGACCTCCCTCGCCGAGGACCCGAGCGCGGTCTCGGTCGATGTCAGCGAACGCCAGGGCAAGATCATCCTCTCGCTGAGTGTTGGTGCCAATGACATGGGCCGGATCATCGGTCGTCGTGGTCGCACCGCGCAAGCAATTCGCGCCCTCGTGGGTGCCGCCGGCGCACGCGACGGCGTGACGACCTCCGTCGACATCGTCGACTAGTCGTGAGCGCCACCGAGCGCCCCACGCTCGAAGTCGGGCGGATCATCAAAGCGCAGGGCCTCAAGGGTCAGGTCCTCGTGGACCTCTGGACCGACCGAACCGAGCGTCTGGCCCCGGGCAGTGAACTGACGACTGATCGAGGGACGCTGAGCGTGCTGGCGTCGGGTGCCCACCAGCATCGCTTCATCGTTACCTTCGGAGGCATCGATTCGCGCGAAGAGGCCGAGCGTTGGCGCGGCGTCGTGCTGTCGGCCCCGCGGCTCGAGGACGAGAGCGTCATCTGGATCCATGAACTCTACGACGCGGAAGTGTTCGACGCGCAAGGTATACGACGAGGCGTCGTGACCGGTGTCGAAGCGAATCCCGCCAGCGACCTGCTGGTGCTTGACAGTGGCGCGCTCGTGCCCCTCACCTTCGTGACCAACGTCGACGCGAACGTCCGCATCGACGTCGACGTCCCGGACGGGCTTTTCGAATGACGCTGCGCGTCGACGTACTGACCCTCTTCCCTGACGCGGTGACCCAGTACGCCACGACCTCAGTGCTGGGTCGTGCCATGGAGCGTCAGGTATGGGAACTTCACGTCCACGACTTTCGTGACGCCACCAGTGACGTGCACCGAACGGTCGACGACACGCCCTTTGGCGGCGGCGCGGGCATGGTTCTGCGCGCCGAACCAATTCTTCAGACACTGGACGACCACCCCGAGATCGCTCGTCCACTGATTGCGCTGACGCCGTCTGGTCGGCGGTTCACGCACGCGGTCGCGAAGGAGTTGAGCGCCTTGAACGGCTTCGCGTTGCTCTGTGGTCGCTACGAGGGCTTCGATGAGCGGGTGGTGGACCTCGTGGTCGACGACGAAATTTCCATCGGGGACTACGTCCTGGCCGGTGGCGAACTCGCGGCACTCTGCGTGATCGAATCGGTGGTGCGACTCCTGCCGGGGGCGCTCGGCAACGACGAATCCAGTGTCGACGAGACCTTCAGTGAAGGACTGCTCGAGTACCCGCACTACACGAAGCCGGCCGAGGTTCGAGGGCTTGGGGTCCCTGAAATACTGCGTTCGGGCGATCACGCGCGCATCGAACGGTGGCGCCGGGCCCAGGCGTTGCACCGCACCGTGGCGCGTCGAGCGGACCTGATCGAGCAGCGCGGCGGCCTCAGCGACATCGACATCGCGGTAATGGCCGAATTCCCCTTGTTGGAAGGGAACGGGCACACCGGCTAAACTTCTAAAGCCTCAGTGATCCGAAAGGGACCGCTCACATGAATCCGACCGACCTCATCGACCGCGACTCGCTTCGCGACGACATCCCCTCATTTCGTACTGGTGACACCCTAAAGGTCCACGTCCGCGTTGTTGAGGGCACCCGTGAGCGCGTCCAGATCTTTCAGGGCGTCGTCATTCGCCGCCAGGGCTCGGGTGTGCACGAGACCTTCACCGTTCGCAAGATCAGTTTCGGCGTCGGCGTGGAGCGTACCTTCCCGGTGCACGCGCCCACGATTGCCAAAATCGAAGTCGACTCCTACGGCGACGTACGTCGCGCCAAGCTCTACTACCTGCGTGATCTGCGCGGAAAAGCCGCCAAGATCAAGGAGCTTCGCGTTACCGAGCGCGCGCAATAGCGCGTGGGCGAAGAGGAGCTCGACGACTACGAATCGACGCTGGAACTCGCGCTCGTTCAGGAATACAAGGCGGTGGTTGGCATGTTCAACTACGCGATTGAGACCGATCGCCGTTTCTACCTCGCCAACGACGTCGCGATCGAAGTTCGCTCAACCGGAACCCCGACGCTCCTCGAAGTCACGCTGCACGACGCGTGGGTCTGGGACATGTATCGCTCGGCTCGCTTCGTGCCGTCGGTGCGGGTCTTGACCTTCCGCGACGTCAATATCGAGAAGCTGCCCAAAGAGGACCTGCAGCCCTAGGTCATGGCGCTGGCACGACTCCTCGCTCCGCTGGCACAACTCGACGATGTGGCCGGTTACGCGAACGACCACGACATCGTCTTTGGTTGCACCGACGCCGACACGGTCATTTCTGTTGCCGCGCTTCATGACCGCGTGGCGCGTCCGCTCGGAGTGTGGCTCGTGCTCTCCGAGGACTATTCGGCGCAGTTAGCGGCGCGTGATATCGCAACGCTCAGTTGGCTACTGCCCATTGGTCAGGTCGTGATCGAGCACGGTGTCGATGCCCCGGCCCACGCTGATGTCGTAAGGGCGCTGCTCACCAACGACGAAGTGAACATTGCCAATGAGGTGGCGACCCTTCGCGGCGCCTATAACCGCCCCGCGCCGCCGACGTCAATCGACGTCTGGAGTTTCAACGGCTCCGAGCTGCGACTCGGAGCGACCGTGTTCGCCGCCACGTCGAACGAATCCCTGGCCTTCGGTGAACGAACGGACTTCGAGTAGCCGCTATTTCGGCTGCATCGAGATGCGCTCTGGCGTAATGCGCACCGTCACGCGAACTTCGCCCTCGCGGCGAAAGGGGTACGAGGCTTCGCCGGTGTACTTCATCGCCAGACGGTCAATGACCTCATCAGCACCAATCGTGGTGAATCCGGTCACCGTGCCGCGCACGGCAATGACGCCGTGATTGTCGTCGGGATCGACGATCGAGACCGCCACGCGCGCATCGTTCGCGAGGTTGCGAGCCTTGGCGCGTCCGAGCGCGGTATTGATCACGATGTCGTCACCATCGAGTTCGACCCAGACCGGCGTGACGTGAGGGTGACCATCGGCGTCGAGACTCGCGATGTGCGCAAGCACTTTTTTGTCGAAGAGCGCTCGCGCTGCGGGAGTGAAGGAATCGGACACGGTCGACCTGACGTAGGGGGGTGGATAGGAGGGTAGTTTTACTGTAATGAACATTGGTGCACACGTACGCGGTGGCGGCAAGCTCGTACCGTCGCTCGAAGCGGGCGTTGAGATTGGGGCGACGTCAGTCCAGATATTCACGCAAAGTCCTCGAATGTGGAAACCGTCGCAGTACGCACCAGAAGTGCTGGCCAACTACCGCGAAGCGCAAGCCAATCATCCGTCGATCACCGACACGTTCTGTCACGCGACGTACCTCATCAATCTGGCGAGCCCGGACCCCGCGCTCTATCAAAAATCAGTCGACTGTTTGATTAGCAACTTGTCAGTGGGACGTGGCATGGCGTCCTCGGGCGTTGTCTTGCACGTCGGATCACACCTGGGCGCGGGCTTCGAGACAGTCATCAAACAGATCTCCGAAGCGTTTGAGCGTGCGCTCGACACGGCCGACCCAGCGCCACCGGGCGTCAAGGACTGTCCCATTCTCATTGAGAATGCCGCGGGAACCGGCGGGACGGTCGGGCGAAGCCTCGACGAGATTCAAGCGCTGATTGACGCGTGCGGCGGTGACGAGCGCCTCGGCATCTGTATTGACACCCAGCACCTCTGGGCCAGTGGTGTCGATTACTCCACCATTGCGGGCACGAACGCGCTCGTGAAAGAAATCGACGATCGCATTGGCATTTCGCGACTACGTTGCTTCCATTTGAACGACTCGAAGATCGAACTCGGCGGCAACCGCGACCGCCACGCGAACATCGACGAAGGCACGATCGGAACGAAGGGTCTGGCGCCACTGGTTGGCCACCCATGGATTCGTGACCTACCCCTGCTCCTAGAAGTGCCGGGATCAGGTGACGGTCCGCGTGCGGAAGACGTGCTCGCCGCACGTCAGGTCGTCGAAGTCGGTATCAAGCTCTACGACGGTTCGTCAAAGAGTGCAACGACGCCGAGTAAAGGCAAAACCACAAAGGAGAATGCGACCATGGAACACGCCAATGAAGGTGACATCCAAACAACGAAAGAGGCTGCCGCGGACGCCGTGTCGGACACGCTCGACGCGGTGAAGGACTTTGCCTCGAATGAGATTGCCGTAGTCAAGAGGGAACTTCCAAAGAAGGTCGCGACCGTGAAGAAAGTGGCGGCCGAGGAGATTGCCGTCGTGAAGAAGGAGCTGCCGAAGAAGATCGCCGCCGTGAAAAAGTCCGCCACCAAGAAGATTGCCGCCGTCAAGAAGAGCGCGGCAAAGAAGTCAACGGCCGCGAAGAAGAGCACGGCAAAGAAGTCGACCTCTGCGAAGCAGACCGTGGCAAAGAAGAGGGGCGCGGTCAAGAAGTCGGCCGCCAAGAAGTCGGCCGCTGTCAAGAAGACGGCGAAGTCAGCCGCGAAAAGAACGTCGGCCGCCAAAAAGGCCGCGGTGAAGAAGTCGAGCGCGGCGAAGAAGACCGTGGTGAGGAAGACTGGTGTGGCCAAGAAGTCAGCGGCGAAGAGGTCCTCGGCCGCCAAAAAGGCCGCGGTAAAGAAGTCCTCGTCCGTCAAGAAGTCGGCCGTGAAGAAATCCTCGGCCGTCAAGAAGTCGGCCGTGAAGAAGTCGGCCGCCGTGAAGAAGAGTGCGTCAAAGAAAGTTGCGGGCGCCAAAAAGGCCGTGAAGAAAAACGCCGCGAGAAGGTAGAGGGCCACTCATGACGGACATTCGTATCGAGTCCGACTCGATGGGCACGATTGAAGTCCCGGCGAATCACTACTGGGGTGCGCAGACTGAGCGGAGCCTTCATCATTTCGCCATTGGACACGAGACCATGCCACCGGCGCTGATCCGCGCATTCGGCATACTTAAGTTCGCGTCCGCCCAGGTCAACCGTGACCTGGGCAAATTGGACCCGGAGAGGGCCGTTCTCATTGAACGAGCGGCGCGCGAAGTCATCGATGGTGTCCTAGCCGATGAATTTCCGCTCCGAATCTGGCAGACCGGCTCTGGTACTCAGACGAACATGAACGTCAACGAAGTNNACATGTCGCAGTCGTCCAACGACACCTTTCCGACCGCGATGCATATTGCCGCGGTGACGGAGATTACGGAACGTTTGGTTCCTTCGGTGACTCGACTTCGTGACGCGCTCAACCGTAAAGTCGAAGCATTCGACGGCATCATCAAGATCGGTCGAACGCATCTGATGGACGCCGTGCCGCTCACGCTCGGCCAGGAGTTCTCTGGCTACGTGGCGCAACTCGACGCGGACCTCGAACGACTCGAACTCGTGCTTCCGGGCGTCTGTGAGCTGGCGGCCGGTGGGACGGCGGTGGGTACTGGTCTCAACACGCATCCAGAGTTCGGTGAACGTGTCGCGATCGTCATCGCGGCGCTGACGGGCAAGCCCTTCGTCTCGGCGCCGAACAAATTCGCCGCGCTCGCTGCGCACGATGCACTGGTCTTCGCGCACGGTGCGATTAAGACGCTCGCCGCGAGTCTGGTGAAGATCGCCGATGACGTGCGTTGGCTCGGATCTGGTCCAAGATCGGGACTTGGCGAGTTGATACTCCCCGAGAATGAGCCGGGAAGTTCGATCATGCCGGGCAAGGTGAATCCGACCCAGTGTGAGGCCATGATCATGGTTGGTGTTCAGGTCTTTGGCAACGACGTTGCCGTGACCAACGCCGGATCGCGCGGCAACCTCGAATTGAACGTCTGCAAGCCGGTACTCATTCACAACTTCTGCAACTCGATTGATTTGCTGACCGATGCCTGTGACCGTTTCCGTGAGTTCTGCATCGAGGGACTCGAACCAGATGTCGAGCGAATTGCGCAGCACCTCAACGACTCGCTCATGCTGGTTACGGCGCTTGCTCCCTCCATTGGCTACGACAATGCGGCGCTCGTCGCGAAGAAGGCGCACAAGGAAGGAACGACGTTGCGCGACGCGGTGGTCGCCCTGGAACTGTTGAGCGGCGCGGAGTTTGACGCCGCGGTTGTGCCCGCGGACATGACGCACCCTTGAGCCGTCCGCCACGCTTGGAGGAGGCTGTCGTGGGGGAGTGGCTCGCCGAGCATCCGACGTGGCACCTCGAAGAAGGTCACTTGATTCGAGAGATCGATACGGTCGACTACCCGAGTTCGGTGACGCTCGTCGAATCGCAGGTTGCTCTCGCTGAGGAACTCGACCACCATCCGATCATCACGATTGGTTATCGACACCTTCGTTTCGAACTGTGGACGCACGACCGAGGCGGTCTCACGCACTTGGACCTCGACTACGCCAAGGGTCTTGATGCCTTGTTGAGCGGCGAGTTCGCTGCGTTCGTCAGGTGACCGGAAGGTTCCAGAGCGCCATCCAACGCGAGAGGTCCTTCTCCATCGGAAGGTCGTCTCCGATGAACGACCGGACCCGAAGTTCAAGTTCATTGTCGCGTTGGGCCGGCCCGGTCGGTGCGAAGGGATAGAACGTTCCCTGCTTCAATAGGTAGACGAGCCGCACCGATCCGTCGCCGGGCGGTGTCTTGGGGACGAAGCCAAAGACCGCACAGAGCAGGCGCGGGCCGAGTCCGTGTTCGACCATCGTTGTATTCGCGCCGTGGATCCGGGTGACGAGACCGTCGATCTCGGGGTCGGTCACCACGAGCCATTTGAAACCCAGATCGTCGGTCGTGATCTTGACGGTGCCCGTCTTGTCATCAAAGTTGAGGAGTTGGATGACGTCGTCGTCGGTCGTGATCGAACTCTCGCCGCTCCCGGCCTTGAAACAGAGACCAGCGTTGCCCGACGTGACGAGGTCTAATTCGGTCTGCAACGTGAGCGCCGCTGAAGGTAGCGCGAAGAGGCCGTCGAGCTTTGGAGCGACTTGTTTGGTGCGACCAAACATCGCGTCGCGAAAACCCACTAGCCGTTCAGTTCGCGCTCGAGCTTGTTGAGCTGGTCGAGTCGCACTTCCAGCGACGGGTGCGTTGAGAACAGTGAAGCCGCCGTCTTGCCGGCAAGTGCTGGAGCGAAGAAGAAGGCGTTCATGCCTTCGGCCTTACGCAGGTCGGTACGAGGGATCTTTCCCATGTCACCAGTGATGTGCACGAGCGCACTCGCGAGCACGCTGGGCTTGCCGATGAGGATCGCGCCGGAACGGTCGGCCGCGAGTTCGCGGTAGCGCGAAAGCGCCATCGTCAACAGGAAGGCAATGATGTAGATCACGATCGAAATCAGGAAGGTTGCGAGTTCCAGGAGAACGAGTTGTTGACCGCTCTTCCCACGACCGCCGCCACCGAGCACAGTGCTCCACAGCGCGATTCGACTGACCAGTCCGGCCAGCATGCCGACTCCCGAAGCGATGGTCATGATCGCCACGTCGCGGTGCGCGACGTGGCTCAACTCGTGCGCCAGTACCGCCTCGAGTTCTTCGTCGCTGAGACGGTTCATCAAGCCCCTCGTCGCGCATATCACGGCGTGGCTAGGACTGCGGCCGGTGGCAAAGGCGTTGGGAATGTCCATCTCGGCGACGCCGACGCGCGGCTTCTTCATGTCCGCAAGAAGACAGAGTCGATCCACGATCTGGTGAAGCTTGGGTTCCTGTTCGGGCGTCACTTCTTTCGCGTGCATCGAGAACATCGCGATCTTGTCCGAGAAGTAGTACTGGGAGAAGATCAGTGCCAACGCGATTACGATGACGAGGCCAAACTGGACCCCGACGTTGATTAAGACCGTGATGATGATGACGTAGAGAATCACGAGCGCAAGGCCCGTGATGAACATTCGTACGTTCAGCCCCTTGTCACCCTCGATCTTGGATTGCGCCATTATTGGGCGCCCCCTGTCGATGGCGCGGCGTCGGCGGCTGGCGGGGTGTCACCCGTCGCGAGCTCCGACGAGGCGCCGGAACCGACCTGTGACTTCAACGCCGCGAGCTGCGCGTCAATGTCTGACGTGCCCTTCGCCTTGTCGAGTTGTGCCTGGATGTCGTCGTTGGTACTCGTGAGGTCTGTCAGGGCCCCAGAAGCAAGCAGTTCGTCGAGCGCACCGCTGCGCGCCTGCATCTCGGCCACCTTGTCCTGCGCGCGTTGCATGGCGGCACCGGCGTCACCCATCGACGTTGAGATACCACTGACGGCTTCAGAGATGTGGGCCGATGCTTCGGCTGCCGTGTACGTCGCCTTGATCGTCTCTTTCTTCGTGCGGAAGGCCTCGACCTCCGTCTGGAGTCGCTGTGCGGTGTCGGTGAGCTTCTGCTCCTGGTCGACGATGGTGGCGTGCTGGGTTTCGAGGTCGGCGAGCTGGACGGTGATGGCCTGTCGTCGCGAGAGCGCCTCGCGAGCCAGTGGCTCGTTGTTCTGCCCGAGGGCGGCCTTGGCCTGCTCGGCCAGCTTGTCGCCCTGGCTCTTCAGTTGCTCGGCCTGGATTTCGACGCGCTGGCGTGCGGTGGCGACGTCGGCAACGGCACGCTTCACCTTGGTGAGGTTGTCGAGCTGCTGTTCGTACGAAAGGTCGAGCGTCTGGCGGGGGTCCTCCGCCTTGTTGAGGGCCGAGTTCGCCTTCGCCTGAAAGAGTGTGCTGACGCGCTTCATGATACCCATTGGGGCCTCCTTGTTTCCTTGACCAGACTAGGGGCCGACGCACCTCGCCCGCGAACGAATTCGCGCGGCTCGATTGTAAGAAAGTCGTTAACTTCTGGGCAGCTCGCGGTCCTGCTGGGTGGCCTGACCGGCCAACTCCAAGCGGTACTCCTCGAGCGCTGCGCTCAGTGACGCATCACCAAGGGAGAGAATGCGCGCACAGAGCAGCCCAGCGTTGGTCGCGCCATTAATGGCAACTGTTCCCACGGGCACGCCACGCGGCATTTGGGCGATTGACAGCAGCGAGTCCATCCCATCGAGGCGAGCCAGCGCGACGGGCACGCCAATGACCGGCAGGGTGGTGACGGCGGCGAGCATTCCCGGCAAGTGCGCCGCGCCTCCGGCGCCGGCGATGAGGACCTGGAGGCCCCGACCGCGTGCATTCAGCCCGTAGGCAATCATTGCTTCGGGCGTGCGGTGCGCCGAGACGACGTGGATCTCAAAGGGGATCGCAAAGCGCTCGAGAATCGTGGCGGCGTCGAACATGATCTCGTGGTCCGACGCGCTCCCCATCAAAATGCCGACCAATGGTTGCACTAGATCTCCTGAGTTCCCGTACCGTACGCTCGCGCGCCTTCCCATGCTGTCACGTGGACCGCGTGGGGATCGTCACCCACCACCGTCACGTGGCCGAGTTTGCGACCTGGACGCCATGACTTGCCATAGTCGTGCACGTGTACGCCGGCAATTCCTTGCGCGGCTTCGAGCGAACTTGGTTCATCGCTGCCGACAACGTTGACCATGACGACCGCAGATGCCACCGGCTCGGTCGATTGGAGTTTCCGCCCACTGACCGCGAGGAGGTGATTGGTGAATTGACTGGTTCGAGCGCCTTCGATTGTCCAGTGGCCCGAGTTATGTGGTCGAAGCGCGATCTCGTTCACGATCAGTCCTCGGTCGGTGAGAAAGAACTCAATGGCGACCACGCCGACGGCATCGATCAATGTCGCGATCTTGCGCCCCAGTCGGGTCGCTTCGTGTGCCGTGCTCTCATCCACCTCGGCGGGGAACCGAACTTCAATGCACATACCTCTTGACTGCACCGTCGTAACCAATGGATAGGACGCGTACTCGCCGTGCACCCCCCGTACGGCAACCAGCGCCAGTTCGGCCCGTAGATTCAGTCGCTCTTCAACGACCACCGTCCCGAACGAGGTCATCTCGTCAATTACCTCGAGCGTCTCGGCGCGACTGGCGGGGAAGCGAATACCGCGACCGTCGTAGCCGCCACGAGCCAATTTCACGACCGGCGTTCCGACGCTGTCGAGGAAGCCGTTGAGGAGGGGGTCAGTCACCGACGTCACGACAATGAATCGAGGAACTGCAATGCCGGCGCCGTCGAAAGTCTTTCGCTGGTATCCCTTGTCCACCGCGCATCGAAGAGCGTGTGCGTGTGGTCGCACCACCACGCCACGCGCTTCCAGAGCCGCGATCTGCTCGAGGTCGACGAGTTCGTGGTCGAAGGTGACGACGTCCACGGCCTCGCAGAGTTGGTCGAGTGCCGCCATGTCCGTGGGTTCGCCGATGATTGCTGCGTCACTCGTGGCCACCGCCGAGTCATCGGGTGATGACGCCAACACCGTCACGGTCACACCTGCTCCGTGCGCCGCCTCACCCATCATCCGGGCCAGCTGGCCCGCACCCACGACCCCTACGGCAATTGATTCGATAGGTTGGAAGTCGTTCAACACGACCGTAACGATACCGGTCGGCGAAGGAGGCTCCCGTGGAGATCGCTATTGGACTCGACGTCGATGGGCCGGTCGAGAGGACACTCGAGCGCGCGACACAACTTCGGGCGAAGGGCTTCACTCGAATGTGGTCGTCGCAGATTTTCGGTCCCGACACGCTAACCGTGCTCGCAATCGTTGGTCATGAACTGCGTGACCTCGATCTCGGCACGTCGGTCGTTCCAATCCAGACTCGTCACCCGACGATGCTCGCGGCGCAAGCCCGCACGGTCCAAGACGCCATCGGTGGACGACTTTCACTCGGCATAGGACTCTCACACAAAGTCTCCGTTGAGAATCTGTGGCACCTGTCCTTCGAGCGACCGGCACAGTACATGGGTGAGTACCTTGCCGCGTTGGCGCCAATGCTCCGAGGCGAAAAGATTGACGTCACCGGCGAACGTGTTGGCGCGACGACGTTCGGTGCCCTCGGTCCAAAGGAAGTCGAGACGCCGAGCCTCTTGATGGCGGCGCTCGCTCCCAGGATGCTCGAGATGGCCGGCACCTACGCCGACGGCACGCTCACCTGGATGACCGGCGTCAAGACCATTGGCGAACACGTCGTGCCCGCGATCAACGCCGCTGCGGAGAAGGCGGGAAAACCAACGCCGCGCGTGGTGTGCAGTTTGCCGATCTCCGTGACCAACGACGTGGGCGACACGCGCGACAACGTGAATAAGACGCTGGCCATCTACGGTCAACTACCGAGCTATCGAGCGATGCTCGACCGCGAAGGCGCAGAGGGACCCGCGGACGTCGGGCTCTTCGGGACCCGCGAGCAGGTCCTCGAACAACTGCATGCGTTGGAGGAGGCGGGGACGACGGAATTCTCAGCTTCGATGGCCGGGAACCCCGGCGACCGCGATGCCACGTACGAGACACTGCTCGCCTTTAACGCAACGCACTGATCCCTTTCCACGTTGCACTGACCTTCACATCGTGCGTTGCTACGACGTCAGCGCGTCGCCATCCACAGTCATGATGGGCAGTGCCGAGAGTGTGACGAGGCCGCCGACGACGCCGACGCTGGCAACGCCCCACAACAGTCCGAACAGTGAGAGGAATGCGAGGCACCCACCCACGATGAGTGCCGCAGCACCCCGTCCACTCGTGCCACGTCGCGTTCGCACCTCAAGACTCGCCGCCCCGACGAGGAGTCCAACCAGTGGAGCACAGACAATGGTGAGCGCGGACACCGCGTCTCTTTCGAACAGCGACAATGCCGGAGGATTGCCGGTGTAGGTGTGACCATTGACGGTGATGGACAAGACACCGGCTGGTTCTGCGACGTGATACCAGAAGACGACCACAACAATGAGCAGCGTCCAGAGCGTTGCGAGGAGAAGCAACAGCCAATGAAGGTGCACTGAATGGGGACCCAACTCTTTGGCGGGGGCGACACGGTTGCCATCTGGAATCGGCTGCGTCGAAGGGGTCACATCTGCCATAGTGGCACCGCGTGTGGTGACCAGTACGCAAGAGTCCCGCGACTGGACTCTTGAACGCTTAGGCCGGCAACTGCGTGTGTTTGAACTCGTTGAGCTCGGGTCGTGATGCCATCATGGTGACGAGCGTCGTGACGAGTTCGACCGACGCTTGCGCGTCATCACTCGGTTCGGTCATGTAGCGCACGAAGGTCGCCTGATCATTCACCACGAACGTCGGCACTCCGAAGGCCTCAAAACGGTCGAACTCCTTGTGACTGGCGGCAATGACGTCGTGAGGGCGCCGTGACGCCACGTCTTCGTGGACCATCAACATGTCGACACCGAGCGGCACGAGCACATCACGAATCTCGTCGAGCGTCACCAGTCGCTTGCGTCCGCCATGGCGGGCGCGAAAGAGCGCCTCGTGCGCGTCGCGGAAGACCTCGGGCTGCTGATCTCGGATCGAGATGCCCACGGCCAGCGACAGGAGGTCGTCGTCGTAGGCGGGGTCGTTCCAGACGTCGGGCGCGCCGTCGGCGCGACTGCCCTGACTGAGCGACCACGGCATGAACGTGACGTTGAGGTCGGCACCGGCGCGCAGTGCGGTGATCACGTGCAAGTGCATGTTCTTTGCGAAAGGACAGCGGTAGTCGAAGGAGAGATCGAAGGATTGCATGACCTCAGACTAAAGGTTGCGACGTGTAAAGGCGTCCGAACAACGAAGCGCAATCAGCGCGGGACGGGCACGCCGTTGGCTCGACAGAGATCCTTGTACGAACAGAATCGACAGGCGTTGACCGACGGCGTCGCGGGGAAGTCGCCGTCGTTGTAGTACTGGTTGATTCGTCCCCAGGCTTTCGACGCGGAGTTCGACCTCGCCTCTACGACGACGTCAGTGACATCTCGCTCAATGGTCTCACCCATGGCGACGTACATCAGTCGAATTTTCCTGGGCTTCTCTCCCAGTGAGGCTCCACAAAGGGCCGCGTAGAGCTCGGCGTTGGCGAAGGTCTGCGAGTCGTAGTTGCGATTGGGCAATCCGCCGGTCTTGTAGTCAACGATGGCGAGTGTGCCATCGGCGTCGCGATCGAGCCGATCGAGGATGCCAAAGAGCGGTGCGCCGTTCACTGTCGCTCCCAGTCGCAACTCGACACCCTCACTGGAGATCGCCGTTGGGTCCTCCATAAGAAAGTACGTGGTAAGAATCGAATCGGTCTCCGCGACGAGTTTCGCGAGCATGACGTCGTCCATGCCAATATCGGCGCGAACATCGTCAGTGAGAATTGCTTCGACCGCCGGAACAATGAACTCGCGCGCATGGTCAATGGTGCGATCTACGGGTGCGAGTGTGAAGAGTTGCTCGAAGACGTAGTGCGCGAAACGGCCCTTGGCCGTTGCGTACGACGCGGGCTGGGGGATTCGCTCAATTGAGGCGTACTGGTAGCGACGGGGGCAGGTCTGAAAGTCCGACAGTCGAGATGGCGAAAGGGATTGGGGCAAGGCGTGCGCGAAGGACATCCCTCCACGGTACGACAGCGCTGTCACACCAGTCGCGGCGCTGCCACGGACTAGAAATGGGGTATGAGAAAACGCGCCGAGGTGACCCGTCGCGGGAATCTGGTTCGTTCAACGTACTGGCACGGCGTCGCTGCCGGTGACGCCGTGGTGGTCGACGGTCCCAAAGAGCGGCGCCAGCACTGGGTCTTTGTGGCGCACGTGGTGAATGAGTCAACCAACGATGAGTGGGTCGAAGTTCGCGGTGGACGCACGGGTGAGGCGAAGGGTCGATCGTTTCGACCCGACGTCATATACCCCAGCTGCTCGAAGAAGGGTTCGCGTCTGGTAGGTCTCTCCCTGGCAGCGGCTCCCCAGCTGGAGATCCGCTGACCCGTCCGGCGTCAATCTCGTTGATGCGTCGCGACAGCAAGATCCAAAGGCCCGGCAAGGCACAGAGGGAACCGAACACCACGAAGTACGTGCGAATGCCCATGAGTCCACTGAGCCAACCCGCGAGCACTAAACCGATTGGGCCGAGTCCGAACGACACGAAGAAGTCGACCGAACTCACCCGTCCCAGGATTGAACGTGGGACCTCGCTCTGCAACATTGACTCCCAGATGACGTTGCCCAACAGCGCGGTGGGCGACACAATCAGCGGGAAGAGGAAGACCTCCCAGTAGTTCGTCGCGACACCAATGATCAGTGCGGAGAGACAGGAGATGGTCCAATAGGTCCACATCACTCGAATCCGTCGTTTGGGCGTCCTTAGGTTGGTGCCAATAAGTGCACCGAGGGAACCCGAGATGCCGGCCATGGCAAATGCGTAGCCGACGATCAACTTCCCCGTGTGCAGATCGTCGCGCAAGAAGAAGGGAATCAGCACGAACCCCGCGTTGAGTACGAAGGCGTTGGATGCAGCGACCGCCAACAGCGTGGTCCAGATCCATCTCGTCTTTCGGACGTAGGCGATTCCCTCCTTCGCCTCCTCGAAAATTGACTTGGCGAAGTCCCGGGCCGGCGATGGCGTCGGATGCATTGAAAAGAGGCAGGCGGCGCTGAAGAGGAACGTGGCGCAGTCAACACCGATCGCCCAGGTTGTACTCGCCGCAGCAATGATGCCGCCGACGGCCGGGCCGATCATGTTGCCCGCCACGTTGTTGGAAAGTGGTCGAACTGCGTTCATCGCTTGCAGTAGATCTTCTGGTACCAGTTCGGGAGTGATCGCAGTGATGGACGGTCCGAAGACTGAGTCGAAGGTCCCAAAGAGAACTCCAAAGACCATCAGTTCCCAGAAATGAAGATCGCCCACTCCGATGAGGACGACCAGACCCGCCGTCAACACCGCTCTCGAGACGTCCGAAATCAGCAAAAGAAGTCGGCGTGAGTATCGGTCGACGATGACGCCGCCTACCAATAGGAATATCACCGTAGGCGTGATTCGTGCCGCCGCGAACCACGCCAACTTTGACACGCTGTGCGTGGTGTCCAAGACCAATAACGTGAGCGCGACCAGGGCGACGCCGTCGCCAAAGTTCGACACTGTCTGACCCAAGATGAGAAGCGCTGGTTGGCGGTGTCGGGCGAGTTGCAAAATCGCCAGTTTCTTATTCACCAACGAGACTTTAGAAGGCCTCCGCAAAACGCAAAAGTCGGGGGCTCGCTCTTCGCTAGCGTGGCCCCCATGGCACTCGACCTTGAGGACGCCCGTCGGCTGTACCACTTTGCCTTCAACGCCGAAGACCGCGCGCGCCTCCCGTTCTACGCAGCACTTCTGACGGCGCTGGAGCATGACGAGCAAGCGCAAGTACTTCTCGCGGAGGTCCGTGTCGAACAACGCAATCCCATGTTGATCCTTGCGTCGCTGCACCTCGCGGCGTTAAAGGGTCATCCTGTTCTTACGCCGATCTATTCGCGGGCCCGTACCGGTCAGATGGAAAATCCCTCGAGGGCGGCCACTGAGGTGTTGGGCGTCGTCAATGATGAGCCGGACACGGTGCACCGAGAACTGCACCGTTCGACGCAGACCAACGAGCCCGGACGCTCCGCGGTGTTTCGAGCAGTAATTGCACTCATTGCCCAGCGCGGGCACCGAGTCATCAATATCGTCGACGTGGGAACGTCGGCTGGCATCAATCTCTACTTCGACCGGTTCCCGGTGCGCTCGCGCGACGACGAGAATCCGTTGACGCTCGTGTGTCGCGACGATTCCCCCATCGACCGTTCATTGCCACTGCCCGACGTCGTGTCGCGGATCGGCCTTGACCTGGCACCCCTCGACCTCTCGATCGAGGACGATCGTCTTTGGCTGCAAGCCTGTTATTGGCCGGAGGAGCCTCGACGAATGGCCCGCCTCGATGCGGTTCTTGCGGCGCGTCCGTCATGGCCGACGACGACAATTCTCACGGGGTCGGCGAGGGACCGTCTCGGCGACGCTCTGGCACTCTGCGATCCGAGTGCCCTGACGATCGTGGTGAACAGTTACGCCCTCGGGTACTTTTCGGAGTCCGATCAAATCGCGTTCTTTGATGAGATGACGCAGCGCTGCGCGAGCGCGAATGTGGCGTGGATTTCTCTCGAGTCCCCGTTCATGGTGCAGTGGGCGACGTCACTCACCACGAGCGACGAAGCGCGAAAGGGTGGGACGCAAATACTCGTGACGCTTCCGGGCGGTTCGCCGACGCAGTGGGGATGGTGTCAACACCACGGTCTATGGATGACTCTCGACGACGACGCCATCGCTTCATCGAACGCGTAGCGACGTCGACGTCGGCGCTAGTTCGCCAGAGCTGACGCGACGATGGGGGTGATCTTCTCGATTTCGAGCAGAAAGCCGTCGTGGCCGTAAAAAGAGTCAATGACGTGGAGTGCGTCGGCGTTGGGGAGGTGCTTGACCAGTTCCTCCTGCTGGGCGAGCGGGTAGAGCCGATCGCTCGTGACGCCGATGACGGTAATCGCGGCACGCACGGACCCCAGGGCGTTCTCGACGCCGCCCCTCCCGCGTCCCACGTCGTGTGTGTTCATGGCGTCGCTCAACACGACGTAGGAGTTGGCGTCGAATCGGTTCACGAGTTTCGTCCCGTGATACTCGAGGTACGACTCAATCGCGAAGCGCCCTCCGTGTAAAGGGTCTTCGTCTCCTTGGGGCTCGCGACCGAAGCGAACGTCAAACTCCTGGGACGTGCGATAACTGATGTGACCAATACCGCGCGCAATGGCGAGTCCTTCAATAGGGCGTTCGCCGGTCGTGTAATAGTCACCGCCGGCAAACGCACGGTCGGCGCGAATGGCGCGGTTCTGCAGTGAGCACAGCGCAATCTGTTCGGCCGATGCAGTGGCGCCGACTGCCAAGACGATCGCACGCTGCACTCGTTCGCGAGACCCAATGCACCACTCGAGTGCTCGCATGCCGCCCATGGATCCACCGATGATGGCGTGCCACGACGCGATGCCGAGTTGGTCGGTGAGGGCGACTTCCACGGCGACTTGATCCCTGATCGTGATGGCGGGGAAACGTGAACCGTAGGGGACTCCGGCCGGGTCGGGCGAGGATGGACCGGTCGTGCCCTGACAACCGCCGAGCACGTTAGGACAGACGACGAAGTATTTGTCGGTGTCGAGTGCGCGACCGGGACCGATCAGGGCGTCCCACCAACCCAAAGCCGGATGACCCCGTCCCGACGGGCCGGCCGCGTGCGAATCACCGGTGAGGGCGTGCTCAACGAGGACGGCGTTCGATCGCTCGGCGTTGAGTTCGCCCCACGTTTCGAACACGACAGTGACGTCCGAGAGGATCGTGCCGTCGAACGTGAATTCCTGGGAGGCGTCAGCGTTGAACCGGGCGAACTTTCGATCGCCCGGTTCGTCACCCAACTGCCAGGTGCCCGGGAACGAGCCCAGGGTCATGCCTCCTTGACCGCGGAGAACGCGCCTTCTAAGTCCGCGAGGATGTCCTCAATCGACTCGACCCCGATTGAGAGACGCACGAGCTCCGGTCCCACGCCGGTGGTCAACTGCTCATCTTCGCTCAACTGTGAGTGCGTCGTCGAGGCCGGGTGGATGGCGAGGCTTCGCACGTCACCGACGTTCGCCAAGTGGCTGAACAGTTCGAGGCCCTCAATGAACTTCTGACCGGCCGCCAGACCGCCCTTGATGCCAAAGGCGATGATCGCGCCGCCGCCCTTGGGCAGGTAGCGCTCTTGACGCTCGTGCCACGGACTTGAGGCGAGACCGGGGTAGGTGACCCACGAGACGTCATCGCGGGCCTCGAGCCAGTTGGCCACCGCGACCGCGTTCTGCACGTGGCGCTCCATGCGGTAGCTAAGCGTTTCGAGTCCCTGAATGAAGAGGAACGAGTTGAGCGGCGCAATCGCGGCGCCGACGTCGCGCAGATACTGCAGGCGAGCCTTCAAGACGTAGCGCGCGGGGAAGAGCGCGGGCGGCAATTGGGCAAAAATAAGTCCGTGGTAGCTCGGGTCGGGTTCGGTGAATGATGGGAAACGACCGCTGCCCTCGTAATCGAAGGTCCCACCGTCAACGATGACGCCACCGATCGACGTGCCGTGGCCACCGATATATTTGGTGGCCGAGTGCACGACTATGTCGGCGCCGTGGGCGAGCGGGGTCGCCAGGAACGGCGTGGCCAGGGTGTTGTCGACGACGAGGGGGATGCCGTTGTCGTGTGCAACCTTCGACACGCCCTCAAAGTCGAGGACGTCACCCTTCGGGTTGCCCAGCGTCTCGGCGTAGAAGGCCTTGGTGTTGGGCCGTATCGCTGCGCGCCACTCTTCGAGGTCGTCGGGGTTGTTCACGAACGTGACCTCGATACCGAGCTTGGGCAACGTGTAGTGGAACAGGTTGTAGGTACCGCCATAGAGCGACGCGGAGGAGACGATGTGGCCGCCATTCTCCGCCAAGTTGAGGAGCGCGATGGTCTCGGCCGCCTGTCCGCTGGCTACGGCCAGCGCGGCGACGCCGCCTTCGAGTGAAGCCATGCGTTCTTCAAAGACCGCCTGGGTCGGGTTCATTATCCTCGAGTAGATATTGCCGAGTTCCTCTAAGGCGAAGAGCGCCTTGGCGTGCGCGGTGTCGCGAAAGACGTAGCTCGTCGTCTGATAGATCGGCACGGCACGCGCACCGGTCGTGGGGTCGGGCACGGCACCGGCGTGGATCTGGCGAGTTTCGAATCCCCAGTTGGTCATTGCGACTCCTTCAGTCGGTTGGGCGCTTCCTCGAGCTCGAGGGAAGTGCAACGTCATCTTTAACATTGTTTAGTGATTTAGTCAACTTTAAAGTGGGGGCGACGGGGCGACGTCGTTCTGCGTCGATACGACGCCGCCCCGAGGCGAACGCGACGAGTTAGCGCCCGATCGGGCTTGCGTCGAAATCGAAGGGGAGCTTCTCGGGCACAAGTTCGACTGCGACGAATCCGGTGGGGGAGTGGTCGTAGTGCGTCATACCGGTGAGCGGCGGCGAGTACGCGTGCACGCTGGTCGCAGGTGCGCCGGAACGACAGACATCGTGTACGTGGTCGGCGCCGAATGATGCGAGGTCGCCAATTCGTAGGTGCCGACATTCGATGCCGATGGAGTCGTCCGATCGGTACTGTTCGACCAAAGTGCCAGAGGTCACGGCGAAGGCGCCCGACGAACCGCCATGGTCGTGCCAATTAACAAGGTGGTCGCCTCCCCACGATTCAATCTTCACGCCGAAGTTCTCATTGACGAAGAGGTGCAACGACCAGCCATCGCTGTCATGGACGACGAGGTCGTCGAATAGGTCGTGGCGCGATGCGACACTCGAGACCACGCGCTCCAGGTCGCTCACGTTGAGTCGACCCTCGGGCAAATCCAGTGACGCAAAAAAATCGGCGAACTGCAACGCTCGCGCCGGGGGCGCCTCACTTCGTACTGGTGCAACACTGAGTGTCATGACTGCCTCCAAGGGGTCGCTGTGGTGTTATCTACTATTTCTAGTGGTTTAGTAAGAAATAGAGTGAATTGCAAGTATCCCTCCTAAAAGCCAATGAAGTACTGGTAGTTCATCT
Organism: Acidimicrobiaceae bacterium; assembly: GCA_003152215.1. Classification (GTDB taxonomy): domain Bacteria; phylum Actinomycetota; class Acidimicrobiia; order Acidimicrobiales; family RAAP-2; genus RAAP-2. Next base: position 1,089 of record PLZP01000029.1, on the reverse strand, counting down.
GTGCCTCGACGCAGGCTTCAGTGCCGATCGGGAGCGCTCGTACAATCGACGGCCATGCGAGCCTCGATTTCGAAAGTCACGGTCACGGCACCGCCCGAGGCCGTGTGGGCCGCGCGGACCGTTCCCGCCAACGTCGCGCGCTACTTCGGTGCTGCTCGCGTTGAACGACGTTGCCGAGTCGATTGGTGGTGACTGAACTCTCATGAGCGCACGTCCGTCGTTGACGAGGCCCCCCAAGGCGCAACGTGGTGACCGCGTGGCGATTGTCTCGCCCTCGTGGGCCGGGCCCGGCGTCTTCCACGGCGTGCATGAGATGGGGATGAGGGTCCTGCGAGACGATCTCGGTCTCGTGCCCGTTGAGTATCCGACAACGCGATTGGTCGGCGCATCGCCGCGAGCACGGGCCGAGGACGTCATGGCGGCGTTCGCCGACCCGTCGATTCGCGCGGTGCTCTCGAGCATCGGGGGCGACGATCAGATCACGGTGCTGCCCTTCCTTGACCCCGATCTCGTCCACGAGAATCCCAAGGCCTTCATTGGTTTCAGTGACAACACGAATATTCTCAACTGGCTTTGGAATTTGGGCCTTTCGAGCTACCACGGCGGATCGACGCTCATCCACCTCGCTCGCCCCTACGGCGTGCACGAGGTGTCGCTGGCGTCACTTCGTCGGGCTCTCTTCGAGACCGGCACCTTCGCAATCGAACCGCTGGAACGTTTCACCGACCTCAACGCCAGGTGGGAGAGGCCCGAGACGATGCTCGAACCGATGCCAACGTCGCCCGAACCGGGTTGGCTTTGGCACAACGCGACCGACGTCATCACGGGTCCGACCTGGGGCGGCAATCTCGAGATCCTTCACTGGAATCTGGCGGCCGACCGCTGGATCCTTCCCAACGACGCGTACAGCGGATGCGTACTGGTCCTCGAGACCTCCGAGGAGATGCCCCCCGCGCAGGAGGTCTTTCGGATGCTGCGCAATATGGGTGAACGCGGCTTGCTCGAACAGTTCCCGGCGCTCGTGATGGGGAAGCCCAAATGCTGGCGCCACGACAAGCAACTCTCGCAAGGGGAGCGCGAGGCGTTTCG
>PLZP01000085.1:70926-71453 GCA_003152215.1 Acidimicrobiaceae bacterium | reverse complement strand
GACTCCTGCACGAGGAGTCGAGAACCGGCACAACAAACGTGGCCCTGGTTGAAGAAGATTCCGTCGATGATCCCTTCGATCATCTCGTCGATCGGGGCGTCCTCAAACACGATGTTCGCGCCCTTGCCTCCGAGCTCGAGCGTGAGGTGCTTGTGACTCGATGCGGTTCGCTGTTGAATCAATCGACCGACGTCCGTGGACCCCGTGAATGCAATCTTGTCGACGCCCGGATGGTCGACGAGCGCACTACCCGTCGCACCGTCGCCGGTGATGATGTTGACAACACCAGGCGGCAGTTCCGCCTGTTCGAGGATCTCGGCCAGCACCAGTGCACTGAGTGGCGTTGTCTCGGCCGGCTTCAAGATGCACGTGTTACCCGCCGCCAGTGCCGGCGCGAGCTTCCACGCGGCCATCAGCAGAGGAAAGTTCCAGGGGATGATCTGACCGGCGACGCCGAGCGGTTTCGGACTTGCCCCGAAGCCGGCGTAGTCGAGCTTGTCGGCCCACCCCGCGTAGTAAAAGAAGTG
>PLZP01000085.1:0-70878 GCA_003152215.1 Acidimicrobiaceae bacterium | reverse complement strand
TCGACGTCCTCGGTGCTGGCCTGTGCCACGGTCGCCAACGTGGTTTCGTTGGCCGGGTTGATGGACGCGAACTGTTCGTGGGACGCAGCGTCACTGAAGGCCCCGTCAATGAAGAGTCCGTAGCTGGGTTTGAGCTTTGCGATGGCGGCCGATTCGGGCGCCGGGTCGTACTCCAACGAGCCGAGCTGTGAGTTCGCGAGTTGACGTTCTGTCATCTCAGTCGCCGCTGAACTCGTCGGCGCGGACGTAGGCACCGCGCACCTGCTTCAGTCGCTGCATCAAGAGATCATTGAGTAATGATGACGCGCCGAATCGGAACCGATCAGGGGTGAGCCACGTTGAACCCACGGTCTCGTTCACGAGGACCAAGTAACGGATGGCGTCCTTCGACGTGCGAATCCCGCCCGCGACCTTGACGCCGACGATTCGCCCCGCGGTCTCCGCGAAGTCACGAACCGCTTCGAGCATGACGAGCGCCACCGGCAACGTGGCGTTCACGCCCACTTTGCCCGTCGAAGTTTTGATGAAGTCGGCACCACCGAGCATCGCGATCCAACCTGCCCGACGCACGTTGTCGTAGGTGACCAGCTCACCCGTTTCGAGAATCACTTTGAGGTGGGCCCCACCACAGGCCGCTTTTACCGCAACGATCTCGTCGTACACCTGGCCAATGCGACCGGACAGGAACGCGCCGCGGTCGATCACCATGTCGATCTCGTCGGCACCGGCGCTCACCGCTTCAGCGACGTCCATCAACTTGACGTTGAGTGATGCGCGTCCCGAAGGAAACGCCGTGGCCACGGACGCGACGGCGACCGGCGATGAGCCAAGCACTAAACGAGCATGCGCGACGAGGTCGGGATAGACGCACACGGCCGCGACGTTCGGTACGGTGAGATCGCGGGGGTCCGGACGCATTGCCTTCGTACACAGCGACGTGACACGACCGGGCGTGTCAGCACCTTCGAGTGTCGTGAGATCGACCATCGAAATTGCCATGTCGAGAGCGGCCAATTTCGTTGACTTCTTGATCGAACGAGTTGACAATTTGGCAACCCTCGCCTCTGCTCCGACAGCATCGACGCCTGAGAGACTCGTGACAATGGCGCGCAGTTGCGCTTCGGATTCAATGGTCGGCACTGACACTGCTTGCGCGATATGTACGTTGCGATCCTCAGCCGTAACGAGGCGAAGTGGTGTAGTACTCACTTCAACGACGCTAGCAACGCGTGACCTTGCAGGCCCAAAACGATCTACTCAGACGAACGACGGCAGTTCGTTCGTTGCCAAGCGTTGCGCGAGCGTAGGGGCACTCGCGTCCTTCGGGCTCAGGATTGGCTCACCGGTGACCGGCCACGTCACGTTGATCTCATGGTCAAAAGGATGAATCTCCAACTCGAGCGCCGCATTAAAGGGCGATGACAAGAGGTACGCGAGTTCTGCCAGGTCGGTCGTCGGGCAGTAGCCGTGCGCCACGCCCACCGGCACGAGCACGGAGCGGCCTTCGCCCGACGCGAGGTGCACGATCTCAACTCGACCGAAGGTCGGTGAACCGACTCGAATGTCGACGATGACATCGTCGAGCTCGCCGTACGCGCAGGTGACGACCTTGGCCTGCCCCTCGGGCGCCAGCGAATAGTGCAGCCCGCGTACGACGTTGCGACTCGACATCGACAGATTCGCCTGCTGCGCGTGAAAGTCAACGCCGGCCTCTTCGAAATCGCCCAACTTGTACCATTCGCGAAACTGTCCGCGGTCGTCGCCCCACACCGGCGACTCGAGTAGATACAGACCGGGAATCGAGAGTTCAACCAACTTCACGAGTTGCCTTGAGCGGTCGCCACCACGCCTCGTTGTCGTGATACCACTTCACCGTTTCGCTCAACCCTTCATCAAAACTCGTCTGCGGTGCGTAGCCCAGTTCGTCATGGATCTTGGACCAGTCAACGCTGTAGCGACGATCGTGACCGAGACGGTCCGCGACTGGTTCGATCATCGAGGCGTCGTAACCGCAGAGATCAAGCAGGCGCGCGGTCAACTCTTCATTCGTGAGTTCGGTGCCGCCGCCAATGTTGTAGATCTCCCCCGGTCGGCCGCCTTCGAGAACAGCGAGCAGTCCCCGACAGTGATCGTCGACAAAGAGCCAGTCACGCACGTTGAGTCCATCGCCGTAGAGCGGGACCTTTTCGCCGTCGAACAGATTCGTGACGAAGAGTGGAATGACCTTCTCGGGGAACTGACGCGGTCCGTAGTTGTTCGAGCAGCGCGTCACCATTACGGGAAGTCCGTACGTGCGGTGATACGCGAGCGCGGCGAGGTCCGATCCGGCCTTGCTCGACGAATAGGGCGAGTTCGGCTCGAGGATGTGGTCCTCACTCCACGAGCCTTCGCTGATCGATCCGTACACCTCGTCGGTGGAGACGTGTACGAATCGCTCCACGCCGGCACGGAGCGCACTCTCCAAAAGCTGGTGCGTACCCAACACGTTGGTTTCGAAGAACAGGCTCGCGCCGGAGATCGATCGATCAACGTGACTCTCGGCCGCCAAATGGACGACCGAGTGCGCACCACGAAGGACGTCATCGGTCACGTCGACGTCAGTGATAGATCCCTCGACGAATTGCACTCGCGAATCGCGCAAGACGTTGTCCATGTTTTCTCGGCGACCGGAGTACGTCAACGCGTCAAGAAGCACGATCTCATCGCAGTTCAGTCGCTCCGCGTTCTCGAGGAAGAGTTCTGCGAATCGAGCGCCGATGAATCCAGCGGCCCCAGTGATCACTACGCGCATGGCAGTACCTCGACCTTTAGAAAGGGGTTAACGGACTTCTATACTAATGGAGTGAAGGGAATCATTCTGGCTGGTGGTAGCGGCACGCGCCTTCACCCAATTACTCGCGCAGTCTCCAAGCAACTGCTCCCAATCTACGACAAGCCAATGATTTACTATCCGCTCAGCACACTGATGCTGGCGGGGCTACGAGAGATTCTCCTCATCACCACGCCGCACGATCAAGATGCGTTTCGACGGTTACTCGGTGATGGATCACAGCTCGGTATCGAGATCTCCTACGTCGTCCAGGATCAACCGAATGGACTCGCCGAAGCCCTCATTCTTGGAGAGAAGTTCCTCGACGGTGATCGTTGCGCACTCATTCTCGGCGACAACCTCTTCTACGGACCGGGTCTCGGCACTCACCTAGAAACAAACGCAGAGGTTGATGGCGCCTTGATCTTTGCGTATCAAGTGAGTGACCCCTCGACGTACGGGGTCGTTGAGTTTGACGATGACGGCAAGGTGCTTTCCATTGAAGAAAAGCCGCTCAAGCCCAAGAGCTCCTTCGCGGTGCCGGGCATCTACTTCTACGACGCCAGAGCGTCGCAGTTCGCGCGAGATCTGAAGCCGAGTGACCGGGGCGAACTCGAGATCACGGCCCTCAACAACGCCTACCTCGAGCGCGGCGAACTGCGCGTCGAGATTCTTTCGCGCGCCACGACGTGGCTCGACACGGGAACGCACGAGTCCCTCTACGAAGCCGGCGGACTTATTCGTACCTTGCAACATCGAAGCGGGCTGCGTATTGGCGACGTTGAACAGATTGCTCACGACCAAGGTTGGATTTAAGTAACCCCTCAGGTTGTGCAGTGCGACTTCAGCGTGCGATAGCGCTTCACTGCCCACCACGTCGACCAGAGAACGAACAGCTCGCCCACAGCGGTCAACCACTCCACGAAGGATCCGTGACTGATCGCGACGATGAGTATGAGCGCCAGTTCCAGCACGATGACGCCGAGGCAGATCACCGTGTAATAGCCGTACTGTACGGCCGCCTCCGTGATCCGTGGCGTCGCTTCAACGCCGGAGCGCCAGAACGCGTTCAGGACGTCACGCTTCTCCTTGAATGAGCAGCCCCGGTAGACGTCAAGGTTCATTCAGGTCACGTTAATAAACGGCACGCGCCCGCAGCGCGCGGGCGAGACAAATTTTCCACAAGAACCGACTACCCAGTGCGTCTCAGCGGGTGAACCCGAGGAATGTCGCCTCTTCGCCGTGAGCCAACCACTTGTGCGTCGCCAGCGTCGCGCGGTCGAGCGTCGACAGACTCTCGGCCACTGCGAGCGCATGACCGAGCACGTCGTCTTCCGCGGCAACCGCCTCGACAATCCCGTAATGCTTCGCGTCCGGTCCCGAGAAACGTCGTGCTGTCGTTGCGGCAATGGTTGCCGTCGCGCGGGGCAGGCGGTTGGCGAGTATGGACCACAGCCGCTCGTCCAGCGCGAGGCCAATCTCTGCCTCATTCATGCACCAGAACCCGCGATCCTCACGCATCACTCGGTAATCGAATGCGCAGGTGATGAGTGCGCCGGCGGCGAAGGCGTGGCCGTTGACTGCCGCCACGGTATAGGCGGGAAAGACGAGCAGGCGACCGATCGTTCGTTCGAGCTCGCGGATGGTGGTGCCAAACTCTTCGGGTAAGTTGCCGAATCGCTCAAGGTCCAGTCCGTTGGAGAAAAACTTGCCTGATCCGGTCAGTACGACCGCGAGCGGGCCGTCGAGACTCTCGAGTTCGTCGAGGATGGCATTGAGTCGGCCGAGCGAGTCCACATTGATGCGGTTCTCGCCTTCGTTCCATTTCAGGACGGCAACGAAGCCTTCTTGCGTGACAGAGATATCCATGCTGGGAGCATATTGCGAACGTGATGCACGGTTGTAAGTTACGCATATGAACGACAACACTCCCGCATTCCCCGAACCCGACGTATCGGCCGAGAACCCCACCTCGGAACACTGGATCTGGGCCGGGGAGCATCGCCCGGCGATACCGCGCGCTCTGGTCGAGCACATGACCAGCAACTGGGGGGAGATTGTCGCGATCCCCGAAGTGCACCCGGCGGCGACCTACTGCGCCGCGAGGCGAACCCGCATTGGCGCGGCGTTCACCGACGAGACGATCGTCATCCCGACCGGCAACTACAAAGTCCGCGCGAATGATACGGACTACCGCTTCCGCGCGGGCACCGACTTCTTCTATCTGACGGGCTGCGATGAGCCTGACGCCGTCTTGGTGATCACGACGGGCGAAAGCGGGTCGCACTCCACCTTGTACGTTGCGCACCGTCGCGACCAGAAGACCCACGAGTTCTTCTCCGACGCGCGATACGGCGAACTGTGGGTTGGACCTCGTCGTGGCGTCACTGAGGCGGCGTCGTACTACGAGATCGATACCGCACCTCTGGAGAACCTCGAGAAGGACCTCGTGACACGCCAAGGCACCGAGATCGTGTGCGTTCGTGGATTCGACGCCTACGTTGACTCAATCATCGAAGTGAACGACGACGATGAGCGACTCGTCACGGAGCTGAGTGAGTTCCGACTCGTGAAGGACCATTTTGAAATAACCCAACTCCAGTTGGCGATTGATTACACCGTGAAGGGATTCGAGGACGTCGTTCGTGCCCTTCCCGCCGCCGAAGGTCGAGGCGAACGAGTCATTGAGGGCATCTTCAATCTGCGGGCGCGCGTCGAAGGCAACGACGTTGGCTACGACACCATCGCCGCCAGCGGCTCAGACGCGACGGTTTTGCACTGGACGAGGAACACCGGAGAGGTTCGTCGCGGCGACCTGTTGTTGCTCGACGCGGGCGTCGAGTGCCACAACCTCTACACCGCTGACGTGACGCGCACCATGCCCATCAACGGGAAGTTCTCTGCGCCACAGCGTGCGGTCTACGAGCTCGTCCTTGCGGCGCAGCAGGCCGGTATTGACGCCGTGAAGCCGGGCGTTGAATTCAAGGCACCGCACGAAGCGGCGATGAAGGTCCTCGCCCAGGGTCTCTACGACCTTGGCATTTTGAAGGAAGAGCCCGACGTCGCGCTGCGCAGTGATCGCCAATTACATCGGCGCTACACGTTGCACGGGACGAGCCACATGCTGGGCCTTGACGTCCACGACTGCGCCAACGCACGCGACGAGATGTACCGCGATGGCGAACTCCACGAGGGTTACGTTCTCACCGTTGAGCCGGGTCTCTACTTCCAGGCCAATGACCTCACCGTGCCCGAAGAGTACCGGGGCATTGGCGTGCGCATTGAAGACGACGTCCTCGTGACCGCGACCGGATCGAGGAATCTCTCGGCGGCCCTTCCGCGCAGTGTCGACGCGATCGAAGCCTGGATGGCCGAACTATGGAACTCGGGCTCCACGAACCTCGGTCTGTAACAGCGACTAGACGAGTACCCGAAGCGGAATCTGACGTGGTCCGCGCACCTGTCCCGGCGCCCACGTGACACCTTGCGCATCAGCCAGTTCGAACTTCGGATAGCGCTTGATGAACTCTTCGAGGGCCAGTCGCAGCTCGAGACGTGCCAAGTTGGAACCAATGCATCGATGGATGCCCAGACCAAAGGCCGCGTGGCGATTGACCTCACGATCGATGATGAACTTGTCCGCGTCCTCAAAGACGTCGGGGTCCCGGTTCGCGGCGGGGAATCCCAGCAAGATCCAGTCATCCTTCTTCATCGACGCGCCGTAGAACTCGTGGTCCTCTGCCACGAGACGAGCCATCGTGACAGGTGCGTAGAAACGGAGGAACTCTTCGACGGCAACGGGCATTAATTCCGGCTCATTGACGAGTCGCGCGAGGTCTTCGGGGTGGCGAGCGAGGTGCCAGATCGACGAACCAATGGCGGACCAGGTCGTGTCAATTCCCGCAATGAGGATAAGGACAATCGTGCCGCGCACGTGCTCGGGTGACAGTTTCTTTCCGCCCACTTCGACGTTCATCAAATACGTCGTCAGGTCGTCTCGAGGATTCGCAATGTGGTCCTCGATCTGCTTCGTGAAATAGTCGGCCACGGGCTCGAACATCGGTCCGCGAACCTCCGGCGGTAGGTCGATGAGGTCAAGGACCAAGTGAATGATCTCTCTGAAGATCTCTTCGTCTTCGGGCGGGAAGCCGAGCATCGTGGCAATCACGCCCGGAGGAATGAATTGCGCGTAGTCCGTCCCGCCATCGATAAGCACTTGGCCCGCGAGGCGATCCAGGTGTTTGTTGCAAAGCGCGCGAATCTGCGGCTCCAACGCATTGATCGGTCCCGGTGCGAACGCCGGGAGTATGACGCGTCGCGCGATCTGGTGGAACGGCGGATCGGACGTGATGGGCGGTGCGCCACCCATTGGAGCGGGAATGAAGTTAGGTGGATACTTCGTGTGCGTGACGACGACCATTCGACTCGTGAAGTGTGTCGTGTCGTTCGCGATCGACGACACCATCTCATGGGTCGTGGGAAACCATCCGCCGCCGTAGCGTTCAGTGTGCGCGACCGGGCAGCGACCACGAAGGTCATCCCAAATCGGGTACGGGTCATTGACCCACTGGGGGTCGGTGTGATCCCAGTCCGTGGCGAAGTCCTCTACCGGTTCTTTGATCGTCATCGTCGCGTCCCCCGCTTCGCCGAGCTGCTCTGCCGCTGTATCTACTGCACTACGCGGATCGGCAGGTTGCGGGGACCGCGAATCTGGCCGGGCGCCCACGTCACCGCGTCCGCGTCGGCGAGATCGAAACGCGGAAAGCGCTTGATGAACTCCTCGATCGCAATGCGCAGTTCCAGACGCGCCAGGTTCGACCCGGCACAGCGGTGAATGCCCAGTCCGAAGGCCACGTGGCGATTTTCCGCGCGGTCGATGATGAACTTGTCGGCGTCTTTGAAGACAACCGGGTCGCGGTTGGCGGCGGGGAACCCGAGGAGGATCCAGTCGTCTTCCTTCATCGGACAGCCCAAATAGTCCATGTCGTGCTTCACCAGTCGAGCCATGGTCACCGGCGCGTAGAAACGCAGGAACTCCTCGACGGCGACGGGCATCAGGTCCGGCTCGTTCACCAACCGCTCGAGGTCCTCGGGGTTGTGCGCCAAGTGCCAAATCGCTGAGCCAATGGCGGACCACGTGGTGTCGATTCCGGCAACGAGAATCAGGACCATCGTGCCAAAGACGTGTTCGAGGGCCAAGTTCTGGCCGTCGAGCTCGGCGTTCAGGAGGTACGTCGTGAGGTCGTCACGAGGATTGTCCATGTGGTCCTCGATCTGCGCGGTGAAGTACTCCTCCACCGGCATGAACTCTTCAATGCGCTCTTCCTCGGGGTGGTCGATGCCTTCGAGAATGATGTGCACGAAGTCGAGGAACTTTTCGATGTCCTCTTCGGGGAAGCCCAACATCCCTCGGATCACGCCCGGNNTCACGAATCATCGGCTCGAGCGCGTTGATCGGACCGGGCGCGAACGCCGGCAGAATCAATCGTCGAGCGATGGCGTGAAACGGCGGGTCTGACGTAATGGGCGGCGCGACGCCAATGGGCGCGGGAAGATCCAGCTCTGTCGGACGGCCATTGCCGATAACAACGGTCCGACTCGTGAAGTTGACCGTGTCCTTCGCGATTGCCGACACGCCGGCGTGGGTCGCGGGGAACCATCCACCGCCGTAGCGTTCGGTGTGCGCGACCGGACAGCGTTGGCGCAGGTCCTCCCAGATGGGATACGGATCGGCGACCCACTGCGGATCGGAGTGGTCCCAGTCGGTGGCGAAGTCTTGAACGAGAGGGTTTTCGGACATAACTACTCCTCGATGAAGATCGCGTGCTCGGGACAGTTGGCTTGCGCGAGTTGGGCCAACGCGAGGGTGTCGGTGTTGAGTGTGCCGTCGCCGATGACGACGCCATTACCGAGGTCATCAAAGTCGAAGATTGATGGCGCGATGGAAAAACAGCGGCCCTGCCCCTGACAGATCTCCAGGTCAATTCGTACTTTCAACAGCCCCCCATTCGTATTGGAGTAGGACCTTACTACCCAGTAACAAGAATTCTGCTCGACCTTAGCCAATGACGCCAAGGGCACGTACCCGGCGCTTCTGCCCGGCGCCGCTGCGGCAGGTCAATCACCGTCGCCTTTACAGTGTCGGCGGCAGTTATTCGGCCTCGATCTCCTCACGGCTGATGCCGAGGAAGTAGAGCACCGCGTCGAGATAGGGCACGGTCAGCGCCGTGTCGGCGTGGGCTTGCACGACCGGTTTCGCGTTGAACGCAATGCCGAGGCCCGCCGCCGACAGCATGTCAATATCATTCGCGCCGTCGCCGACCGCGACCGTCTGTTCGAGCGGTACGCCGACCTCCTCGGCGAAGCGTCGCAGCGCCGTCGCCTTACCCGCTCGATCGACGATCTCTCCCAGGACAAACCCGGTTAACTTGCCGTCCACGATCTCGAGCCGATTGGCGGCGAGGTAGTCAACCTTCAGTTCAGTCATCAATGGCTCAAGCACCTCCGCGAATCCGCCCGACACCACGGCGGGAACGTAACCGAGACGTTGCAGTGTGCGAATGAGCGTGCGAGCACCTGGCGTCAGTCGAAGTTTGCTCCTCACATCTTCGAGCACACTCTCGGGCAGTCCCGCCAGAAGGGTGACGCGCCGTCGAAGTGCTTCAGCGAAGTCGATCTCGCCCGCCATCGCAAGTTCGGTGATTGCGGAGACTTCTGCGGCGCAGCCGCATTCGACGGCCAGGAGGTCGATGACTTCGTCCTGCAGCAGCGTCGAGTCGGCATCCATAACAACGAGATGCTTGGACCGACGGTGCAGTCCGGCGCGCTGCACCGCGAGGTCCAGACCGCTGGTGCTCGCGACCGCGACCAGCTCCTCGCGAAGTAGGTCGTGGTCGGCGCCGCGCACGACGAGCTCATAACAATCGACGGGATAACTCGCTAGGTGCACGATTCGTTCGCATGACGCCCGCGAACGGGCAATGGCCGCAAAGACATCCTCCAACTGCGACGCACCAATTCGAGATGCGAGAAACGTCACGAGCAGTCGGCGCCCATCACTCGCGTCGCTGGGCACCACCTTCTCCACCGTCGCGCTGACTCCATCACGCACGATGTCCCGGGTGCTCAGTGCCGATTCGACGTCGGCGAGCGAAAGTGACTTCTCGGTGCTGACCTCGACGCAGAGTACGAGTGCCCCTTTGATGGTGATTTGGGCCACGTCGGTGATGTGCGTGCCTTGCGCGCTCAACACCGAGAGGGCGGCGAACAGTTCAGCTCCGACGCCGATTCGATCGGGTCCGCTCACGGTCACCAGAAAAGTGGAAGTGGGCACGTAGGAAGCGTAGAGGCTACCCAATCGCGTTTACGACTCCGAGTGGTCCTCACCGGCGCGAAGCTCACGAACCTCTGCGACGTGCACGTCGGTACGTGCGTCGAATCGCCAGAGCGCGGGAAGTGCAACCGCGACAGCACCGACCGATCCAGTGCAGGCCAACCCTCCGAAGGTCAGCGAGAAGCGCAACGTCGTCCAGGCCGCCATCACGCCCGCGCGGAACTGACCGGCGGTCGGTCCGAGCGAATAGGAGATCATCTCGATGCCGGCCATTCGTCCGCGCATGTCGGGAGGAATTGACTCGTTCCACATCGTCGTGCGAAAGATGCCACTTATCGCGTCGGCGGCTCCGCCGATCGCGAGTCCGAGCAGCACCAGCCAAAGCGAAGATGAAAAGCCAAAGATTGCAATCCCCAGTCCCCACAGCGCCGCGGCGACCACGATGGCTCGCCCGTATCGGTGAATCCGGTGCGACCAGCCTGACGTCAACGACGCGACGAGTGCGCCGGCCGGTAACCCGCAATACAACAGCGACAGCGCGTAGGTCTCATGGAACCGGGCCGCGACAAACGGCAGCATCACGACGGGGAAGGCCAGAATCATCGCCAGAAGATCAATGACGTAGGTGCCCACGATGTCGGGACGTGACATGGCGTAGCGGAGACCCGTGCGCATCGCCGCCACGTCACCGTCGTCGAGCTTCACGCTGGCGGCCGTTGCTCGCAACGAATACAGCATGGCCAACGAGAGAGTGAACGTCACCAGATTGGCGAGGTAGACCGAACCGGGACCGAATGCGACCGCTGCCAGACCACCGATCGCCGGGCCGATGATCGACGCCGTGGTTGAACGAAGGTTGGCCAATGTCGACGCCGCTCGCTGCAGCTCGTGGGGCACAAACATCTGATTCAACGCTTCGATGCTGGGACGCTGGAGACTTCCCGCACCTGACGCAACAAAAGCGTCTGCGTAGAGAATCCACGCCTGGGGATGCGGGAGCAGGGCATTCACGAGCAGCACGGCAGTCGAGAGCATGAGAACCTGCTCCATCGAAATGATCAATCGACGTCGATTGAGTCGATCGGCGAGGACGCCGCCGTAGAGGCCGAACACAATCAGTGGCACGAGTTCCGCGAGGCCGATCGATCCGACGGCCAGCGTCGAATGCGTGAGCAGGCGCAATTGGTAGGGCACGGCAACGTACGTCGCCTGGCTACCCAGCGCGGTAATGAACCCCGCGATATACAACCGCCGATACTGCGTCGAGACTCGAAGCGGCGTGAGATCGATGCCGATTCTGCGTTTAGCCACTCGGCGGTCCTGACTGCCATCCGTTCTCTTCGCTGTAGTGGCGCAGCACCTTGGCCGGCACGCCGCCAAGGACCACGTGGTCGGGGAACTCACCACGCACCACAGCGCCGGCCGCGACGACGGTATTTCGACCGAGCACGGTGCCGGGCAGAATCACCACGTTGGCTCCCAGCCAACTCCCCGAACCAATGCGCACCGCGGCCTCCGTCGGAGGCTGCCAGCCAACGGGTGCGTTGGGGTCCTCGTACGAGTGATTCTCATCGGTGATGTAGACGTAGGGACCAGTCTGAATCTCGTCACCGAGCACGATGGACCAGTGGCCAATGATGTGGGATCCGCGTCCGATGATGCACTTGCGCCCGATCGTCACGACCGGAGAACTGAGCATTGTCTGTTCGCCGCTGATCCCCGCCGTGAGAGCGACGTTCGGCCCAATCAACGTCCCATCGCCTATCGAGAGATAGCGCTCGTTATAAATGACACCCTGCGGCGCCATGAGGGCTGCCCCAGTCCCAAAATGTTGGAACTTCTTGGCATAAGGGTCGTCCGGCCCAACCGTTGCCACCTCGTTGAGATACCGACGCCAGGCGCGAACACGCGCGCCAAGAAACTGCCGAAAACGAATGCGATTATTCACGAATGCACGCTACACAGGACTGGTCAGCATACGAATCACTAACCAACCCCGGGCGCCGTTACCAGCGCCCCTTCCACGACCTACACCGAGATGGACAACTCTCTTAGCGGCTGCGCGGTTCTGCTCTGGTAACGGTCCCCGCGTCCTCACCTGAGTGGTTCGGTCTCACGTTCCCTCGAGTCAGCGTTTAGCGTCTCGGGTTGGTGCCCCGCGACGGTTGAAGCTTCATTCCCAAGAAGGCGTAGACCCTCTCGGTGGATGTTGCGTGCGGCGTTGACGTCTCGATCGAGACTGACACCACAGTCACTGCACTCGAAGTTGCGATCACTGAGGGCGAGCTTGGCTCTCGTCACGCCACAGTGAGAACACATCTTCGAAGAGGGGTAGAACGAGCCGACGACGATCACGCGATGTCCCCGGTCGTCGGTCTTATAAGTGAGTTGGCGTCGCAGTTCGAAGAACCCGGCGTCGAGGATCGAGCGAGAGAGACGGTGCGTCGTGGTGTCCTTCGACTTCTTCACCATGGTGGTGACACGCAAGTCCTCGAGCACCACGGTCTCGAAGCTGCCGGCCAGTGTCGTGGTGAGCCGGTGCAGGTAGAGGTCTCGGGTTCGCGTGATGCGTCCGTACAGACGTTGGCGACGGCGAATCAACTTCGCGCGGTTCTTCGAGCCCTTGACGCACCTCGACAACTGTCGATTCAATTTTGCCAATCGTTCGAGTTCCCCGTCGAGATGCCGTGGGTTACTCACGTGGCCATTGGCGTCACTGAGTCCCGGAATTGGTACCGACAACGTCGCCAAGTACGCGACCCCGAGATCGACGCCGACAACCGTGCCGCGGAGTTGCACCGCCTTTGACGCACACTCAACAGATTGGCGCACCGAAAACGAAGCTTGCCAGCGTCCTCCGGCGAAGGAAATTGTGAGTGACTGGACTGACCATTCGCCGGAGGTCACCTTCGACTTCAGTCGTCGCAATGACTCGGTGGTGTGGAGCCACTGGAGTTGGTCCCGACGGCGGACGATGCGTGGGTCCGTGGCAAAGCGCGGCAGGATTAGTCGGACGTGGCGTGAATCATCCGAGAACCAATTTCCGAGACGCTTGAGTTCCGTGAAGGTGATTGACTGCTTTGAGTGTCGGTCCTTGAACTTGGGAAAGCCAATTGGTCCGCCCCGGCGTACGCCCTTTCTGGCTTCGTCGAAGTTCTTGAGAGCGATTGATGCGTTAGTCACGCCGCTGCGAAAAGCGTGCGTGGTGACGTCGCGGTGCCACGGCGCGACCTCGTCCTTCACCGAATTCCACAGTGGCGTCATCGAATACGGCGTCCAGGAGATTGACGTGGTGAGTTCCGACTCCGGTACACCTGCATCGCGTTCATCGGCTCGTGTCTCCAGGTTGGCCTTCACCGTGGCCACTGTCCAGTTGAAGGCCTTGCGCGACGCACCGCAGTAACTCCGCAATAGCTGAACCTGGGTCGGCGAGGGATCGAGGGGCACGAGAACAGCGCGGGTTCGGTAGGGCTGTTCCATGATTCCCAAAGGTCTCTGTTGCTAGTGACATTGCAATGATTTGTGCACAAACCCCTGCGCTACAGGCCGTCCGGCGAATCATGAGTCAATCAGGCGCGGTCCACGCCATTGGTCACAATGCGTTCTTCAGACCGAGGAGTTTCATGACGCTCGGCACGGCGTCATAACCTCCCCCGTCATCGCCACTTCCCAAAAAGCGATGCGTCGAAGAAAATTGGCTGATTCGAACATCACCGCAACTGCTGCTGGCAAAGTACGCCGTCGCGAAAGCTCGAACATGCGCTGCATCGAAAAAGTGAACCGTTATCGATCCTGGCGTCTCGTACGGACAACTGACAATGCCGGGGTACGCCACGGGGAGAGCATCAATTTGGCGACGAATCGTCGCAATGGTCTCAACACTCGTAGTGCTTGCGGTCAATCGTTTGGACACAGGGTACGTCTGTCCGCTGCCCGGTACGTACACGGCCTCCACCAACGTCGCACCACTCGGAACAATTGAGAATCGTGATTTCTGTGGTGTCCACGCGACCTGCGCGTCGATACGAAACTCAACGTTTCCGTCAGGCAGAATGCGTTTCGAGTACTGCAAATCCGATTGCGGGAGAATCGGTGTGAATGGAAAGGCGTAGGACCACTCGAGATTCGCGCGGTCAGTACCTCCAGAGCCCTCTGACGATCCCCCTTCTGGGGTTCGCGCGTTGAGCCAAGACACGCCTTGGCTCTTCGGTCCCGCGAGATAGAAACGTGCGATGTCAATCTGGTCCGGATCGCCAATCGAAGCGTCGGGTTCGGAGAGTTCGAAGCCCTTCAAGTGAATCCACGTGGAGAGCTTTCGCGCACCGGCTGGAAACCACGCGAGTGAAAGTAGTCGATTGGCGTCAGCTCGAGCTGACGACATTCGACTTGCATCCGACGGACCGAGATAAACGCTCTTGACGACGAAACTCGACCCACCGGATGCGAATGCCGGCACCGCCATCGCCGCCAACAGGCAGCACAAGGTCATCAACGCCGAAATGGAACGAACCATTGAACTGCGATGACCCGGTCGCCGAGACCATGAGCCGCCCGACCATCGTGTACCAGAATCACTCATCATTTACATACTGTCCCCTAGGACGGCATTGTTTCAGTCCCGATGGGGCGGATGACGATTTCTGAATTGATTGGTTCTCTTCTCGGATCCACGTGGAGCCGGAAAAGGGGTTGCGAGTGAATTAATCCAACGAGATTGGTGTATCGATGTCGATCTCGACGCCGGTGCCGACGACGTCAGGCAGCAGGGCATTCGCCATGTGCTCACGCACTCGGCTGTCAATTTCGGCCATGGTTTGTGGATTCTCGCGAAGGAATGCCTTCACGTTCTCGCGGCCCTGACCCATCTGCTCGCCCTCGTAGGTGAACCACGCTCCGGCCTTCTTCACGAAGCCGAGTTCGACGGCGACGTCGAGGACCGAGCCTTCTCGGCTGATGCCTTGGCCGTACATGATGTCGAACTCGGCCTGCTTGAATGGCGCGGCACACTTGTTCTTCACGACCTTCACGCGCGTACGGTTGCCGACAACGTCGGTGCCGTCCTTGATCGATTCGATGCGACGGATGTCGAGTCGGATCGACGCGTAGAACTTGAGCGCGCGTCCGCCGGGGGTGATTTCGGGGGAGCCGTAGATCACTCCTATTTTTTCTCGGAGCTGATTGATGAACACTGCGACCGTGTTGGACTTGGAGAGTCCACCGGTCAACTTGCGAAGTGCTTGGCTCATGAGACGCGCTTGGAGTCCAACGTGGGTGTCGCCCATGTCACCCTCAATCTCGGCGCGGGGGGTTAACGCCGCGACCGAGTCGATGATGATGACGTCGAGCGCACCCGAACGAATCAGCATGTCGGTGATCTCGAGGGCCTGCTCCCCGGTGTCGGGCTGGGAGATCAACAGGTCGTCGACGTTGACGCCGATCGCGCGGGCGTAAACCGGGTCCATCGCGTGCTCGGCGTCGATGTAGGCGCAGATACCACCGTTGCGCTGGGCCTCGGCGACCACGTGCATGGCAAGGGTCGACTTACCGGAGGACTCGGGACCATAGAGCTCGACAATGCGACCCCGCGGGAGTCCACCAATGCCGAGGGCCATGTCGAGCGCGAGGGCACCGGTCGGAATGGACTCAATATTCATGTGCAGGTTCTCGCCCATGCGCATAATCGAGCCCTTGCCGAACTGCTTCTCAATCTGGCCGAGTGCGGCGTCGAGAGCCTTGGCGCGGTCATCGGTTGCCATTACTGTCTCCTTGTTCTTTGTCATTGGAGGAACGCTACGAACCTCTAGTGACATCGGTCGGTCTCCACCTGTATTTACGGTACTACGAACAAGTGTTCGTAAGGTGTATTTCGCGACCCCAACATCATGCCCTGCGCCACGGCAAAACAACGGTGTTTTTCAGGTAGTTCGAGCGCTAATCGACGAGCGCCTGATAGACGAGTTGCTGGAGATCGCGTCGGATCGGATAGGTGCCACTCGGCAGCAACTGGGTGTAGAAACCGACCGTCAAATCCTCGGCCGGATCGACCCAGAAGGCCGTTGACGCAGCCCCACCCCAGGCGAATGTCCCTTCCGAAACGAGACTCTTATTCTTCGCCGCGTCGAGCACCACCGAAAAACCCAGACCGAAGCCAATACCGGCGTAGTCGATTTCAGAGAATGAGTCGGTGGCAAACTCCACCAAATCGACGTCACCCGGTAGATGGTTGCGGGTCATCAACTCGAGCGTTCGATTGGAGACGAGGCGAACGCCGTCGAGTTCGCCTCCGCGAAGCAGCATCGTCATGAAGCGGAGGTAGTCGTGGGCGCTCGAGACGAGACCGCCGCCGCCGCCATGGATTCGCGGCGGGTGCGTCGCGCCCTTGGCGAGTTCCTCGTAGGGGAATGAATCACCCTTGCTCGGGACGTAGAGCATCGCGAGTCGGTCCCACTTCTCCTCGGGGCAGTACCAGTCGGTGTCGACCATGCCCAGCGGTCCAAGGACGCGGTCCTGGAGGAACGACTCGAACGACTGGCCACTCCAGATCTCAATGAGGCGACCAAGCACGTCGACCGAGACTGAG
Source organism: Acidimicrobiaceae bacterium (assembly GCA_003152215.1). Lineage (GTDB taxonomy): Bacteria > Actinomycetota > Acidimicrobiia > Acidimicrobiales > RAAP-2 > RAAP-2. The sequence continues at coordinate 54,156 of PLZP01000085.1, read as the reverse complement.
TAGTTCCAGCCACTGCCCGGCTGAAACACGAGCGGGCTCGAACACCAGTCGTGCACGGCCTGGGCGAGGTCGGCGCCGGGCGCGAATCCGAAGTCATAGCCCTTCTGTCGATAGATCTCGTCGGTCGGGTGGGCGTAGTGAAAACCGTAGGTGAGTCCGCTCATCTGACTGAGTAGATGGTGCACGCGCACCGGCTCAATCGCGGGGACCGTCTGGGGCTTGGACGCCGTGCCGCCGGACCAGACACGGGGCTCTTTCAACGCGTCGATCCACTGACCGACGTCGTCATTCAGATCGAAGCGTCCCTCTTCGTACAGCATCATCACCGCGATCGAGGTGATCGGCTTGGTCATTGAGTAGATGCGCCAGATGGTGTCATCCGTGACCTCGAGATTCCTCTCGCGGTCACGGAACCCGCCCTTGTCACTCCAGACGAGCACGCCCCCGCGTGACACCGTCGCGAGCCAACCGGGCAGTCGGCGATCGTCGAGGTACGCATCGAAGTGCGGCTTGATGCGCGCCAGACGTTCGGGGTCAAGACCCATTGCCGAAGGATCGGCCTGAATCTCCAATGACGACATTCGCACCTCCGCGTTAGAACGAGATTACGCGAGTCCGACTGATCTCAGGTTGGCCGGTCCAACGCGCGGCGCAGCACGTCGAGCGAACTAATCGCGCTGTACGCGCGCACCCGGGGCCGGTCTCCGGGTAGGCGTAGCGTGGCGTGCTCCAGCGTTTCACCAAACGAAAGGCCGACGAACACGGTGCCGACTGGCTGACCGTCCTGTTCATCGGGTCCCGCGACGCCGGTGACACTAAGACCAACGTCGGCTCCGAGGAGTTCGCGCACTCCCTTGGCCATCGCCTCGGCGGCCTCGGCACTCACCACTGGTCCCACGGGAACCTTCAAGAGGTCGTACTTCACGTCCGAGGCGTAGCTCACAATGCCACCACGAAACCACGTGGACGCCCCCGCAACCGCGACGAGTCGACTGGCGATCAATCCGCCGGTCACCGACTCCGCAACCGCCAAGGTGACGCCACGTGCAAGCAGTCGCGTGGCGACGACATCCTCCATGGTCTCGTCGTCAACGCCGAAGATGATGTCCCCAAACTTCTCGACGATGAGCGCGCGAACGAGTGTCTCCTCATCGCCGAGCAGTGACGACGCGTGCGCGGCGTCATCGCCGCGCGCGGTGAGACGAACTTTGATGCCTTCGATCCCCGAGGCGAGGAACGCAATGGTGACGCGGCCATCGTCGCTCAACGCGTCGAATCGCTCGGCAACGGCTTCGGCGAGGGCCGACTCACTCGCGCCCCACGTGCGCAACACCCGACTCGTGATGACCGACGTCGATCCGTCGGCCCGTTGCCGCGCCAAAAGGTCGGGCAGGATCGCACGCTCGAACATGTCGGACATCTCATAGGGGACGCCCGGCACGGCGTAGACGACCTTCAGGCCAACTTCGCAGATGAGTCCGGGCGCCGTGCCGCGCGTCTGGGGGATAACCGTTGCTCCCCGTGGCACGTCGGCTTGCAGCAGGTTGTTCTCGGGCATCGTTCGTCCACGCGAGGCGAACATCGCGCGAATTTTCTCGACGATGTCCTCGTCGCGCTCCAGCGGCACGTTCATTACCTCAGCCAGCGCTGCGCGAGTGATGTCGTCCTGGGTGGGGCCAAGTCCCCCACAGACAATCAGCGCGTCGCTTCGCGCGAGCGCCGTTCGAAAGGCCAGCACGATTCGTTCGTGGTTGTCACCAACGTGCTGATGGAACTGCGAGGAGATGCCGTTGGCCGCGAGGTGCTCGCCCAACCACTGTGAATTCGTGTCCGGAATTTGGCCCAGCAACAATTCGGTACCGACGGCGACAATCTCAACGCGCACGCAGACCAACCTTCTGGCCTTCGGCGTAGTACTGCCAACCCGTGTAGATGGTGAGCACGACCGCGATCCAGATCACGGTGACGCCGATCCAGCCGTGGTGTGCCGTCACCGGGATGACGCACAACGCAATCGCCCAGTCCTGGGTGAAGGTCTTCCACTTCGCGAGCTTGCTGGCGGGAATCGAGACTCCGCGCTTGGCCGCCTTGGCGCGAAAGACACTCATCCAGATCTCGCGCAGCGTGATGATGGCGGCCGGGATGATGAAGTCCTTCAGGCCGTGCGGACGGGCCAAAATCAGCGCGTACAGCGACCCGAGGACAATGACTTTGTCGGCGAGTGGGTCAAGGAACGCACCCGACGTCGTGGTGCCGTGGCGACGCGCGACGATGCCGTCGAAGTAGTCCGACATCGCCGCCAAGAAACCAACGAGCGCGGTCCACCACGAGATTCGGTCGAAGACAATGAGGTAGATGAAAACAGGCGCGACGAGCAGTCTCGACGCCGTGAGCATGTTGGCCGGAGTGAGCAGCGCGGACTCACCGTAGGTGGGCTTGGTCGTCATGCCAGCACCGCCTCCAGATCCGTTCCGTGACTCGCCACAATTTCACAGTCAACCAGCGTCCCCACTTCAAGCGACCGGTCCACCATCACAATGCCATCAATCTCGGGGCACTCGCGGACACTTCGAGCAACGCCCGGCGCATCGATCAACAACTGCTGTCGCGTACCGACCAACGCATCACGACGTCGAGCCGTAATCGTGTCCTGTCGTTCGCTCACCTCGCGGAGTCGCTCGAGAGCGAGTTCGTGTGGAACCTGCGCGCCAAGGTCGTTCGCATAGGTCCCCTCCTCAGAGGAGAACGTGAAGAAACCGGCCCAGTCGAGTTGCGCCTCTTCTATGAAGTCGAGCAGGGCGCGCTGGTCATCCTCGGTCTCACCGGGGTAGCCGAGGATGAAGGACGAGCGAAACGTCGCGTCGGCGTCGCTAGCTCGAATCGCGGCAATTCGTTCGAGGAAACGCTCCGCGTCGCCCCAACGGCGCATGGCGCGAAGGAGCGGCCGCGACGCGTGCTGCAAGGAGAGGTCGAAGTACGGGACGCCACTTTCGAGGATTGCCTCGATAAGACCGCCCGTTAGCCCCGATGGGTACAAGTACAAAAGTCGAACGCGATCGACCTCACGACTGAGGGTGCGCGTCAGTTCAATGAGTGGTTGAGTGCCGCCTTCGTCGAGGACCTCAACGGGTTCGCCTCGGCCGCCACGACGACGGTCGTGGCCCCAACTGGCGAGATCCTGTGCGATCAACACCAACTCTCGGACACCGCCTTCGGCGAGCGCGCGGCCCTCGGTGAGAATCTCCTTAGTAGAACGCGAACGCTGGTCGCCACGGAATGACGGAATCGCGCAGAAGCCGCAGCGTCGGTCGCAGCCCTCGGCAATCTTCACGTACGCCCACGGGGTCTTGGACTTCGGGCGTGGCAAATTCAAGAGGTCGAACGAACTTGTTGGCCGGCTGCGCAGCGCGACGGGCGTCGAGGGGGCCAGCGCCGTCAGGCTCTCGCCAAAACCGGCGACGAGGTCGACTTCGGGTAGCGCGGCGGCCAGTTCCTCGCCGTAGCGCTCGGCCATGCAGCCCGTCACGACGAGGCGAGAACCTTGCCGCTTGACGTCGGCGAGTGCGAGCACCGTCTCAATGGACTCCTCGCGCGCCGCTTCAATGAAGGCGCAGGTGTTCGCGACGACGAGGTCGGCCGAGGTCGCCGAGACCGCGACCGTGTAACCCTGGGACTCGAGCAGTCCCGCCAGCTTTTCGGAGTCGACGTGGTTCTTGGGGCACCCGAGCGTCTCGATCCAGTACCGCAAGAACATCTCCTCTAGTCACGACGACACCGAGCGCTGTGCGCTCGGTGGTGATGGCGGAGAGGGAGGGATTTGAACCCTCGGGCCCACTTTCGCAGGCCGCATTCTTAGCAGGAATGTGGTTTAAACCGAACTCACCCACCTCTCCCAGCGAGGCCATCCTAGTAAAAGGGCGTTGTCAGCACACAATGTCAAGCCTGGCCGCACGTGATTCGTCGTTGCTCTCCCTGCGCGACGACCCGGGAAGTCATCGCCGCGGTCGCGCACGAGAACATTCTCTATCATTGCGCTAGAGAAATACCTAGAGTCGCTGCACCCAGAAGGGATATCCATGCGCAACCTCCGACTTTCGCTCGCGGGACTTATCACGCTCTCAACTCTGGCGACGGTGTCGCTCTCGACGGGCGCCAGTGCGAACGCGGCGGCGCTGCCGGCGCTGTCCTCGTGCAAGACGTTGATTGGATCCGAAGAGTTCACCAAGGGAAAGCTCACGGTCGGGACCGACGATCCCGCGTACACGCCGTGGTTCGTGAACAACACGCCATCGAATGGCAACGGCTACGAGTCGGCCATGACCTACGCCATCGCCAAACTGCTCGGCGTGAAGAAGTCGAATGTCGTCTGGATTCACGAACCGTTCGACGCCAGCTTCGCGCCCGGCAATAAGAAATTCGACTTCGACATCAACGAGATCTCCTATACCGCCGCTCGCGCGCAGGTCGTGACATTCTCCAACAGCTACTACGACGTACAGCAGTCCATCGTGGCACTGAAGACCGGCAAGATCGTGAAGAATCACACGCCGGCCGAGCTCAAGACCTATCAATACGGAGACCAAGTCGGCACAACCGGTCTCACCTATATCAATCAAAACATCAAACCAACCAAGTCAGTGCGCGTGTATCCCTCATTGGACAATGCGGTGTCGGCGCTCAACGCCGGACAGATCGACGCGATCGTCGTCGACACGCCCGACGGCCAGTTCATGGCGTCGAACGGGTCCCATGAGATCACGAACGCGCAGAAGAAGAACATTGGTGTGCAAATCGGCCAGTTCCCGAGCGTCGGCGAGCACTACGGTCTCCTCTTCCAAAAGGGGAACAAACTCGTTGGTTGCGTGAACTCGGCACTGGCGACACTTCGAACAAACGGAACGATGGCGGCCTTGCAGAAGAAGTGGCTCAGCATCTACACCAGCGTGCCAGTCATTAAGCCATAAACACAGTGTCGAACGACACCGACGAGAGTTTGTCGGAAGAGACCCCTAGCTTTCTTGCGCCGCGGCGAAAGCAACTGCTCATCGGTCGTCGCGGGGTCGTGGTGAGCACATTGTCAACAGTGGTCATCGTTGGTGGACTCCTCACCGTCTTCTACCTCGCGCGCGGCGGGCGCGAAGTTCGCCACTTCTACTTCGACCCCCACGACATGTGGCAGGCGTTTGTGGGCGATCACGACAAAGGTCTCAGCTCGGTAGGGCGAGGACTCCTCACCAACATCTGGGTCTTCCTCGTGTCCGAGGTGTTCATACTCATCTTCGGATTGACGATCGCCTGGACGCGCATGAGCAGGTCACCGGTTCTCATGCCCTTTCGTATCCTGGCGACCGTCTACTCGGACATCTTCCGGGGCATTCCCGTGCTGTTGGTCTTCCTTTTAGTGGGCTACGGCCTGCCCCCACTGCAAATCGGCTTCATCTCAAATCTCTCGGTGGCGACCTACGGTTGCATTGCGCTCACCCTCACCTACAGCGCCTACGTCGCCGAAGTCTTCCGCGCCGGCATCTATTCGGTGCCGCACGGTCAACTCCTCGCCGCTCGCTCACTTGGTCTCACGAACGCAACGACCATGCGTCGAGTGATACTCCCTCAGGCCGTGCGCACCGTCATTCCGCCACTGCTGAACGACTTCATCTCGCTGCAGAAGGATACGGCGCTCCTGTCGATCCTCGGGGTCGTCGAGGCCGTCAATGCGGGAACGATCTACCAAGACACGCAGTTCAATTCGAGCGGGCTCATGGTGGCCTCACTCTTGTTTCTCGCAATGACGATTCCGCTCACCCGCTTCACCGACGGACTTATTACGAGAGACCGCAAGCGTCGTTTGGCCTCATCGTGAGCGCACCAATTCTCGAACTGGACGGCGTCGTGAAGCGTTTCGGCGACAACGAAGTGCTGCGCGGCATCTCATTGGAGCTGCACCGACACGAGGTCGTCTGTCTGATCGGCGCGTCGGGATCGGGCAAGTCAACGTTGTTGCGTTGCGTCAACCTCCTCGAAACGATCGACGAAGGAAAAATTACCCTCTTCGGCCAGTCGCTCAATGACCCACGGATAGACCCCGATCAGGTCCGACGTCATACGGGAATGGTCTTTCAATCATTCAACCTCTTCCCGCATTTGTCAGTACTGGAGAACGTCCTCGTCGGACCGGTGCGAGCACTGAAACGAAAGCGAAGTGACGTCGTCGAAGAGGCGATGCACCTGCTCGAGCGAATCGGACTGAGCGACCGCGCAAAGGAGTTCCCCGACCGTCTCTCGGGCGGCCAACAACAACGGGTCGCCATCGCGCGGTCACTGGCGATGAAACCGGCATTGCTGTTGCTCGATGAAGTGACGAGCGCACTGGACCCGTCACTCGTGGGCGAGGTGCTCGACCTCCTTCGCGACCTCGCGGCGTCGGGCACGACGATGTTGATTGCGACGCACGAAATGAACTTCGCACGTGATGTCGCCCATCAAGTGGTCTATCTGGATGGTGGTGTTCTCGTCGAACAGGGCACGCCCGAGGAACTGTTTACCAATCCGAAGCACGACTCAACGAAACAGTTTTTGGAGAGAGTCCGCTAACTCGCCTGCGCGCGCATCTCGGGAAACTTCGTCACTTCGTCGAAGAGCTCCTGATCGCGCTCCCACGTGAGATGCGCACGAACTTGCTCCATTGCCAGCCACACGAGTTCGTCCACCTCTTCGTTCGGCGCGAACTCCCCGGTGTTTGCTTCCATGAGGTAGTAGGCGACAATCTTCGGCTTGCCCTTGCGGTGCGTGTAGTTCGTCGTACCCGCGAAACGGATAACGCTGCAGCGCATGCCGGTCTCTTCTTCCACTTCACGCAGAGCGCCCTGCTCGAAGGTCTCACCCTCGTCAATCTTTCCCTTCGGAAATGTCCAGTCGCTTCGCGACTCGCGATAGATGCACGCGACTTCTACGCGCCCGCCTGCGACGAGGCGTCGGATGATGCCGCCGGCCGCGCGTATGAGGTCAGTGGGTGCATCTTTGGGGACAATCAATTCGCCGCTCAAGAGATACACGTCGCTAACGGTAGATGACCACGTGATGAAACTCGGGTATTGCCGTGTCGAGTTCGCAAAGATTTCACTTTCAATAGGCTACGGCAATGATTGTCGCCACTCTTCCATTGCTCTGGCGACTGCCCATCTATCTGCTCGCAGGAATCGGCGCCGGCATCGCGAACGGGATTGCCGGTGGCGGGACCTTTATCACCTTCCCCACCTTGCTCGCGACGGGCGCGTCGGCGCTGACCGCGAACGTGACGACGACCGTCGGGGTCGTGCCGAGTTACCTCGGGGGCATTCGAGGATTTAGGTCCCAACTCCGCGGTCATCGTGCGCTGATTCGTTCGCTCGTGCCGTACTGTCTCGTGGGCACCGCGACCGGATGCACGCTTTTGCTCCTTGGATCACCGAAGCTCTTTCAACTCGTCGTACCGTGGCTGATCGGTGCGGGGACCTTATTATTTGCGTTCGCACCGCTCATCACCAAGCGACTGGCCCATATCGACCACGCCCATCCCGGCCGACGTTGGGCCCTCAACGTCGGTGTCTTTCTCATCGCGATCTATGGCGGCTACTTCGGTGCCGGCATGGGCATCCTGCTCTTGGCCGTCATGGCCGTGTCGCTGCCCTTCGAGATCGCCGAACTCCAGGGGCTGCGCAGCGTGCTGTCGTTGATCATTAACTTGCTCGCCGCACTGATTTTCGTCGTGCGGGGCCACTTGATTCTGGACGCGGTCTACATGTTTCTCGTGGGCACGCTGGTGGGCGGATGGCTCGGCGCGATCTTGATAATGCGTCTTTCGCCCAACGTTGTTCGCGTCCTGATCATCTGCGTCGGCGTCGTCACGACCGTGCGCCTCGCCATCACCGCGTAGCGAAAAGTCGACAATTTCGCTAAGATATGTGGAATGAAACAATTCTTCTCGTTCCCCAATCCGGTCAACGACGCCGCGGCCCGTACGGTCGCCATCGGCGTTTTGACGATGGCCGTGGTGGCGCTCGCGACCAATTGGGCGTGGATCCTTGTTCCCCTCACGTACGGATTCGTTGCTCGCGTCGCCGCGGGACCGAAGATCTCACCACTCGGCCAGTTCGCGACGCGTGTCGCGGCTCCTCGACTCAGCGCATGGCACAAGTCAGTGCCCGGGCCGCCAAAACGATTCGCCCAGACCATGGGCTTGGCATTCACCGGGTCCGCAACGATCGTGTGGCTAACTGCCGGTTGGAGCGACGCGAGGTGGATTCTCGTGCCCCTCATTCTCGCCGCGGCGCTGGAAGGCTTCCTCGGCTACTGCCTGGGATGCACCGTCTTTGGTTGGTTGATCCGGGCTGGCGCTATTCCTGAGGCCGTCTGTCTCGAGTGCGGTGACCTGTCACTTCGTCGTGGAGCCAACTCCGTCAATTCGCGGTAAGAATTCGCTAACTTCTACGACAACATTTCAACCTGCGAACACTCTGACGTCAACTCTTTCCTAGGCTGAGGCAATGCGACGCCAATCCCTGAAGCTACGTTGGCCCGCTCTGGTGCTCGGTCTCACCCTCTTATGCGTTGCGCTGCCCGCGACGAGCGCCATCGCCACGCAACCGCGCATCACGGTTGCTGGAGCGGCGCCGATCCCCGCGCAGGACACGATCGTCCAGAAAACCATCACGACGTCGTTCGACGTCACCCTCGCCCCACGCAACGCCAGTGGCCTTTCGTCGTTCATCGCGAGTCTTTCGGACACGGCGTCGGCCAACTTTGATCGCTTCCTCACGCCCCACGCGTTCGCGCAGCGCTTTGGCGCGACGACATCGTCCGTTGACGCGGTTCGCTCGTACCTACGTGGGTACGGACTTCGCGTTGGGTCGCTCAGTGCCGGACGACTGGTCCTGCACGTAACGGGGACGACGACGAACATCGGCCGCGCGTTTTCGGCCCGCGTCGAGACGGTGCGACGCGCCGATGGCGTGCTCGCGGCGCAGCTCGCAACGAAGGGGACGCTGCCCGGCGCGCTCGCTCACGATATTGCCGGCGTCGCGGGACTGTCGTCAGTCGTTCAGCCGTCCACCAATCTCGTGCACTCGCACGTGAGCGGTCACGCCACGGTGCCCATGACCTGTGCGGACGACGGAGGCGAAACGTCCACGACACCGAACTCTTTGGGTGGCTACAGCGCGCCGCAGGAGGCGCAGCTCTACGGCGTGACGTCAGAGTGGGCGAAGGGCAACGTGGGAACCGGACAGACCATCGCGCTCTACGAACTCAGTGCCTACGACCCGGGGGACTTGGCGACGTTCCTTCAGTGTTACGGCCTGAGTCCATCGGTTACGCCGATCTCCGTTGACGGCGGTCCGACCGTCTCGTACGACGACGAACCGACATTGGACATCGAACAGGCTACGGCCCTCGCGCCCGGTGCGAACTTCGAGGTTTACCAGGGTCCGAACAACAGCTCCGGTCCTCTCGACACTTACACGCAGATCGCCGATGACGACACCGCAACCATCATTTCGACGTCGTGGGGCACGTGCGAGGGCGACCCCTCAGGCGATCCGTCGGCCGAGCAGCCCATCTTCGAACAGATGAGTGCCGAGGGCCAGACCGTCGTCTCGGCCGCCGGTGACTCTGGCTCTTCAGACTGCAACGGCATCACGAACAACAACCTGGCCGTCGATGACCCCGCGTCGCAACCCTACGTGACCGGCGTGGGCGGATTGACCATCAACGACATCAACCCGCTCAATCAGACGGTGTGGTTCACCCCTGGCGCGGCCGGAGTAGCCGGTGCCGGTGGTGGTGGCGTCTCGGTGCTCTGGACGCGTCCGACCTGGCAGGTCGCCCCGGGTATCACCGCCAACGACACCATGCGTCTGGTGCCGGACCTCTCCGCGTTGGCTGATCCCGGCACCGGATTCATCCAGTACTTCACCGGGACCTCTAGCGGCCCTTGCCACAAGAACTGCGCCGCGGGGTGGAACGCCATAGGCGGCACGTCGGTCGGCGCACCGCTGGTCAGTGCGTTGGTGGCGGTATCGGCGCAGGCCTGTGACCTGCCGCGACTCGGCTTTATCGACCCCCGGCTCTACGCCATGGCGAGCACCGGCTTCGTTGACGTGACGACTGGTTCGAACGATCTCTACAACGTGGGTGGGTACAGCGCGGGCCCGGGCTACGACGAGGCGTCGGGACTCGGTAGTCCCGACGGCGCCGCGTTCTTTGCCGGGCTGTGTCCGCCGAAGTTCGATCTCGCCGAAAGTTCGTTCGCGACGTCAAAGACCAGTGCACCGGTTGACGGCGCACCGATCAACGTGACCGCGACGTTGCATGACACGAACAACGATGCGATTGCGAATGCACTCGTCAACGTGACGGCCGCGAGCACCGGCTCCGTGGGAACCGTCACGATTGACAACGACAGTTCCAGTCAGACGACGAGTGGTCACGCTGCGTACGTCGTCACGAGCGACAGTAACGGGACCGCGACCTTCAGTGTCTCGACGACCGCACCGGGGCCAGTTGTCGTCACCGTGAGTTTCGAGTCGCAAACCATCTATGCGACGACGTTGCAGTTCACCGCCGCGTCCAAAGCCCTACCGACGGCGCCCGGTCGTGCGACGATTTCCGTGCTGACACCACTTGTCGGCGGATTCCAACTCAACGTGCGCGCTCCGACCAGTAACGGGGGCAGCGCAATCACTTCGTACCAGTACTCTGTGAGTGGAGGTTCGAAGTGGCTGGGGCTCGCAAGGCGCGCCACGTCGATCAAGGTGAGCAACCTCGCAAAGGGAAAATCGTACAAAGTGATTGTTCGCGCCCTTAATGCCTACGGGCCGGGCGCGGCGTCACCAGCGAAATCAGTCGTCACTCGCAAGTAGTGGCGTCCGTGCAGAGTTACTGCATCGGTGCAAAAAGCGACCACCTCTAGACTTACCTCAGGTGGAGGTGCACGACGGATTGGGCGAAGCCCAATGAAGGACACGAGTGAAACTTCGACGGACAGTCCTCTTGGCGGTGGTGGTGCTTGCGAGCGTTACCCTCGCGGCCAGCGGGTCGCGTGGCGCCACCACGACAGCCGCGCCGGCCGGTCTTCCGATCTACCAATTCAATGAATCGGGCACCGGCCCCTTGCCCTGGAACGCCGCGTCGCTCGAAGGTGCGATCGCGCATACGACAATGCTGGGCGCACCGCACGCGGCCAGCAACGCGGCCGAGGGTGTGCTCGCCTACCGAACGAACCTCAACCAGCTGGCGCTCTATACCAAGAAGTTGGTTGGCGGCCAAACGTGGACAAACCTCTCGGCGCCCACGAACAGTCTTCCGACGCCGAGTGCCGATCCCATTCCCTTCTTCGACCCGTCGGGCAACGTCGACCTTCTCTACATCGACACCGATGCGCACGTGATCCTGCTCAGCCAGAACGATCCCGCAACGACGGCGTGGCACCATCTGCGCGGTGACTCGGCGTGGCGTCCCTACGTCGCGACCGACCTCAGCGCATTAAGCGGCGTGAACGCAGAGAACGGACTACCGAGCATCTTGGTCAACGGTCTCACTGCACTCGTCGCGTACCGCTCCGTCACCAACACGATTGAAATTGCGCAACTTGGTTGGGCGCAGGGCCACCCCATCCCTTTCATGACCTCGACCGCCGGGAGCGTCACCGTCGCGGCGCAGGCGCCCACGCCCACCACGACCACCACCAAGCCGGCAACGACCACCACCAAGCCGGCAACGACCACCACCAAGCCGGCAACGACCACCACCAAGCCGGCGACCACGACCACGAAAGCGCCGACCACCACGACCACGAAGCCCGTGAAATCGACGACAACGACGAAGCCGCCCACCACGACCACGATTCCCAACTCGAGCGTCGCCGCTGCCAGCGATCCGATCGTGATTCCCGGACCAGTCCCGTCGTTCGTGACGACATCCAACGTCGGGGACCTCCTTTTGTACACCAACACTGGACCCACACTGAATTCGTGGACGTCACTTGACGTCACCAATCTGACGCAGGCGCCCAAAGTCATCGGCACCCTCGCCATGACGTACAACTCGACGGCCGTCGACCTGGCTGCCCTGACGAGCGCCGGTTCCGTCGAGTTGTTCAGCACGCCCACCTCGGCGGTGATTTCGCTCACCAGCCACACCTCCTTGCCGGCACCGGTGTGGGGCGCGCTCAACATCACCGGTGTCGCGACAGGTGCGCCGCCCCTCAGCGGTTCGATCTTCGTGAGCGCGTCGCCGACGCAGGTCACCATCGACGGACAGGCCGCCAACTGGGGCGACCTTTTCGCCCTCTCCAACGCAACTGGTTCGCCAACGTGGACCGCCACTGACGTGTCGGCCACCGGTGGTTCGTCGGCGCGCACCGTGGGTGACTCGATCACCGGCATTCAAGTTGGCACGACGTTGACGCTCTACGCCGCCGGAGTCAGTTCACCGCCGCCCGAAGGCGTTGGCGTCTACGCCATCCCCTCGGCGAAGTGGAGCCAGGCCATCACCGACGGATGGCCCATCGTGAGCGAAACCGGGGGCCTCGGGACCCAGAGCGCACCGTGGGTTGGCTTTACCTCGACCAAGAGCGTCGCCAGTTCTCCGGACTTCTTAATGGGTCAGAGCATTTACAACTCTCACAAACGCGTCACGTGGCTCTCGTTCTGGACCGTGAGCGGACCACTCAAATCAGAGACGCAACAGCCCGCGACCTATTACGACCACGGCTTCGCAGCCGGCGTCTGGGTCGCGACGCAAATCGATCAGTACCGCGGACTCGGTGTCGGGCTAAAGCCTGACTGGGTCATCTTCGACCCCGAAGGCTACCCCGACAATCACTCCGGCCTCGACGCACCGGGTGGGTCATCGACGGCGACGTTCGCGAAGTACGCCTCGTACTGGAGCGCGATGTTAAAGGGCTGGGCCGCCGGCATTGCCTCGGTCGATCCGACGCTCAACGCGGGCGTGTATGCGAATCAGTCCGAGTACCGCAACTACGACCTCGTCACTCAGTCGATGCCCGTCTTCATGGCCGTCGCTTTCGGTAACGGCGGTCCGTTACCCGTTGCGGGCGCGAGCGGATCGAATATTCGCGGCTTCATCTCCTTCAGTGCCAGCTGTTCGCCCGTCGCGACGCTGCAGCAAGAGGAGTCGACACTGCTCAACCCACCATGGTCCGGTCAGTTCAACACGTTGCAGTTCAACGCCGGCGTGTACTGTCCGCCCGCTTAACCGTAGATTGTCTCCATGAGCGATGCGAATGACACACACGAATCGAGCGATGCCGACGCCGACAAGGCGCAGGACCTCAAGAGCCGTCTAAAGCAGTTCACCCAGCCCCTCGTTGACAACCTCGACACGCGTCTGCGTGAGCAGGTGGACCGTCGCGTTGACGAAAAACTCGACGATCGCGTCCGAGCGTTGGTCGAAGAGGAACTGGCGGCCCGGTTGTCAGTCATCGAACGCGCCATTGCCGACATTGACCGCAGCCTGAAGGAACTCCAGGGGCGTAGCGAAAGCTAGGGCGTTTTGTCCGTTGGCGTCTGCGCGGCGCGTCGTTCACGGTCACGTCGAATTGCCCAGCGCACGATGAAGACAACGAGCACGAGCATCGCCGCAACGAAGATAGAGAAGACCGCGACGAACACATACTGAGGATAGTGGTGTCACAGGGCGCGGCAACAATTGTTCCATGACAACGTTGCTTGACTCCTCTCCAATCAGCGTTGTCGATGCACTGCGAGGCGACCGCACTAAGCGCCCCCTCATCGACACCGCGAGTGCCGCCGGACTTCGTTCACTCCTCGATGACGGTATCTACGAAGTCATCGGAGCCGAACGCCTGACGACGCCACTCGTGTTGCGCGCCTCGACGCTGCACCAACGTGCAGCGACCACCGACATCATGACGTCGGGCACGGGACGGCTTCGCGGCGTGCTCGTCAGTCAGATTCTTCGGCTGTTGAGCGTCGGGGTGTCGATCGACCATGCCTTCGATGACGCACTCTGCGCATGGCGCGGTGAGGTCGGCACCAACGATCTGCTCGAGCACCTCGACCAGCTCGACGACGACGAGCGCGCCCGTCTGGCCACCGATCTCGATGCGCACTGCGTCACGCTGTCGCGCGCGTTGGGCGAGATCCCGGCCCGGTGGCGTCCGCGAAGTGCGGCCCGCGCAATTCAACGCCTCGCCGGTGGCAACGTGGTGCTTCGTGACGTCGTCGACCTCGTGATCGGCAACACGACGAGCGACGTTGCCTCAATTGCCCTCTTCGATGTGACCACCTCACCGCTCGGCGAAGGCGCCGAGCGAACGATGCGCTACCACGCATTAGTCCAGACGCTTCGAACCTCAACGATGCCGCTTCGCTCGTGCACCTTCTCCACCGCGACCGGCGAGTTGTGGGTGCGCGACGTCGACTACTCGCTGCTGGCACGAAGTGTCGATGAAGTCTTGACGTGTGTGCGCGACCTCTGGAGTGCTCGATGACGTCGTTGTTGCATCGCCGTCTGACCGACGAGTACGTCAATGAACTCATCGAAAGTGCGCCGTGCTGCGTCGCACAGTTAACCGACGACCACCGCCGCTCACTGACGGCCCGTTTTCGCGCCGTGGCTTCCCCGGGTCATCGCCGCCTTGACGCGTGGTCGGTCGAGCAAGCCGGCCAACGCGGCCGAGCGTTTCGTTGGGCGCCAGCAACGGCGCGGCGCGTCCTTGGCAACGGCGCTCTACGACGAGTCGCGGTCCAGCCGCTCACCACCATCACTGGGGCCGTTCGAGATGAGTTGGCCGACCAGATGCTCCGTGCCGCCTCGGGGTACGCCCGCGATGGTTCACTTTCGTACTGGCTGGCGTCGGCCCCGCATCCGGTAATTGGTCTCGTCACCGCCGAAGCGGTGAATTGGGCGACACAGCTGCAGGAGATCACCGAAGGGATGCACGCAAACTGGTCGGTCGCGGCCAGCGACGCCTATTACGACGTCGCCTCCGCTCGCACGACACTTCGAGGCCGCCGCGACGTCGTCATCGACCGCGACGACACGCGCGTCATAGTGCGCGTTCGATCCGGTTCGCCGGGCAAGAGCGCCGGTCCGGGTCTTCGCGCCGATCTCACGATTGACGCATTGGCCGACCACGATGGCCTCGCACCGGCACGTCTCATCGGACTTTGGCCCGAGGCGGGCGTCTGTCTCTGTGTGGACGGGACCATGGCTGACCTTCGTGCCGGGGCGCGCGATCTGGTCCGCACGGCCGTCGCACAACGGCGTCAGCGAACACCGTTAGCGGCATGAGTTCGGTGGAACGGGCCACTCTTGTAGTGTGTAACAGCCATGACATTACGAACTTCCCTTAGAAATATCGCCATCATTGCCCACGTCGACCATGGCAAAACGACGCTCGTGGACAAAATGCTCCGTCAGACCGGCTCTTTTACGGCCCATGAGGAGCTGACCGACCGGGTGATGGACTCCGGGGACTTAGAGCGCGAAAAGGGCATCACCATTCTCGCCAAGAACACCGCGGTGAAATGGCACGACCTCACCATCAACATCATCGACACGCCTGGTCACGCCGACTTCGGCGGCGAGGTCGAGCGCGGCCTCGCGATGGTCGACGCCGTGATTCTGCTCGTCGACGCGGCCGAGGGCCCCCTGCCCCAAACTCGGTTCGTCCTTCGAAAGACCCTCGAGAAGCGACTTCCCGTCGTGCTCGTCATCAACAAAGTCGACCGACCCGACGCCCGGATCAAGGAGGTCGTCGAAGAGGTCGAGAACCTCTTCCTTGACCTCGACGCCGACGAGCACCAGATCTCCTTCCCCATTCTCTACGCGAGCGCCCGTCAAGGATGGGCGTCGCTCGACGTCAACGACACGTCCGGTGACCTCACGCCGCTCTTTCAGACGATCGCCGACTACGTGCCCGCGCCCGAATACGAAGAGGGTCACGGCCTCCAAGCACTCGTCTGCAACCTCGATGCGTCGCCGTACCTTGGTCGTCTTGCACTGTGTCGCGTCATCAACGGCACACTTGAACGCGGTCAGCGCGTGGCGTGGTGTCGAATCGATGGCACCGTCGAGCACGCGAAGATCACCGAACTCTTCATCACCGAGGCGCTGGAGCGGATCCCCGCACAGAGCGCGGGACCCGGTGACATCGTCGCGGTCGCCGGTTTCGAAGACATCACTATTGGCGAGACCCTCGCCGACCCCGACAACCCGATTGCGCTGGAACCACTGCACGTTGACGAGCCCAGTCTGTCAATGACCATTGGCATCAACACGTCGCCCCTCGCCGGAACCGAAGGAAAGTTGCTGACGGCGCGCATGGTGAAGGACCGCCTCGACCGCGAGCTCGTCGGCAACGTCGCGTTGCGCGTCCTCAATACTGAGCGTCCCGATGCGTGGGAAGTCCAAGGTCGCGGAGAGCTCCAACTCGCCGTGCTCATCGAGACAATGCGACGCGAAGGCTTCGAACTGACCGTGGGCAAGCCCCAGGTCGTCACGAGGACTGTCGACGGCAAGATCCACGAACCGGTCGAGCACGTCACCATCGACGTCCCCGAGGAGTTCGTCGGCAACGTCACTACGTTGCTCGCCACCCGCAAGGGCACCATGACTGACATGGTGAACCACGGCACCGGCTGGGTCCGTCTCGAGTGGCGCATTCCCGCACGTGGTCTCGTGGGCATCCGAACTGAGTTCATGACCGAGACGCGCGGTGGGGGCATCATGCACTCGAACTACGACGGCTACGCCCCGTGGTTCGGTGACATTCGACTGCGCCAGAACGGCGTCCTCGTCGCGGACCGTCGTGGTGACACGACCGGCAACGCGTTGCTCGACCTCGAACAGCGCGGCACGCTCTTCGTTGGTCCGGGTGTTGAGGTCTACGAAGGAATGATCGTGGGCGAGAACGCCCGTTCCGACGAGATGAACGTGAACCCGACGAAGGAAAAGAAGCTCACCAACATGCGAGCGTCGGGCAGTGACAACACCGAACGAATTGCGCCGCCGACGATTTTTTCGCTCGAACAGGCCCTCGAATTCATCGCCGACGACGAGGCCGTAGAAGTGACGCCCCAGTCCGTCCGTCTGCGCAAAGCCGTCCTCGACGTCGCCGCGCGACACCGCCTCCACAAGAAGAAGTAATTCCCCTCTAGTAAGGTCGTCCCCGGAGGGATGACAGAGCGGCCGAATGTACCGGTCTTGAAAACCGGCGTGGGCTTGCCCACCGTGGGTTCAAATCCCACTCCCTCCGCCACAAGGCCTATACCCAATTGACTCCAAAGATCGACACCTCAGCACATCGCCCCGGTCTCAGCGACCGGGGCGATGTGCTGAAACAAAGTTGTTTAGCTGACGGCGATGCCTTCGTAGGGCTTGGGCAGGTTCCATAGCGTCTCCAGTGGTGTGAGAGTTCCGTTCGCGTTGACCGCGAAGGCGTCAAGCGCACCGGCGCCGCCACTCTCGACGTAGAGGAACTGCCCATCGGGCGACGCTGCCGAGTCAGTCGTTCCGGGGTGCGTCGTGGCCGCGGTGGCGTTCAACAAGGCGGGCACGCCAGTCGGACTTACGCCGAAGGAACTCACCGTGCCACTACCGGCGTTCGACCCGTAAAAGTATCCCTGGGCATTGGCGATCCAGCACAGTGCGGCGCCGCCGTCACTGACCGTTCCAATGGGCGACAGCGATCCATTTGGATTGATTGAGTAGGTGCTCACCGAGCTGTTCGACGCTTCGACGGCGACGAGACGCCCATGCGCATCGAAGGTGAACGAGAACGGCACGGCGTTGGTTGANNGAACGCGTCTGACCGGTCGCTACCAGTCGTCCCCACTGCAGTTGGTACTGCGTCACGGATCCGGCGCCGCCGGCGTTGAGGACCGCCACCAGGTTGT
Source organism: Acidimicrobiaceae bacterium (assembly GCA_003152215.1). Taxonomy (GTDB): domain Bacteria; phylum Actinomycetota; class Acidimicrobiia; order Acidimicrobiales; family RAAP-2; genus RAAP-2. Next base: position 36,238 of record PLZP01000085.1, on the reverse strand, counting down.
TGTGCACCGAAAGGGAAACGGGAAAGTTACCGTTCGTTGGAATCTGCTGAATGAGGTGCAAATACGGACCGAAGACCGTGAAGACCGACACCGTGTCACTACCGGCGTTCACGNNTCGTACGTCGCGACGTACGAGACTGTCCCGTCGGTGCCGCGGGTGTAACTCAGCACCGAGTTACCAGCAGATGCGTCGGTCTCGACGAAGAGGGCGTGACCCGTCGGTGCAAGGTCCTTGGCCGATGTCGCTCCCGCGAATGTCGTCGTCGCGATAACGCCAACGCCGACAATCAGGCTCGTCGCAGCGAGCGTTCGAAGTATGCGGTGTACCTTCATGTGTTCTCCTTGGTTGTGGCGAGGGCGCCGAAAGAACAGTCCGACGAGCGCGGATCGCGTTACAGAGTTTTTCTTCGGGCAGTACTGTTTGCTTCGTGGATGACGCAGAGCTCTTGGGGCGAATGCTCGGTGGCGACGAGGCGGCGTTTAGCGAACTCGTCCACCGCTACCATGCGACACTGGTAAAAGTCGCGGGCTACTACGTCAAGAGCCACGCCTCGGCCGAAGATGTCGCCCAAGACACGTGGGTCGCCGTGATACGCGGCGCAGAGAAGTTCGAAGGACGCAGCTCCTTCAAAACCTGGTTGCTTCGAATCTGTATCAATAGAGCGCGAACGTTAGGGGTGAAGGAGCATCGGACGGTGCCGACCGACCCAAGAGAGTCGGGCCCCTCGGTCCCCCCTTCTCGATTTAACAGTGGCGGAATGTGGAGCGATCCGCCTGTCCCCTTCACCGACACCGTCGATGCGCGACTGGATAACAGTGTGTTGGTGAACGCAGTGCGCGACGCCATCGCATCACTTGGCGAACCACAGTTAGCGATCGTAACGCTTCGCGACGTTGAAGGACTATCTACCGAGGAGGTGGCCACACTGCTCGGACTCAGCGAGGCGAATGTGCGAGTTATCTTGCACCGCGGTCGAGCGAAGGTTCGAGGAATAGTTGAATCGGCCATGAGGGGAACGAAGATATGAAGTTGCTCCCATCGCCACTGGTCTGCCGCGACGCAGTCGAACTCGTCAGCGATTATCTCGACGGTACCCTCTCTCGGCGCGATCGGCGACGCCTCGAAAAGCACCTCGCGGCGTGCGATGCCTGTCAGGCGTACGTGGAACAGGTTCGTGCGACCGTCGCCGCCAGCGGCCGCGTCGGGCCCGAGGATCTGCCGGGCGACGTCGTTGAGGGCCTCGTCAATCTCTTTCGTCAATACCGCTCCGATAACTGAAAGATCGTGCCGGCGCCTTCGTCTTCATCGGACTCGATCCCAATACGAGTTTTCTCGATGGTGCGTTGGACGTCAGCGGTCGGCGAAGGTGCCGCGGTCACGATTCAGATTCGTTATTACCTCGACGCACTGGTGCAACGAGCCTGATTCGTCGTTGACAATTCATCTCGTTGTGTGTCGTCACGCACGTTGGCGCAACGCGACGTCGAAACGAATCGCAACGCGACGTCAACCGCAAAACATATTTGTGACCTGGGACATCGAAACGCGTGTTCACGCCATACCAATGGGAGTGACGAAATTCTTCAAGGGTAACGTTGTAGAGACGCCACGTGGTTTTCACACCAGAGACACTGACTTCGGCGACGTCACCGCCAACAACATCAATTACTTGCCGAACGGAGCTGTACATGACCAGGGAGAGAGTCGACGCATCTGACGTCGGGGAGTTCTTTTGGACTTCCACCGATCTCATGTCGATTCTGGACAGCGACGGCACCTGGAAGGTCGTCAATTCGGCATGGCCCAACTCGATGGGTTGGACCCTCGAGGATCTTCAGAATGGTCCATTCATTGACCTGATTCACCCTGACGACGTCGCGGCAACTCTGCGAGAGTTCGATCGACTGGTTTCACTACCTGATGCGACGCTCGTAGAATTCCGCAACCGCCAACGCCGACGTGACGGCGAGTACCGCTGGATTGAGTGGAGCTGTCAGGGCCGTAACGGCATGGTGTTTTCGGCCGGCCGCGACATCACGGCTCAGGTCGAAAACCAAAGCGCGCTGGCCGCGAGTCTCGAGACCAAGCGGGCAATCCTCGACGCGGTCGTTGACTCGATCATCACGGTCGACGACAACTTCCTCGTGCTCGACGTGAGTCCGGGCACTGACCGAATCTATGGCGTGTCAAAGGTGGACCGAGTCGGGCAGAACTCGCGCACCATCGTGTACTCCGACGACCGCATTCACGTTGCATCAGAGCTGCACCGCCTCTTCAAAGGTGGAGACGGGAACCTCACCAGTTACCGGTTCCGCGCCGAGCACGTTGACGGGCGAATGCTGACAATCGAGACGAGGGGGCGACTCATTCGAGACGCGAATGGTGACGCACCTCGCGCTGTGCTCGTTTCGCGCGACGTCACCGAGTCAGTGGCCGACGAGATGAGCCTAAAGGATGCGAAGGAGGCGGCCGAGCGCGCCAACAAAGCCAAGAGCGAGTTCATGTCACGCATGAGTCACGAACTGCGCACGCCGCTCAACTCGGTGCTCGGTTTTGCCCAAATCTTGGAGATGGAACTCACCTCTCCCGACGCACTCGAAGTGGTCGGCTACATTCACCACTCGGGAAAATATCTCCTCGAGCTGATCAACGAAGTGCTCGACATCTCGCGCATCGAGGCCGGCCACATCAGCGTCATGAATGAGCCAGTCGCCTTGAGGGAACTCGAGAACGAGTGCGTCGAACTCGTCGCTCCCCAGGCCAACGAACTCGGCATCACGATCAACTCGCGTTCCAGTTACGACGTCCAGGTACTCGCAGACCAGCAACGGCTGAAGCAGGTCCTGCTCAACCTCTTGTCCAACGCAATCAAGTACAACCGTCCTGACGGTACCGTGACACTGAACTGCACCCAAGAGGGTGGACGGGTTCGACTCTCCGTCACCGACACGGGTCCGGGAATCAATCCCGAACTGCGCGAACGTCTCTTTACACCTTTTGACCGCCTCGACGCCGAGTCGTCGGGTATCGAAGGCACTGGACTCGGTCTCGCGCTCTCGAAAGGTCTCACCGAGGCAATCGGCGGCACCTTGGGAGTCGACAGTGTCGTGGGACAGGGATCAACCTTCTGGATCGAACTCCCCGTCGCCGAGCACGCAAAGACCCTCTCGTCGCGCGCCCGGCCGTCGCTCGTACGTCAAGCGAAGTCCTTTCCAACAATCACCGTGCTCTACATCGAAGATGACGTCGCGAATGTGCAACTGGTCGAGCGACTGCTGCTCCAACGACCTTCAATTCGCCTCATCACTGCGTTGCGGGGAGTGCTCGGTGTCGATCTGGCGCAACAGTACGAGCCATCGCTGATTCTGCTCGACGTCCACCTGACCGATATTCACGGCTACGACGTACTCGAACGCCTGCGCGGCGATTCGCGCACGATCGACATTCCCGTCGTCGTGCTCTCCGCCGACGCGACGACGTGGCAACAGCGACGCTTTAAGAACGCCGGTGTCGATGACTATCTTACAAAACCGCTCGATCTGCAACACCTGCTCGACGTCATCGACCGACACCTCTTCATTGCCGGCTTTCCCCTTCCCTTCGCCCAACAGGAGCTTGAGAGGGCTCCCGGTTCCTAACGCACGTCTCGCGGAGAACGCTCCGAGACAGCTACGAAGAGATGCGCGAGCGAATGTCGTCAATCCACGTCGCGGCGGACCGTCGCGCGGCCGCCACCTCTTCGCGACGATCGGTCGCGTCGACGCCGGTGACGGGATAGGAACCGAGGAACTTGACCCGGGCCAAGTGCGCTTGGAGATCGGCGAGACAGTCGGCGACGACGTCGTCGGCAACGTGACCTTCGAACTCGATCACAAAGCAGTAGTCGCCCAGTCCTCGCTTGGTGGGGCGACTCTCGAGCTTCGTCAGGTTGATGTCGCGCGCGGCGAAGCGTCCAAGGATTCCATAGAGCGAACCCGGGCGGTCTGCGTCTTGAAAGCAGACGATAGTGGTGCGGTCGTGGCCCGTGGGTGCAGCGACGACGTTTCGACCGACGAGAACGAATCTGGTCGCATTGTCGGGGTGGTCCTCGATGTCCGTTGCGAGGGCAACCAGTCCGAAGAGTTCTCCAGCCAGCGTTGAGGCGACGGCGGCCCACGGTTCGGTGGACTCCGCGACCTCCCTGGCCGCCTGGCTCGTGGAGGTCGTCTGTTCGGTAGTGACGTTCATCGTGTGAAGATACGTCCGACATTGGGCGAGCGCGTGCACGTAACTTCGGACGTTGGTCACCTGTTCCAAGGCGACGCCGGGTCGTGCAAGCAAGTGCAACCTGATCGGGATGACGATCTCTCGCACAATCACCAGATCATGATCGAAGACCAGGCCATCAATCGTGGCTGACACCGTGCCCTCAATGGCGTTTTCCAAAGGAACGAGGCCCTGATCGAGAGTTGACGCGGCGACCGATTCGAGCACATCGGCAATGGAATCGCAGACGACGCCCTCCACACTCTCCATGGTGGACACGGCTTCGTGCGAGAACGAGCCTTCCGGCCCGAGATAGCCAATTCGCGCCTTTCCCATCAAGAAATTGTACTTGCGCCGAAGCAACCGCCGAAGTGAGCCGAGCCGGTCAAGGTCGTTTGAGTGCGTACGATAGATGGGGGACAAAATCGAAAGGCGTGCAATGGGGCACCAGATGTTTGAGTACAACGCCGAGTTGACGAATGAGGTCTTTGACTACTGCCGAGACCGCCTTTCAATGGATCCGGTGCCGTTGGACTACGGCTCTTTGCACGCGATGCCGCCCGGGGACATGAAGGGATTCATCCGTCCCGAAGGTCATAGCGCCGATGAAATCCTCGAATTTTTCAAGGATGAATTGGCACCGGCCGTTGTCTCCATCGACTCGCCGGGCTTCCTCGCCTTCATTCCCAACGCTCCGACGAAAAACTCTTTGCTCTTCGACATGGTCGTCGCCTGCTCGGGCCTCAACGGCACGAGTTGGCTGGAGTCGAGTGGCGTCGTCATGGCCGAGAACCTCGCGCTCGAGTTCATCGCCGAACTGGCCGGTATGCCAGAGGGATCGGGCGGAGCGTTCGTCTCGGGCGGCTCGCTCGGAAATCTCTCCAGCCTGACGGTCGGGCGCGACATCGGGCGCGCCAAGCATCCCGAACTCGCGCCGCACGAAGTGCGCTACGCAATCTCATCGGACGCGCACTCGAGCATCGGCAAGGCGTTGCACGTGCTCGGCATCGAACCGCTCGTTGTCACGACCGACGACCACCGATTCACGAGGGTAAGTCTCGAAGCGGCCATGGCGGATGACCCGAATCCGAGCAGCGTCATTGGCATTGCCGCAACTTCGGGTACGACGAACGCCGGCATCGTTGACGACCTCGAAGGTCTGGGCAGCTACGCACGCGAAAACGACCTGTGGTTTCACGTCGACGGCGCGTACGGGGGTGCCGCGCTCTTCTCACCGAGCGAACGTCACCTGCTCGCCGGGCTACGTCACGCCGACAGCTTCATTGTGGATCCGCACAAGTGGCTCTTCGGACCGCTCGACTGCTGCGCGCTGCTCTATCGCAATCCCACGGTCGCACGACAGGTCCTCGCCCAACAGGCCGGTTACCTCGACATTCTGCATTCGAGCGACGACGAGCACTACGAGTGGAACCCGTCGGACTTCGCCATCCATCTCTCACGGCGGGCTCGCGGCCTCCCGTTCTGGTTCTCGTTAGTGACGAATGGCACCGACCTCTACGAGTCCGCGGTGCAGTGCGCCGTGGACCTGGCACACCGCACGGCGAAGAAGATCGACGAATTGGATCACCTCGAGATGGTCCGTCCCGTCAGTCTCTCCATCGTGCTCTTTCGTCGTAAGGGTTGGACCACCGAGCAGTACACGCAGTGGAGCCACCAGTTGCTGCGCGATCAGATTGCCTTCGTGACACCGACCAAGTGGGAAGACGAGACCGTGGGACGACTGGCCTTCCTGCACCCAAATACCACCGACGAACTGGTCGACGAGATCCTCGAATCGATGCGGGACTAGCGACCCTTCAAGAGCGGGTCGCTGGGAGTTCGCGTCGGCTCGCCACGTTCGCCTTTTCGGCGCCAAGCAATGCCACCCAGCGCCTCGAGCACGATGCGGTTGCCGAGGTACGCAGTGATCTCCGCGTGGTCGTAAGGGGGCGAGACCTCGACCACATCGACGCCGCCGAGTGGTGTCTCCATGGCGACACGCCGAACGGCGTCGAGGAGTTGACGACTGGTCAGTCCCCCCGGTTCAGGCGTGCCCGTACCCGGAGCCGATCCGGGATCTACGACGTCGACGTCGACCGAGAGGAAGACCGCGTCGCAGTCGGTCATCGCCAACGCAATCGCCTCATCGAGGACCACGTCCATTCCTCGCGACACGATCTCGCTCATCTCGAAGGAACGCATGCCCTGTTGGGCCATCCAGTCCAGCGTCGCTGGTTCGGGCCAGTACCCGCGAAGTCCAATCTGCAAGAATCGGTCACCGCGACATGCGCCGGACTCAATGAGCCGTCGCATCGGTGTGCCGTGACCGTAGAGCGAACCCATCTGCGTGTTGCCCGTGTCGGCGTGGGCGTCGAAGTGGATGACCGATACTCGTCCCCACCCGACGTGATGCGCGACACCCGTGACGTCGGGCAACGCAATCGTGTGATCCCCGCCCAGGATGATGGGAATGACACCGGCACTCGCGACGGCGGTCACACGCTCTTCGAGACGGCGAAGTGATAGCTCAGTATCACCCGAGGGCATCTCAACGTCGCCCAAATCAACGACGCCGAGGTCGATCAGTGGGTCCACGCCCAGGGACAGACTCGGTCGCATGCCGTCGTGAGGAAGATAATCGGTGACGCGGATGGCCTGTGGCCCAAAGCGACAGCCCGGTCGATGCGACGTTCCCCCGTCGAAGGGCGCGCCGATAATCGCCGCGGCGGCACTCGACCATTCGCCAGCTACGTCGGGGTCGGCGCTCGGGACACCAAGGAAGGTCGAATCGGCGCCGTAGAGATTGCCTATGCGCACAATGTTGTCCGCGACCAGAGACGTGACCCGCTCACGCGACGGCTTTCTTGATGTCGGCGGCCAACTCGTCGAAGTGATTCGCCATGATGGAGAGGTGGCCCTCCCCGGGATAGTGATGCCCACTCGACGTTTTGATCGTTCGTAACAGCCATGCGGCGTGCGTCGGAGGGACCATGAGGTCATTGTCGCCGAACCACACCGCGACGGGAATCGTGATCGCGCCCGGTTCGAAGCCCCAGTCGCTCATCATCGCTCGGTCGTCGTCGAAGAAACCGCTCCAACCGTTCACGAAGCCTTGACGAAGTGAGTCGGCGAAAAGTTCGCGAGCCGCCAACGGCGCCAATGTCTCCTTGTCGGGGTCCGACAAGAGGCCCCCGAACAGATCGATCACGTTGTCAGCGTTCGCATCGCCCAAGGCGGTTCCGATCATCTCCATGTGCGCTTCGTACTCGGGACCGCCCTTCACCGCGAGCTCCATTTCCTCGATGTTTTCCGGTCCCATCCCGTCGGTCCAATCGAAGTCAGCGGTAAAGGGTGCGACGCCCGCGATTGACCACGCGGCAATGCAGCGTGCGTCGAGCGCGGCACACGCCAGCGCGTGCGGTCCACCACCGGACCAACCCACCACGGCGTAGCGATCGAGGCCGAGTGCGTCGAGCACCGTTCTCGTATCGGGCACCGCGGCCGCGACATTGCGACCTTGCTGACGACTCGACGCGCCATAGCCGGCGCGCGACATAGTGACGAGAAAGAGATCGCCCTTCGTGGCAATCTCTTCGATGGTTCGAACCAAGGAGGCTGAACCGGGCGTGCCGTGATGAAAGAAGACCGTCGGATGTGACGGATCGCCGACGGTCGCAACCTCGAGCACTCGCCCGTCCGGGCTCTCGAACATCCGCTTTTCGTAGGCCATCAACCACCGATCCTTCGCTCAACTCACCACCCTACGCTGGGCCAATGGCATCGTTACGAACGATTTCAGTGACCCGGTTTATGGCCGCACCCCCCGCGACGATCTTTGACCTGTTGGCCGATCCGCGCAAACACTCGCTCTTTGACGGCTCGGGCACCGTGACCGGCGTGAAAGACGCACCGGTACGACTCGCGCTCGGCTCCACATTCTCGATGGACATGAAGATGAAACTCGGCTACGTGACACGCAATCGAGTCGTGGTGTTCGAAGAGAACCGTTCCATTGCCTGGCACCACGTCGCCCGATTCATCTGGCGCTACGACCTCGAGGAGGTCGAGGGTGGAACGAACGTCACTGAATCCTTCGACTACAACCGACCATGGGGCTTCGCCATTGAATGGTTCAAGTTTCCCGACCGCAATCGAGTCGCCATGGATGCGACGCTGGAACGTCTCGAGTCGATCGTTACGGCGTGATGGGCAGTCCGGCACCAGTGTTGAGCAGTTCGACCCAGGTCTGACCGGGCGTGAGCAGCGCGGGCTTGCCGTTCGCCAATGTGTACACGAGAACGTCGCCTTTGGATGGGCCGCGTGACCAAGTCCCGACGGTCTCCTTGCCGTCGGAGAAGAAGGCCGCCTTCCCCGAACCCTGGAGGTTCGCGTAGGAGGCTTCGGTGCCGATGCCATTGACGTAGTTCACCCACATGACGATCACATTTTTGGGCGACTCTCGCACGCCCGTTCCGGTGACGTCGGCCTTTCCAAAGAGCGTTCGGTCCCATGACGACGTGGCGACGTCCCATGTCCAGGTCACCCCGTAGATACTCGGAAAGGGGACGACGAAACTCGCGATGGGGCGACCACTGAACGGTTGCGTCTTGGTGAGATATGTGAACAGCTTCGGCGGCGGTACCGGCGTGCCGCCGAAGGCGAAGAGCTTGGGCGCGATCGCGAACAGGTTGTGTGGCGCGTACAGCTGGGGGTCGCGGAACATGGCGGCGCCGGCACTTGACTCGTCCTTCAGATTCAATCCCGGTACGGTCGAGATACTCGCCACCGCGTAGGGCGCGCCACCCGAGTAGGCGAAGATGCCGCCGAGCGGCCACACGACCTGCGTGTCGGTTGGGCGCACCGATCGAACGGGTCCCACCTTGACGGGCGCATGAGAGTTGAAGATCGCGGCCAGGCGGGTGATGCCGCCATTCACAATCTCCTCGTACACCACGTCGGCTTGATCAATGCCCCACTGGGGAAGTGCCTCGGGCGTGTTCTCGATTTTGACCGTGAGCGCCGGCCGTCGTCCCGACTGGAGGGAGGGATCGGGGAGACCGGTCAAAGGAGCGGTCGGATATTTCGGAGCCGTGGTGGTGGTCGTGCTCGTCGTCGTCGTGGTGGGGGTCGGCGAACTCTTGAAATGAATGAGGGCGAAGACGCCGGCCGCGACAATGACAATAAGGACGGTCACGTAGACCAGAGGCTTGCGCATACACCAAACCTAGTAAACGTCGATGCGCTTAGAATTGCGCGTCGTCGTCCAAGCGCTTGAAGATCACCGTGTGCGGCAACTGGGTCTCCGGGCTCAAATGCTCTGAACCCTCAACGCTCAGCCATCCCACGGCCCGATAGAAGCCGAGTGCGGTGTCACGACCGTTCGCCCAAATCTGTTGGGCGCCGAGTGTTCGAAGTTCGTCCTCGGCCACGGCCAAGACCAGTGCACCGTAGCCACGACCCTGCACGTCAAAGTCCGTCGCCATGTAGCGCAGTTGGTACGTCACCAGCGTCGGGTTCATCGGCGGCGACGAGGGAAAGAAGGATGCGCTGACGACGAGACGGTCGCCCAGGAGTCCGCCGAAGTGAATTGACGTCACTTCGTCGTCGCGAGCATCGGGGTGATACAGCGCCGCGTCATCGTTGCGCAGGACTCGCCGACGCAAATCATGGAGTTGATGCGACGCAACTCGCTCGACACGGAACTCGTCAGTCAAGATCAAGGACCATCGTCTCGAGCCTCAGTGCGCTGTCACGGTCCATCGGGAACGATTCGCCAGTAGGTCGAAAACCCAACCTGGTGTAGAAGGCGCGAGCTCGCGCGACACTCGATGTCACATGCAAGTACACCGCGTCGACGCCTTCACTGCGCGCCCACGCACAGATCGTTGCGACGAGTCGGTCTGCGGTCCCGCTTCCTCGATCCGATGGTGTGACGTACATGCCGTAGAGCCAACGGGTTCCCGGGTGCACCTCGTTCAGACCACCCGACACCATGCCGACCACAACGTCGTCGCGATACGCGAGGTAGTACAGGCGATTGGTCGCGGCGTTCTTCCACTGAGCGTCGGACCACTTACTATTCTCCTTCCAGGTGGAACCGTAGGCGTCGGGAGTGTCGGCGAGCGCCTCGAGGCGAATCGTCTTCAACGCTCGCCAGTCGTCGCGCTCGCTACGACGAATGGTGATTGTCGCCTCACCCATCATCGGACATGCGCGCCGCCACGTTGCGCTCAGACGGGGTGCCTGCGGCGAAGTTGTCGTGCACCGAATCGTGGTCGACGCCCGGTCGGTTCTGGGAGAGTTTGGCTTTGCCGGTGATAGCAACCACTTCCATCTCAATGCCCACGATCGCCTTTACCTGTGCGGCGACGTACGGGACCGACGAATCGTCAACGCTCCACTTCGGTGATCGCTCCGCTTCAAACTGATCGGTGACGAGACGCACCTGACGTCCTAGCCACTCGGGGTCGTCGTGCACGCGGACCTTTGCGCGAACTTCGGCGGCCACGTAGTTCCACGTGGGCACGACGCCGGGGTTCTCAAAGCGGCTCGGGTAATTCGACGGTGACACGTACGCGCTCGCAACGAGAAACAGAGCCAGGACTTCATCGCCGTCTTTCAATGAACGCCACCACGAGTTCGCCTTCGCGACGTGGGTGAGGATTGTCGCGCGGTCGTCACTGACGACAACCGGCACGAAGACGCTCTTGAGCCCTTCGGGCGTGTCGGCGACCAGCATGCCCGCGCCGGCTTCGCGCACGATGGACCACGCGGCCTCTTCGTCGACGGCGTGTTTCGAAGGAACGTACATCCCACCATTGTTTCACGAACAATTGGGATGAACGTTACGCGCCGAGCAAACGATCGAGTTTCACAAAGCCTTCCGCCCATCCACGTTCTCCGTGCATGGAAACGAACTGGTCGCGGTCGGCCATCACCGGATAGGTCGTCGTCAGCGTGACGAGCGCGGCGTCCCCGCGATCTTCAAAGCCGGCTTCGAGGTTCCAGATGAGCGGCACGTGCTCAATGTTGGAACCTCGCGGTCGAAAGATCTCGATGAATTCGTCGGGGTGTTCATCGAGGTGCGTGACCATCGTGAATCGCTCGCGCGCGATGATGTCGTCAAAATTACCGGTCGTCACGAACACGAGACCGTCTTCGTGTGCCATGACGATGCGAAACTGTCCACCTTCACGAAAGTCCATCTCACACTCGCGCACCTCGAAGTCGAACGGCCCGTACCAGGCCTGGAGAATCGTGGCGTCCGTCCATGCGCGAAAGACCTCATCCAGGGGACCGGCGAATAATCGGTGCAACACCGTCCGGGGCTCGTCACCCATCGTCAATGCTTTCTGATCCTCACGTTCCCTCAGGATTTTCCATAACGCCATCATTGTCACGTCGAGGGAGGCGCGCAGAGTAGATGCTGTAGCCATCGATCTGTCGCACCAGAACCGTCGCGATAGTCGTCGCCGCCATCATTGGTATGACCAGCGAGAACCCGATGTGAGTGAGCTCCAGCACGAGCACCAGTCCGGCCAAGGGCGCCTGCATGGACGCACCAACCATCGCGGCCGCACCCACGAGCGCGAAGGCGCCGACCGGGGTGCCGGGCCACATATGGATCCACGCGGCGCCAAAGAAAGCACCAAAGATGGCGCCCGTCGCGAGGAAGGGCGTGAAGACACCGCCGGCGGCACCACTCCCAAGCACGAGCGCCGTCACCAGAGGTTTGAGGGCGAAGAGTGCGAAGAGTAGGCCAATCCCCCCGATGCCAAGAAACGCATCGTGCGCCATGTCCTTGCCGTTCCCGAAAAGCTGGGGATACCAGATGCCGAGCACGCCAAGGACGACGAACGCGATCGGCATCATCCAGAAGATCTGCGACCCCTTCGCTCGAAAGTGCGACGCCCACGCAATGAGTCGGACGTACAAAACCGCCAGGACGCCGATAAGGACACCCGCCACGATCGACCAGACCATCAGCGAACCGCTGAATCGATACTGCGGGATGTCGGCGTACGTCGCACCGTTTGGCAGGTAGAGCCAAGCCACCATCGTGGCAATCAACGACGTCGCGAGAGCCGGTAGCACCACGGGTAACGCGAAGCTTCCAAAGAGCACTTCGGCCGTGAAGATCGCACCGCCGAGGGGCACGTTGTAGACGCACGCCAGACCCGCACCCCCACCGCAGGCAACGAGGAGGCGCTTTTGCTCCGAACTCAACTGAAACCAGTGCGACACGACGCTGCCTGAAGCACCACCCATCAACTTCGGCGCCGCCTCTCGACCGATTGACGCACCGAGTCCAATGACGACCTCAGAGACAATTGACGTAAGGAAGCTTCGTCGAACGGAGAGTTCACCGTCACCATTCCAGATGGCGTCGTCAATGTCGGAACTCTCGCGACGTAGATAGCGACGGATGAGATACCACGAAACAGCACCGATGACGCTGGCAATCAACAGTGACAAGACTCGCCGACTCGACGACACCGCAGCCACGGCGCTCTGGAAGCTACCGGAGCGGTCGTTGAAGCCCGCACGCTCCGCCAGAGCGAGAACCCACATCAAGAGATCGCCGAACAGGCCAGTGGCAATACCAGTCAGAACAACGGCGATCCAGAACTGTGGCGTGAGACGGGCGTCACCGTCGTGGGTGACGTTGGGCTGCTCCATGGCGCCACGTCCCGACGGAACACGCCGCTTAAGAATCGGTGGCGGGACGCGAAGGCGTTCGCTCTCTCTGCTGCGCCTACGCACCATAAACCTCTCCACGGCCCCGCTCGACCCATGGTAATGCGCACCAATACGCCAGTAACTCTCTGGGAAAAATGGTGTTCCACGCCCATGGCGGCCCACGGTGACTCGGTGACCTACCAGGTCACGACGATGAACGTGGTGACGTTGCGTGCTCGCAATGGTGAACAGGTCAACTGCGTCAGCGCGTTTGCAGCATCCATGGCGGCGCACTCACTTCGATGCGGTCGAACGGCGACGCGACGCTGCCGAAACGTTCGTCCCGCGCCGCCCACGCGCGCCACGCATCAGAGATCTCATCTTGCGTGCGAGCAACGAAGTTCCACCACATGAACAACCGTTCATCGAACGGCACGCCACCGATCAACATCGCTCGGCTCGAATGCGAGGAATTCAATCGGCACTCGTCAGCTCCTTTTCCGAGGTACGCGAGTTGTCCTGGTCGCACGGGCGTCGTCCCGACGTTCACCTCACCGTTCGCAACGATGAGTGCGTACTCGAACGTCGGATCAAGTCCGAAGGCTGTGTCGCCACCGTGGAGATCAAGCTCCACGCCGACGAGGTCGGTGTCGCGGCGAGCAGTCGATTGAGCGTCGGCGAACTCGCCCACTAACACCGTGGCGATGCCATTCTCCAACGTCATCCTGGGAGGTTCGGCGAGGTGCACGAATTCGGCCGACCCATCGCGGGTATTCAATGGTTGTGCCACCCAGAGCTGTAATCCGTGCAACTCGCCTGAGGTTCGTCCCGGATTCTCTTCCGAATGCGCAATACCGTGTCCCGAGGTCATCAGGTTCAGCTGACCGGCTCGAATCAGCTGCTCTGAACCAAGACTGTCACGATGCAGGAACTCACCACTGAAGAGCCACGTCACCGTTTGCAGTCCAATGTGGGGATGCGGCGCGACATCGATTGATCGATCAGGTGTGAGCGAAAGGGGACCCATGTGATCGGCGAAACACCACGCTCCTACAGTGCGCCGGCCCCGGGTCGGAAGCGCGCGACGCACGCTAAGTGGCCCCACCGTCGCTTCACGACTTGGGGTGATTTCGATGTCGTCAACCAACACGGCCTCATGCTAACGATGGGGCAGAGAAATACCCCTCAGATTGATAGCGGCAACGTCGAAAAACAGGCCTATTAGGAACACAATCGTGTGCCCGTGCGGAAATCTGAGTCGGCCATATACTTCGATTTATGGTCGCTGTCCTGTTCTGGGTACTGATTGTCGGGTTCTCGTTCGTCCTCGAACTGCACTCGAACGCCTTCATCGCGGTCTTCATCGGCTTTGGCGCGGCCATCTCTTTCGTCCTCGCTTTGGCGGGTCTTCCTTTCGCGTTCCAGGCCGGCGCCTGGTTGGCTGTCTCGGCAATTACCTTGGTCACTTTGCGACCGTTCGCAATGCGCAGGTTCCACCATCACGCCTTCGAGATCAACATGTCCCAGCCAACGAATACTGCCATGACCGACATGCACGGCTTTGTTGAAATGCCCGTCGGCGACGCCACACACCCCGGTCGAGTGAAGATTCAGGGAGAATCGTGGAAGGCCGTGACCGACTGGCCCGCACAGTTGCCTGATGGCACACCGGTAGTTGTCAAGAAGGCGTACGGCACGACCCTCTGGGTCGACCCCGTTTAGTCATTCACTCGTGCTCGCGCAGGCGAGTAACGACGGTGCAGCGTGAAACAGTGTCCTATGAACTCGGTGTTGACGGCACGTCGGCCATGACGCTCTTGATGGCTTGTGCTGCACCGAGGAGCGCGGCACTCTCGGCAGGAATGATGAGCTTGGTGTTCGGGCTCTCGGCGAACTTGGCCAGGGTGTCGAGCTGAAGGATGGCGACCAACGTCGGGTCGGGTGCCTGCGCCTTGATCGCGGCATAGACCGACGCAATGGCTTGTGCACGACCCTCCGCTTCCAAGATGAGCGCTTGTCGTCGGCCCTGCGCGCGCAGAATGTCAGACTGCTGGGCACCTTCGGCCTCTTTGATTGCGGCCTGACGTTGGCCGTCGGCGACGTTCACCGCCGACTGCTGTTGACCTTCAGATTCGAGAATGCGAGCACGCTTCTCCTGATCGGCCTGCTTCTGGAGGGCCATTGCTTGGAGGATCTGTTCGGGTGGCGTGATCTCGAGAACCTCGACACGATTGATTCGCACGCCCCACTTGTCGGTCGCCTCTTCCATCTGCGTCTGCAGCATCGTGCCGATGCGTTCGCGCTGGGAGAAGGCCTCGTCAAGCGTAATACTGCCAAAGACCGCGCGAACCGACGTGCGCGCCAGGTTGTCGACGCTGACGAGGTAGTCAGAGTTGGTGAACAGTGCGAGACGCACGTCGACGACTTGACTGAAGATCGTCGCGTTCACGATCACGGCCACGTTGTCACGGGTGATTACCTGTTGACGGTCACCCGTACGCGGCGTCTCTCGGACGTCGACGATCTTCATCACCTCGATGAAGGGAATGATGAATGTCAATCCGGGGTTCTTGATGTCCTTGAACTCACCGAACCGGGTAATGACTCCGACAAACCCTTGCTGCACGATGCGAACGGCTTTCAAAATCGCCGCCAAGACGAGGAGCACGATGATTCCCGCGATTACCGCCAACACAATCCCAACCATTTGAATCCCTTCACTTCGGCTCGCTGCTTACAGAAGCGCAGATTCACCTGTTCTTCGGAGTGTACCGGAGGAATATCGACGGCCATAACGCGCCACACTCAAGTCCCACGGTAGAACTTTCGTGACCGACAAAGGGTTTTGGAATCCCCGTGACCTCAACCAAACGTAAAGTCATAGGCCTGCACGCCCGCAGAGAGCGTCATCACCATCGTGCCGCTCGAAGAGGAATCGAAGTGCAAGAGCCGATAGAGCGTCGGCACGCCACTGACGTGAATGGTCCTCGCCGGCGTGCCGTCCCCGGCCGACACCGTGACCGTTCCCGTGCCACCCATGACGAGATACACGTTCCTCGCGAGGTAACCCAGCTCCAATTTTGCGCCTTTGCCAGCCGTTGCCTCCTCCGCGTGTTCGTCCCATACCCCCGAGAACGCGAAGGTTCCGAGCGACAACGACTTCGGAAAGTGGTATTTGGTAGCAACGTTCGAAGGTGGTTCGGTGGTCGAATCAAAGTACGTGAGTCCGTAGCTGTACCCGACGTAGCTCTCTGGATTGGTCTCCTCAGTCGGAGTGAGATTAGGAACCGTCGTCGGTGGGGGCAACTTAATGCCGGGATTGGCTTTGAGGAGAAGCGTTCGGATCAGGCTCTCGGTCAACGAGTAGCCGCCTTCGCCGTAGTCGACGTGGCGCACCACGCCCGACGCGTCGATGAGGTATTCGGCCGGCCAGTAGTTGTTGTGATACGCGTGCCACGTTCCGTAGTCGTCGTCGATGGCGACGGGGTACTTGACCCCCAATGACTTGGACTGTGCCTTCACGTTGCTCACCACGTGCTCGAACGCAAACTCCGGCGTATGCACCCCCACGATTTCGAGTCCGTAGGGGGCGTAACGCTTGTACCAGGCTTCGACGTGGGGAAGAGTCCGTTGGCAGTTGATACATGAATAGGTCCAAAAGTCGACGATCACGACCTTCCCGCGAAGGCTCGACATGCTGAGTGGCTCATCGTGTGGCGTGTTCAGCCACGACGTGATGTCAGTGAAGTTCGGTGCTGGACCACAGCTCACCAGCCCCGGCGACGCCGCGGGGCAGTTGACCAATTTGCCGGTGGCTGCTTTGCCGCTCGGCAGATTGTCCAGCGCCTTTCGATCCGAAGGCGTATTTTCAAACCTGTTCTGGAGCGCGTTGGTGTAACCCGGAACCGCAGTAAGGAAGTTGAATGCACTCGTCCCGATTCCCACCGCCATGAGAATCATCACGACACCGCCAATCCGGCGCAACAACGGCGCGTGTTCACGCACGGATTTCACGCGTCCAACAAGACGTCCCCCGGCGAGCGCAATGAAGAGTAGAGGGATGGCTGCGCCAATGGCGAAGGCCAGCGTAACGAACACTGACATGAGATTGACTGCGTGCCGTGCCCCAATAGCGATCACCGCCGCAAGTACCGGACCGGCGCAGGGGGTGAAAACCAAGCCGAGCATGAGGCCAATGACGAGGCCGCCGTTCGAACTACTGGGCTGGCGTCCAGTGATCCTGGCGAAGGGACGCTCTATGAGATTTTCGAGTTGAGGGATCAAGAAACCGAGGCCGACGAGACCGAGGATTCCAGCGCCGAACCAAAGTAAGAAGTCCTGGGGAAGATGCAGCAACGAAAGTATCTCGGAGCCGGCGAGAATCTGAAGGCTGAAACTGACGGCAAGACCAAGAACGATGGCGACCGATCGCCGCCAATTTCCTTTGCCCGATTCGGCGACGTCGCGGTTCGCGGCACCGGCCACAAAGATGATGGGAAGGACGGGCAAGATGCACGGCGAGATGCCCGCAATCAGTCCAGCGGCCAGCGCCACGAAAATCAGTGTCACAATCGACTTCCCAGCTTGGAGTCGCAACGCCCATTCGACGTGCGACCCATTGAGTGAACATTAAATGTCCCCCGCGCGCTTGGAGTCATGATCAACAGTCTCGAGGGCCGAGACTTCGTTACAGAGTCTCATATTTTAAGAGATTCTTACGACGGGGCAGCCAAAACAGCGGTCGTCGCGCGACCGATTCGAATGGGCCGAACCTGAAATACCGCGTTGTCACTGACGCGACGGAGTGACACTCGTACACTCAAAGCATGTTGGTCGACATTGTGGTCTTCGATGGCGTCGATGAACTCGACGCGCTTGGTCCCCTCGAGATACTTCGACGAGCCGAGCAAGGGACCGATGACTTCTCCGCTCGACTCGTTACCCACACGGGAAGCGACACTGTTCGAGGTGCGTGCGGATTGACATTCTCAGTCGACGCCCCCTTCACGCCGGGTGAGGCTGAGATCGTCCTCGTGGCCGGCGGCGGTTGGAATGCGCACGCCAAGCACGGCGCGTGGGCCGAGTATCAAAAAGGTGAGCTCACGCCACTGCTCGTGGCCGCGGCATCAAGCGCGAGCGTTATCGCGGGCGTCTGCACGGGCACGATGTTGTGGGCACACGCCGGTGTCATAACGGGGCGTCGCGCGAGCACACACCATTCGGCACTCGAAGAACTCGCCGAACTCGGCGTTGACGTGGTGCCAGAGCGCGTCGTCGACGATGGCGACCTCATCACCTGTGGTGGAGTCACGAGTGGGCTGGACCTCGCCCTCTGGCTGGTGGCGCGCGAACTCAATGATGTGCTCGCCCAACAGATCGCCAAAGGAATTGAGTACAAGTGGTTCCGGCCCAATCGACAGCAGTTGGCGTAAGTTCTTCGCCTCGCTACGCACGGAGATGAAACGTCCTCGCCGGTCCTCGCACGGCGCGCCACTCATCTTCTAATACGGCGTAGATCGCCTCGTCGGTCCACTCCCCCTTCACAAACTCGTTCTCGACGAGGTGCCCCTCGCGTCGCATTCCGAGTCGCTCGAGCACGCGAGCGGACGCGTCATTGCGAGCGTCAAGACGGCCGCTGACCCGATGGGCACCGAGCACCGAGAAGGCCAACTCAACCATGACCGCCGTTGCTTCGGTGGCGAAACCGTTCCCTCCGTACGCGGGATCGAAGACGTAGCCAATCTCGCAGTGAGCGTGCACGACACTGAGCAACGCCAGACCGACCTCACCGATGAGCACACCGTCGCCCCGTACTTCGACGCCGAGGTTTATCCACGAACCTTCACTCGGTAGGTCGACGCTGCAACGGCGATTGAGATGCTGGCGCGCCGCTTCGAGTTCGAACGGCTCCTCGTAGAGGTAGCGCACGACGTCGGGGTTGGAGTAGATCACCAAGTGACGCGCGAGGTCGTCGGGATGTAGGGGACGAATGGTGAGACGATCGCTTTCGAGAGGTTCTAGAAGTTGCATCTTCCTCCTGATTTCTAGGTTCTATTCGCGCGCGAGAACGAGATTCGCGACCTCGTCGACCACGATATTGAAAAAGCGGTTGGCGCTGCGGACTGATCCCTTGTAGTGACCGAAGAGTTCGAAACTGATGCAGCCAAAGATCTGCGACCACATCATCAACGTCAAGACGCGCGCACCCTCTGGAATGCCGGACATGGCCTCGTCCAGGTTCTGGGTCTCCAGCACACCCTTCAATGAAGGATCGACGGCCTTGACGCGAACCGGCGGGTTCGTTCGCCACGACTGCGCCACGATCGATCCCAGGACGAGGGCGACTCGGGCGGCCGGTTCAACCGTGTACGAGGGCGCCTCGTAGCCGGGTACGGGCGAGCCGTAGAGCAGGGCGTACTCGTTGGGATTGCGCTTCGCCCACCTTCGGATCGCCGAGGAAGCGGCGTGGAGCTGGTGGCGCGCGTCCTTCGACGCCTCCCGACGCTGGGCTCGCTCGACGCAGTCGCCGAGGTCGTTGTACGCGTCGACAATCAACGCCGTGAGCAGTTCATCGCGCGTCGCGAAGTAGCGATAGAGCGCCGATGAGACGAGACCCATCTCGCGCGCGACCTCGCGCAACGAGAGTGCCGGCGCTCCCTTTTCGGCCATGAGCCGCCGCGAGGTCGTCTTGATGCGGTCAATCTGGAGGAGCCGCGCCTCGGCTCTCGTGGGACGTGCGTCGGTCATCGAGCCAGTATCGCAGGTCTCGCCGGCCGTTGCATAACAAAGAGAGCGGTGCTCTTGCAAAATCTCGCCGGACGTGTCAAACTGGATACGAGAGCGGTGCTCTCTGAACAGAGGAGACGAAATGGGAACGTACTTGATAGTTGGCGCGGGGGCCATCGGAACCGTGGCGGCCGAAATGTTGGCGCACGATGGACACGACGTACGTCTCCTCTCGCGGCGCGGCAGCGGACCCGACCATCCGTCGATTCAACGAATCGAGGGGGACGCGTCAAATACCGCGACAGTTGCGACGCACGCGAAGGGCGCCGACGCTCTCTTCAACTGTGCGAATCCCCGCTATCACCGGTGGCCAACTGACTGGCCCCCCATCGCCGACGCCCTCCTCGCGGCGGCGGCGTCGACGGGAAGCGGCCTCGTGACGTTGAGCAACCTCTACATCTACGGTCAGCCCACCGGTCCGATGACACCGCACGATCCCCTGAGTGCGAACTACGAGAAAGCGCAAGTACGGGCGAACATGTGGCGTCAAGCGAAACGGGCGCACGATGACGGGCGGATTAGGGCGACCGAGGTCAGAGCCTCGGACTTCATTGGTCCCAAGGCCCAGGGCTACCTCAACCTCCTGGTACCGCGGATTCTCGCGGGAAAGCGCTGCCAGGTAATCGGTGATATCGACGCAACGCACAGTTGGAACTACACCGCGGACGTCGCTCGTACCCTCATCACCTGTGCCCGCGATGACCGTTCATGGGGACGAGCATGGCACGCGCCCGCCAACCCACCGCGTTCCGTACGACAGGCGACCCAGGACATCGCGAGGGTGGCCGACAGCACGCCCGTCAAACTGACGAGGGTGCCGACGCCAGTCCTGCGCGTCGCCGGCCTCTTCAACACCGACATCCGCGAACTCCCGACCACGCTCTACCAATTCGCCGCTCCATTCGTCATCGACGACTCCGAGACGCGCTCAACGTTTGGACTCGAACCGACGCCATGGGACGATGCGCTGAACGCAACGATCACATCCTTTTCTGCGGTGAGCGGTACGTCTTCTTGATCTGAAATCAGGTGACCGACGATAGATTGGAAAAACCGTTGGGGAGATGGCGTGTTCAACAATATTCCAAAAAACGTCAGAGACACCATGCGCGACCTCGAGCGACGCGACGCGATGGACCGTGCGAACGGCACACCGCGCCTCGAGCGACTTCGCCAGATTACGCCCGACACGGGGAGGTTCATTGCACTCTGGGGCGCCTCCGCGCCGGAGGGATCGATGATTGAAATCGGCACGAGCGCGGGTTACTCGGCACTCTGGTTGGCGCAGGCCTGTCGACTCACCGGTCGAACCCTCACGACGTTCGAGATCCTCCCCGAGAAGGCCCTTCTCGCCCGTGAGACATTCAAGCGGGCCGGTGTCGGCGACGTCGTGACGCTCGTCGAGGCCGACTTCCTCTCGCATGCGCAGGTGTTCGAGCGCATCGGCTTCTGTTTCCTCGACGCCGAGAAGGACGTGTACAAGGAGTGCTACGACGCGGTCATTCCCAGGCTGGTTCCCAGTGGAATTCTCGTCGCCGATAACGCCACCAGTCACTTCGACGACCTCGCACCAATGCTGGAGTTCGCGCTCAATGATCACCGAGTTGACTCGATGATTGCCACGGTAGGTAAGGGCGAGCTGGTCTGTCGCAAGCGCTGAATCGTGCCAGCCCAACGGGTCCACGGAAGTGGCTACGTCACTGCGAGAGCGACCACCAGAGTGAGACCCGTCACGACGATTCCAATTTGACTGAAGGTACGCGCTGACGGATGGGCGCCGTTCTGGCGTGCGATGCGCAGCCACAGTAGTGACGACATCGCGCCGATCACGCAGAGGTTTGGTCCAAGGTCCAAGCCCAAGAGCAACTGGTACGGATGAGCGGGCAGCCTCGAGGAGAGAAGTGCAGCGGCCGGGAGATTGTTGATGACGTTGGCCGAGCCCGCACCAATTGCGCCCGTCGCCCACGTGCCGGCACTCGCCATGACGTGTGCGGGGTAGTGCCAGACCCGTGCGAGCGACGCCACGGCCAATGCGAGCGCGAAGAGCACAGCCAGGAGCGGCACGTTTGCCACTTTCGTCGACTGGCGAACGGTCGTGCGTCGCAGAATGACGATCTCGACGAATTCCGCGGCGACACCCACGATGACGACCGGTAGGGCCGCATTTCGTACGGCGAGCATCAGGACGGTCGCAACCCCAAGCGATATCAATCCCACGCCGATGCGAAACGGCGGTGGGATCTCCTTGTCCGAGACGACCTTCGACCGCAACGGCTTCCAGTTCCACGCCACGACCACGAGCGTCGTGATGACAACCGAAGTGATCCACGCCCACAACATCGTCCGGGTGAACTCCACGCCCCGTACGTTTCGTCCGGTGAAGACCAGGATATTGGTGAGATTCGAACCCAACAGCAACAATGACGCGGCGTTTGCCATGAAGATCGATCCGTAGAGAAACGCGCGTTCATCGACGCCGCGATGTCGCGCCGTGTGCAAGAGAATCGGAGTGAGGAACACGACGGACGTGTCGAGATTGAGCGTGGCCGTCACCACCGCGACGAGGACCATCATGTAGACGAAGAGACTCACGCCACCGCCGGGGAGATTCGCCAGTCGAGCGCCGATGGAATTGAAGAGCCCGTCACTGGCCGACGCGTGACCAATGAAGATCAGTCCGAGAATCAGGACGAACGGCTCCCAGACCTGATCGAGCGCACTGAGGAAGACGCTCATTGCCGGTCTCTTTGGGTCACCCCTTGACCCTATTGGGCAATGGCGACGAGTCTCGGCTAGAGGTCTTTGAACATCGACGTAGCGAGGACCTCATAGCCAAGCGAGTCGTAGAGCGACCGCGCGGCCAAGTTGGGACCGAAGACCTTGAGCGCGACGCGGTTGCCACCTCGATTGCGGGTCCACTGCTCTGCGGCTTGCATTGCGGCCCTTCCATACCCGCGACCTCGATGCCCCTTGGCGATTTCGACGTCGAAGACGAACCACGTGTCACGGCTCCCTGAGAACGGTTGGCCCATCCAGAGTGTGCCGACAACGTCCTCATCGACCAGTACGTTCATCACGAACTGCCCTTCGGCGGGATCGCCATTCGGGAACAGTTGCTCCTTCTGAGCGAGCGCCCCCTTCTGGGCCGACTCGGGGTCCTCGCCCGCTTTGATTCGCTCGTTTGCGTAGTCTTCCCACATGCCGGGGAGCCACGTCGAGAGCTCGTCAGCCGTCTTCACTTCCAAATTGACCATTCGAAAACCATAGTTGGAGATACCTTCTAAATTGATGTTCACGACCCGCGTCGGGCGCCCTTCGTGAATGGCGAATGTTAATCTCGGCCACGACGAAGGAGCCACGTGGGACCGTCCAATTCCGAGTTATGCGAAGCAACGGCAAGTGAACTCGTGACGCTGCTCGAGCGAGGCGAGACCACTTCGGTGCACATTGTCACGGCGCTCTTGGAACGGATTGCGCGAATCGACGCACCTGGCACCGACATCGCGCTGCGAAGTGTCGTCGCCATCGCACCCGAGGCGTTCGCCTCGGCGCAGCGCTGTGACGACGAACGAAGTGAGGGAACGATTCGCAGC
Organism: Acidimicrobiaceae bacterium; assembly: GCA_003152215.1. GTDB lineage: Bacteria > Actinomycetota > Acidimicrobiia > Acidimicrobiales > RAAP-2 > RAAP-2. The sequence goes on along the minus strand of PLZP01000085.1, from coordinate 12,934 downwards.
CGCCTGCACGGTGTGCCAATTCTGGTCAAGGACAATATTGAGATTGTTGGACTTCCCGGTACCGCGGGCTCAACGTCACTACTCGGTCGTGCGGTCACCCAGGACGCGCCACTCGTCGCACGACTCCGCGCCGCGGGCCTCATCGTGCTCGGATCGACCAATCTCTCGCAGTGGGCCAACATGCGCTCCCCCTTCTCCACCAGTGGTTGGTCGGCCGTAGGTGGCCTCACCGCGAATCCCTATCGCCTCGATCGATGCGCGGGAGGATCCTCGTCAGGTTCGGGGGCGGCCCTCGCCGCGCGACTGGCGCCCCTCGCAATCGGAACCGAAACGGACGGATCGATCACCTGCCCCGCATCGCTCAACGGCGTCGCTGGCATCAAGCCGGCTGTCGGCACCGTGCCGAGCGAGGGCGTCGTTCCGATCTCCTCGAGTCAAGACAGTCCCGGACCGATGGCCCGCACCATCGGCGACGTCGCCGCACTCTACGAAGTACTGGCCGACGTCACGGGCGTGGTTGAGACAGTCAATCGCGGCGTCGATGACGTTCGGGTGGCTGTAGCGACAAACCTCATGACCGAACATCCAGCCACGGATGATCTATTCCACAGAGCCGTGGCGACGGCACGCGCCGCGGGGATGAATCTCTCCGATATCTCGGTCGCGAAGCCTGACGCCTCCGTTGGAGCCGATGAGTTGACCGTGCTGTTATGTGAGATGTCCGATGACTTGACAGCCTTTCTCCAGCGTCGTGGTGGCGTCGGCCCGACCTCGCTCGAGGAGGTCATCGCATTCGAAAACGATCACGCGGACGTCGAACTGCCATTTTTCGGGCACGAATTCTTCGACCAGTCCCTCGCGACCGGCGGTCGCGGTGGCGAGATATACAGCGAGGCGCGGGCGAGGAATGTCAAGTGGGCAGTGGAGGAATGTCTCGAGCCCGCGCTGAGCACTACCGACTGCTTCATCGCACCTTGTTACAGCCCCGCGTGGAAAAACGACCTGGTCCTAGGAGGAAGTGGCAGCGCCCGTTGGTCTGAAGTCACTCAGGCGGCCGCCATCGCTGGGTGGCCGATCGCCACGGTTCCAATGGGTTTGGTCGACGGACTACCCGTGGGCCTCTCCATCGTCGCACGACCAGGCGCAGAGCCGACCATGCTTGCGGTCGCGGCGCACTTCGAAAGCGCGCTGGGGTTGCTCGAGGGTGACGCGCTGGTGCCTCGCTTCATCCCGCCACAACGGGGTTGATGTCGATGTCTCGGTCCTTTGCTACGTTGACGCCATGTCAGCGCGACTTCACGGTCTTCGCACCGTCATCTACCCATCATCCGACCTCAAAGCCGCGAAGGAGTGGTGGACCGACTTTCTCGGCGTCGCTCCCTACTTCGATGAACCTTTTTACGTTGGGTTCAATGTCGGCGGCTACGAACTCGGCGTGATTCCGACCGAGGACGCAACGTCAACTCCTACGACCTACTGGGCCGTCGACGACGTCCCCGACGCGATCGCTGAAGCTGAGGCGCGCGGTGCGACGGTGCGCGAGGCCCCCCAGGAGGTTGGTGACGGCATCATCGTCGCATCGATTGAGAATCCCCACGGGCACCTCGTAGGACTCATCTACAACCCACATTTCGTTGCGAGCTAGCGGCGACGCACGCCGGTCTTCAGCTCATCGACCGATTAGCGGGGCCTCGAATTGGCACGCCATTTCGAGCCAATACTTCGGTGTGGGCCACGACGAAGACCGCGCCGACACTCTGAGACCACTCACGAAACGCTGAACTAATGTCGTGCAGTTCTTCTGGCGTCGTGAGACCAAATTCGATACCCTGATGCGCGAACTCGCTGTACAGGACCCGATCGGCCCAGAGATCTCCCCACCACGTGCGCTCCTCCGCCGTTCGAAAGGTCCACTCCGAAGTTGACGTGGACCAGACATCGAATCCGGCGTCGCGAACCCAGTCCGCAAGAAAGTGCCCGGCGTCGGCCTCGGCGTCATTTCGCTTCGTGATCTGGTGATACAACGCCAACCATCGATCAAGTCTCGGTTCTGAAGGTGACCAGGTGAACTCGCTGTAGTCCGCGTCACGCACCGCGAGGAGCCCGCCGGTCAGCAACACGCGTCGCATCTCGCGGAGCGCGCGGACGGGATCGCTGAGGTGTTGGAGTACTTGGTGGGCGTAGATGACCTCGAACGACGAATCGGTGAAGGCGAGGTCGTAGACGTCGCCGACCTGAAATGAGAGATTCGACGGTCCGGACTCGGCGATGCTCTGACGGGCCGTCGCAATCACTTCATTCGAGAGGTCGATACCGACGACTTTGCCCGGCGCCACCAAACGTGCGAGGTCGGCGCTGATCGTTCCCGGTCCGCAACCAACATCCAGCACGGACTGACCAGTTCGTAGATGTGGCAGTAGGAAGCCGGCGGAGTTCTCGGCCGTCCGCCACGTGTGGCTGCGCAAGACCGACTCATGGTGCCCGTGCGTATAACGATCGGCGGGAGTACTCACGCTCAAAGTGTACGAGCGCGCCGCACGACCCCGATACGATGCGTCGATGGACGATGACCACCACGTCGTATGCATCTTCCGATCAACGCGGACGGCCCACTCATCAGCCGATTACGCCGAGTGGTCCGAGCGTCAGGATCAACTCGTCGTCACGGTGCCCGGCTACATCGGCCACGTCAGCTTCCGCGACGAGAGCACCGGGCGCGGCGTCACCATCTCGTACTTCGAGAGTATGGCCTCGTTGTCGACGTGGAGGGAGAACCCTGTGCACCGCGAGGCGCAGGCGCTCGGTCGTTCCAACTTCTACGAGGAGTACGAGATAGAAGTCGCGGAGATCGTTCGACATTACGAGTGGCGGACGACGACCTAGCGCGTTGGCCGTCACGAACCTGTGTCAGGATGAGTCTCGTGACCGAAGAGTCGACCGATGAAGTCCAGAGCTGCCCGGTGTGCGGATTCTCGTGGGCCGTGCTCGCGAGAAGCGAAGTCAGCGAACGGATCAATCGCGCCGTGTCGTCCCTCGTCACCGTGATCAAGGAGGCCGGCCCGCGAGTAACGGTTCGACCGAATCCAGATCGATGGTCCGTCCTCGAATACGGCGGACACGTACGCGACGTTCTGTTGAGCATCCGAGAGCGTGTGATTCTCGCGTCAATCGTCGACATCCCGACCGGATCGCCGATATTTCGTGACGAGCGAATCGATCTCGGCTTTTACGCCGAAGACACCGCCGCGCAGGTCATGAACGAACTCGAGATGGCGGCGCAACTGTTTGCGAAGACGGTCACGACCTTGCCCGCCCACTTCGATACCCGTGGACTCATCTACAGTTCACGCACGCCCGTCCAAGTGCCCATCTCATCCACCTTTTCGAATGCGGTGCACGAATGTGAGCATCATCTCAGTGACGCCAAAGAGAATCTGGCGATGTTCGACGCCGCCAACGACACTGTGTGAGTGAGTTGCCCCTTCGAGCCTGTCGCGATTGCCGGCCGAATTGCTCGGTACGGCTGAGGATGAGTAGATGACGACGGTGACGGTCGCAGCGGTGCAGCTCTCCTCCGGGACTGACGTCACGCGCAACGTGCATGACGTCACCGAACTGGTCAATGTGGCTGCGGATAGGGGCGCAACGTATATCCAAGTGCCGGAATACTTCAACTACCTCGGCCCGGCCAAAGGTTTCGCTGGCGCGGCCGAAACCATTCCCGGCCCGACAACTACACGAATGGCAGCGATTGCGCTGTCGCGTGGCGTAACCCTCCATCTCGGCAGCCTCCTGGAAACGTCACCAACGCCAGGGAAGTTCTTCAATACCAGCGTGGTGATCGGGCCCGCCGGCGAGATCGTGGCGACCTATCGAAAGGTCCACCTCTTCGACGTTGATGTGCCCGACGCCATCGTGCAGCGAGAGTCCGACGTCATCGCGCCCGGCGACGAGTTGGTCGTCCTCAGGCTGGCCGATGTTCGCCTTGGGCTCTCGATCTGTTTCGATGTTCGCTTCCCCGAGATGTTTCGGGCGCTCGCCGCGAGCGGTGCCGACGTGTTCGCCATTCCGGCCGCGTTCAACGCGGTCACCGGACGAGCACATTGGGAGATTCTCATTCGATCCCGCGCTATCGAGAATCACGCGTTCGTCATCGCCGCGGCCCAGGTAGGCACGACGAAGGAAGGTATCGCCACCTACGGGCATTCACTGATCGTCGACCCTTGGGGGGAGGTCCTCGCTGAGTCAACGAGCGAAGGACCTGAGGTCATCACCGCAACACTCAACCTCGACGAAGCGGCACGACGACGACGACAGATCGCGGTAATGGACTTTCGTCGTCCTGACGTCTACGCCGCCCCCGTGCACGTCGTCGACGGTTAGGCGGCTGCTATCGCCCGAGTTGCGCGCGCAACTCGCTCACCGCGACAGAACCCGGTGGCCGACGATTGCGCACCAGTTCGTCGGCCCGTTGCTGAAGCAACTCATTCACCGGCGTCGCGATGTGGTGCTTACGACCCAACGCAACGATCTCTCCATTGAGATAGTCAGTTTCCACGTTGCCGGTGCCTCGTAGCACGCTCTGAAACGAGGAACTCCCCACGCGTTTCACTCCTTCGATCGGCTGGTAGGACACGAGCTCTGAGCGTTCGTCGGCGAGTGCTTGTGCTCGAGCGACGTCGACGCCGTCGGCCCGCATACACGCACGCGCCTCGTCGAGTATCCACTCTGCCATCTCGTCACTCACGGACTTTCTCCCGCACAGGACTTCGAGGACGTTCAAGACGTTCGACAGTAACTTTCCGTACTTCAACGTCGCAATCTCGGCGGTCGCCATTGAGGCGTACCCGCTGTCGCGCAAGAGACTTGGCATCTCGATGCTCAAGGTATCGGCCTCGTCGGGCCAACGGCCCACGTCGAGGACCCCGAGCAGCGGCGCGGTGAAGACATCAACGCGACCAGGTTCGAGGTAGGAGGCCGGCGTCATCACGCACATGCCGTAGACGTTCTTGAATCGCTCGCCGACGACCCGTTCATTCGCGACACCGTTCTGGGCGCAGAGGATGGGCAGCGTTGAGGAGGTCGACGCCGCGATGTCGTCCAGCACACTGACGGTATCTTGACTCTTGGTAGCGAGGATCACCACGTCGTCCGGTTGAAACGCAACCGCCGCAGCGCCGTCCGCCACGTCAAGGCGCGAGACCAGCACTCGCTCCGGGGTGGCGACGGTGAGACCATCGCGCGCAATCACTTCGAAGTTCGCGCCACGAGCGACCAATAAAACTGGGTGACCGTGCTCGTGGAGTGCGGCGGCAAGTGGCGCCCCGACGGCACCCGCGCCAATGACGACCACACGCCGAGCTGGGAAGTCATGTGTCATGACACGAGAGTATCGAGCACCGGACGCAACTCGAACTTCGACGCCGTCGCGACGGACGGACCTAAGGTCTGACCTGTGAATTGGCCCCCACCGGAAGTGACGATGGACGTCGCACTGGTTACTCAGCTCCTGCGCAGTCAGTATCCCGACCTTGCGGACCTCTCGATTCGTGAATCGACGTCCGGATTCGATAACACCATTTGGAGACTTGGCGATGACCTGGTCATTCGCCTCCCTCGTCGAGCCATTGGGGCGCGGCTGATGGAGCACGAACTGCGGTGGCTCCCCGAACTCGCACCGCGAATGACGCTCGAGATACCGACGCCACTTCGAGCGGGGCAACCCAGCAAAGAGTTCTCGTGGCCATGGTCGATTTCGAAGTGGATTGATGGATCCCCAGGCAACGTTGTCCCCTCGTCCACATTGAGTACCGCGACCAAGCCCCTCGCGGCGTTCCTTCGATCGCTTCACGTAGCAGCACCAGCGGCGGCACCGTCGAACGAGTTCCGCGGTGTGGCACTTGGCCGGTACGAAACGTCATTTCTCACCCGCATCGGTCCGATAGACGACATTGACGCTGAGGCAGTTCTCCGGATTTGGCGCGCCGCCGTCGACGCGCCGCCGTGGTCACTCGAACCTCTCTGGATCCACGGCGATCTCCACCCCGCCAACATCATCTTTCGTGGCGGCGTCGTTGTTGGTGTTATCGATTTCGGAGATCTCTGTGCCGGTGATCCGGCCACCGATCTCGCCGGTGCGTTCCTCTCTCTCTCATTGGGGACCCTCGAAGAATTTTTCGATGAGTATGGTGACGTCGATGACGCGACGAAGCAGCGAACGCTCGGCTGGGCCGTTCACTTCGGTCTCATGTTCATGCTCTTGGGAAAGAGTGATGAACCGTCGTACGGACCGATCGGGCGTCGCGCCATTGAAAACGCGATCAACTTCGTCGACCCTTCCCATTGAACAAGGAATGCAGCACGTACGTCACGGCGTCGCAACAACAGTCTCGAGAAACGATTCGACATCTCGGGCACTGATCAACGTCACGACGCGGGCGTGGTCCGCCAGCGCTCGCGCTTCCTCGGGCACTTCGTCGTGATACTTCGCGTGTGTCTTCCACGACCACACCACGATGTTCTTCGTCGGGTCCGTCGAGAGTACGTTGCGAATCGATTCGCGATTCCCATTCCAAAGCTCTTCACGACGAAGGAGACGAAGGAAGGTCCTCTTCACGACACGTAGCGTCACGACTCTCCTCGGGAGGTCAATGAACACGATCAGGTCCGCGCGCGTCCACACAATGTCGCGCACGTGGCTGTAATTGCCGTCGACGACCCACCGCGATTGTTCGGTGAATACGTCAACGGCGGAACGGAACGCCTCGAGGTCTAGCGGCGTCCAATTGGGTTGGTGGAACAACCCGTCCAACTCCAAATGCGGAATTTTCAACCTGGTGGCGAGTAGCGCCGCGAGCGTCGTCTTGCCACTGCCCGAAGGTCCTTGAATGACGATGCGATCGAGATGGGTGTTCACCGCACGTAGTTCGTCAGCCACTGACGCAGCCTACAAATCTGACGGCCGCGAACGCCACGCCCTTCGAAAGAGATGACGTCGCCGGGCCCACCAAAGACTGCCGAGGGTTTCTAAAGGTGAGGACGGAAAGCCGGGCCGCAATCACTACTCGAACGCCGAATTTGCCAGCCAGAATTCAAGCAACCTCGCGTCGCCCGTTACGACGATCGAGGCATCTCGTAGTGATCGACGGCCAACAATGAGCAACAGGAGTTCAGACGATTGCCTCGGCGCTGGCTACACCGGTGCGCGAATAGGAACGACGGAGTCGTCGGATTCGGCATCGAAACGATCGTCGTAGATCTCCAAGTGATAGCCGTCGCGAATGTTCCATTCCGGCATGGCAGGTGCTCCAAATAAAACCACGCAGTCGTCGCACCGGGCGTGACGAGTGAACCCACGTGCTCGCACGCGACGTACGTTCCTCCGGGAAGATCCGGCGTGTCCATGCCGTCGCTCTTTCCGCGATTGTCACTCAGCCGAATGGCCAGCGTGTAGTTCATCCGTTGGGCCGCCCGATCATGACGTGGCGGAGGAACGCCGCGTACCGCGGAACAGCTTCGGACGTGGGCGGACCGACGCTCGGCCCTACGCCGCGCTTCGACTGTGCGTGACCGTGCGAGTCACGTTGAACTCGAATGTGGCGGCCCGAGCAGATCCCACTTGTTGCCATAGAGGTCGCTGAACACGGCCACCTGGCCGTAGGGTTCAGCCCGGGGCGCCGTGTGGAACTCCACTCCGTACTTCGACATCCGCTCGTACGCTTCGTCGAAGTCGTCAACGCGAAGGAACAGACCGACTCGTCCAGCGAACTGGTGGCCAATCAAGTTCACTTGTTCCTCTCCTCGAGCCTGCGCCAAGAGAATCCCGGTCGGAGCGCCGGAGGATTTCACGACGACCCAACGCTTGGGCTGGCCGTCACCGTCCAGTGAGGGAGAGTCTTCCGCGACGAAGAATCCGAGGGCGTGAACGAAGAACTGAATTGCTTCGTCGTAATCGCGCACAATGACCGACACCAGTTCAATACCCATCGAGACAGACTATTTCGGCAATGGTTACTCACTGAACGAGGGCATCGCGGGAGGAACAGTCAGTATCTTTAAAGCCATGACCTCAGACTGGGCCCGTCCGATCGTGCACTGGTCCATCGAAGCGATTGATCCGGAGCGTCAACGTGCCTTCTACGCTGACCTCTTCAATTGGGAGATCGGCGATGGACCGTTCATGCAGGTCGCCGCCGGTATTGGTGGACCAGAACCTGGCCCGGCCGGCCACATCCAAGCCGGATCTACCGCACGCACTTCGCTCTATATCCAGGTCGCCGACCTGCGCACGACAATCGATCGCGCGATTGAACTTGGAGGCGCCGAATTATTGGCTCCCTTCGACATTGAAGGTGGCCCGAGTCTCGCTGCGATAAGCGACCCAGAGGGCAACCACCTCATGTTGGTTCAGCAATAGATCAGCCCGGAAGCTCTCTGAAGTACTCCACCGTCTTCGATGACGGTTCTAAACACGCCTCAAACTCTTGCGCAACAATCGAAAGCGCAACTTCTTCGTCCGCGCGGTGAACGTCGGACTTCGAGCCCCAGACCGTGAGCGACAGCCACTCTCCGCCGAGACCAGGGGCGACCGTTCGGCGTCGCAGGCCTACCTGCTGATACGCAAAATCCGTTTGGTACTTTGCGTTGATCGCAACAAAATCCTCGACGCTCGTCGCGTCGTTCAGCCGAAACTTCATTACCTCAATCACGCTGCCCACAGTACCGGGGTGGGAATCGCGACTCAACCAATAGCGAAGCCCGCGACGTCTCGGGCGGCGTCCGCGGAGATGTCCGGACACAAGATGGGAAGGATCTCCGTGCCGTGCATTGTTCCCATTGACTGACGGCATCGAGCCGCAACGCCATTAGCGATCAGGAGCCGATAGAAGGCAATGCCTTCGTCACGAAGCGGATCACACTCATTGACACTGATAACGACTGGGGGAAGCCCCTTCACGTCCTGAGCCAACGCGAATCGCGGCCACGCCAACGGGTCTCGAGACTCGAAGCCGTCTATTCCGTACATCCACTTGCCACGATTGCTGTGGAGATTCAAAAAGATGCCGTTGTTTTCGGTCGACGAGGGGAGGTCGGGCTGAGGCCATTCACCGGCGATGTAGGGACAGAACGCGTAGAGACCACTTACGAGGCCGACGTCACCTTCGCGAAGAAGCTTCATGCCGAGCGCCAGCGTCAGGTTCCCGCCCCCACTCTAGCCCGCGATGATCACGCGTGATGAATCGATACCCAGTTCGTCCGCGTGCGCCAGCACCCACTTGAGTCCCGAGGCGCAGTCGTTGAGACCGGCGGGATACGGAGCAATCTCCGGGACTGATGACGCCATGAGTGAGTTTCGAAAGTCGACCATCGCCACGGCAACACCGTGGTGGGCGATCATCTTTCCCCACGCCCGGTAATTGCCGTAGTAGCACGACATCGTGGCCATCCCGCCACCGTGGATGTAATAAACGCACGGTACGACGTCGTCGTTGTCCGGTCGGATGTACTGGATGTTGATGATGTTTCCGTCGGGGGACGACGTTACGGCGTGGGTGACGATGCGTAGTCCCTTGGACGGCGCGATTGCCTCGTCATCGGCCATCTCCAGGAGGCCCCTGAGAAGAGCCTCCTCCGCGAGAGCCGATTCAGACGACGCCTCTTCGAGCATCTCTTCTCGACTCGAGACATCACTGGGCTGTTCGGCCGCGGGCAAGCCGGCCAATAGCGCTTTCACGCGGGGATCGATCCGTGGGTCACCTTCTATGTCGTACGCCATGGCCCTACCTCTCGTCATTCGCTCGATTTGGCATGAACGTAACACGTTTGGCCGCTGTTCTAATCAACAGGAGCTGGCGAATGCGCGCCACGTTCTGCCGATCCACCGCCAGTATCCGTGCAGTCACGGACCAATTATGCACACGGATTAATGTCGCTAGTCGAGCCTGCGGCCGTACACGGTAACATCCGATTTTTCGTAGCCAGCTTGAAGGTAAAAGTCTCTCGCGTTCACATTGTCCTCGCGAATCATGAGTTGGATTTTGGGAATCCCGTTTCGGCGGACCCACCCCTCCGCTGCGCTCATCATCAAGTCGCCGAGTCCAGTGCGCCGCCTCGACTCGGCTACGGCCAAGTAGTAAACCCAGCCTCGATGTCCGTCGTGACCGACCATCGCAGTTGCGACTAACAAACCTTCGTCGAGTGCCCCGAGAACAACGGACGAATCCCCCTTCGACGCGCGGTCAAAGTCGTCCTTCGGCGAATTCCATGGGCGAGTCAGACCCGCTTGGTCCCACAACGCGATGACCGAGTCTCGGAACTCGTCGCCTAGTTCTCGAATGTACATTGGAAAATACTTGCAGACGGATTGGTGAGCACGACTTCAACTCGCATCCCGCGATCGGAGAGCGTCATCGACGGTCACGTCACCGCCTTGCAGGCAATCGTCGATGGCTTCCGCGATAGCGGTCTTGGTACGACCCATCCGCTTTGAGTTCCTTGACGATGTCCCTCACCTTCACAACGACTCAAAGGTCGTGGAAAGTTCAACCTTCTAGCGAAAACCTGTACGCACTGGTGTGCGGATTCTTGGTAGAAGCTACGCCATCCGTGTGCGGGTCACGACCACCCAGTTGAACGGCTGCTGAGAACCCCAAGGCGTTGTGTGAATTTCACGTTCGCTTGCTTCCAATGCGAAACCGGCACCTGCGATTGTCGCCAGCTCGTCAACTGAGTATCTCTGAACTGGTAGCCCCGAACATTGCTCCGGTCCATCTTCGGCAAACGTCGCAAGTAACACATGCCCGCCTGGTGCAACCGCGTCTCTCATGGCCGATAGATACGCTTCACGGTTCTCTGCGGTCACCATGAAATGAAAGACGGCCCGATCGTGCCATACGTCATACTGACGCTGCGGCGACCATTCAGTGACATCACTATGGAGCAAAGATACAGGGGCGCCAGACGTCTCCATACGCAAACGAACCCCACTAAGGGCATCATCCGAAATATCCAGCACCGAAAGGTCGTGATATCCCAGCTCAGAAAGTGAATCGACAAGATACGAAGCGCCTCCTCCTATATCAATGACGCTTGAATCTCGACTTGACACGGACGTGACAAGTCGAATGGAAATAGCGGGGCTGCGTTGGAACCAACTCACATTCGTCGAGGATCTTTCTCGATACACCTGATCCCAGAAAGCCCGACTGCTCGACACTCGACCAAGGGTAATGCCCGAGGGGCCTTCCCCTTAACGGCTTAAGCGATAAACATTCGTCTGCGGAATATTGACTAGCGCGAATCGCCTTTTAGGATGCAACCTGAACAGAAGCGGCTCTCGAGTGAGGCACGGGTACTTCCTCACCGTGCAATCGCATTCCTTCAATGTGGAACTCGATGGCCTCGCGCATTAACTCCTGAAGTTCCTCTGCCGTATCGGCTGCTCCAACACAGCCAGGAAGATCTGGAACATAGGCGCAGAAGTTGCTACCGACGTCTTCAATGATGATGGCGTACTCCGTCATGACTTCTTCCTTTCCAACCCAGCCTGCCTGTAGATTTCAATCAGCGTTCCTAATCGTAGGTCCAACCCAAGATGTCCGGCAACGGTCACGGTTCCCGGTTTCGTCGGATGGTGGAATTGGCGGTGGCTTCCTCGTTGCCGCACCTGACGCCAACCGTCGCGTTCGAGTACTCGAATCATCTCACGAACCCTCACAACCCACAACGGTTGCAACAGCCTCACGTTTGATGACAAGAGCCCGCCGTACGTGGCCGCCAGCGACTTTCTATGAAAAAAGTGTAGACATTCGTCTACTACATCTGGGTAGAAGCGAAAGTACTGGTATGACCAATTAACCGCCGCCCGTGAAGCTGAAGCCTCTGGGGCATCCCATGGTTGAAACATTGATGTGAGTTACTTGCCACCAAGGACCGGTCGGGTGGACGCTGCACGAATCGGGTGGTGGCGGGTACCCTTCAAGGTAAGCGAGCCCACCATAACTCTTGTCGATGCCAATCAGAAAGAGTACTGTTATCGCTTTTCGTAAGGTTGACTTATCAACAACGACCTCTTGTATCTTCCCCACGCCTGGAAGATTTCGAAGCGCACCTGTAGGCGCAAAGATCCCACCTGCGCCACTTTCAGCGAGAGCAATCTTGACGTCGGCACTCCAAACTTCGCTGTTTCCACTGACCGCATAAGAATGAGCTGGCCGAAAATAGAGCGTCGTTGCAACGATGGCGGCAACAATCAGAAATGACAGCACAACCCAACTGCGTCGGCTTCGAAGAATCGACTGACTCGCAGCCGGGTGGTCAATCTTCTTATTCATTGCGTAAACCTAACGTTGCCCAAGCATGAATATGACTCAACTTCCGAGCGCGTACCTGAACAGACTGATCCACCGACCGTTGCGAGAATCAACGATGTTTGCGTTTAGACGGCGATTTTCTTCGTCATCACAAATGGCATCGGCTCTGGAACATCTTCTCCATGCTCAATCATGACTTCAATGTGAGCGGCGATTGCCTCCCGCATGTTGGCCGTGACTTCCTCGATGGTTGCTCCAGTGGAAATGCAGCCGTCAAAGTCCAAGACATAGGCGGCGAAGTTAGATCCTGCGTCTTCTATCACAATCGTGTATTCATTCACCGGAATCTCCTCTCCAAACTTGCCTGTCGCACAATGCTACCGAGGACCGGCTTTGACACCTCATCACCCAGCGCGCCAGGCACCGTGACGGTGCCTGGCTTGAGCGGGTGGTGGTAGTGACGATGGCTGCCTTTGTGGCGAACTTGGAACCAACCGTCTAGCTCCAGTTCCCGGATGATTGCACGCACCTTCACGACCTCCCAACGGTCGCGGCACACTGACTCGTAGAAACCTGCGTTACGTCCAAGATACGCGGCGCCATGTGGAACTGGACTGACGGCC
>PLZP01000033.1 GCA_003152215.1 Acidimicrobiaceae bacterium | reverse complement strand
TGTCGGCGAAGAGGTCGCGCATGTCCGAGAGCGAGTCAATGGCGACACCGCAGCGTCCCACTTCACCCAGCGCCATTGGATCGTCGGAGTCGAGTCCGAGCAGGGTGGGCATGTCAAAGGCCGTGGAGAGTCCCTGGCCGCCCGCGGCGATGATGTCCTTAAAGCGCTTGTTGGTGTCGACGGCCGTGCCAAAGCCCGCGAACATGCGCATCGTCCAGAGTCGCGAGCGATACATCGAAGCGTGCACGCCGCGGGTGTAGGGAAACTGACCAGGGAACTCGGCGTCGTCGGGGCCGTAGACCGGTTCGAGGTCTATGCCCGACATGGTCGTGAAGGTGGCGTCGCGAGTGCTCGACGCGTCGTAGGCCACTCGCCAGCGCTCAAAGGGACTCGTTGCAGGCACTGCTCTCCTTCTTCCTACCTGAGCATAGATTCAGCACCGAAACCGGGCCCCGACACCACCTCGAGCGAACGGCGACGCCGATTTCCTCAACTCACGCGAGGCCCGGAGAAAGCAAACTGCTTCATTCGTTGGATCACGACCTCACGCAAGGCAAGTGTCAGGTAACCAGTGAAGTCATTGCTGGCGAACGTCACCTAGCCTTTGGATGTCGCTCGCAGGAGTGACCCCACTGATGAACGAACGGTCGAAAACGTGAGAGTACTGGTCACCGGCGCCGCCGGCTTTATTGGTTCGACCACCGCCGAGCTCTTGCTCGATGAGGGTCATGAGGTCATCGCGCTCGACAGCCTCGTACGCGGTCGTAAGGAAAACGTCCCACGTCGTGCCACCTTCATCGAGGGGGACTGCGGTGACGTCGAGCTCGTGACGTCCCTCGGTAGGTTCGATGCCTGCGTGCACTTCGCGGCGCGAATCGAGCCAGCAGACTCAATGGCGTTTCCCGAGACCTTCTTCTCCAACAACGTCGCCTCGACGTTCCGACTGCTCGACGCGCTGATTGGAACGGGCGTCGACCGCTTTGTCTTCTCCTCGTCGTGCGCGGTCTACGGCGATCAGGTGGAGATGCCGATCGACGAAGAACGCGCGACGAAGCCCCACAGCCCCTACGGCCAGTCGAAGCGAATGGTGGAAGAGGGACTTGAGTGGCTCGTTCGCCAGGGTCGATTGAAGGCGGCGTCGCTTCGATACTTCAACGCGGCCGGAGGGACGACCGCCCATCCAGAGCGGCACACGCCAGAGATCCACCTGATTCCCATTGCCCTTGACGCGGCCAACGGAAAGCGGAGCCACCTCGACATATTCGGGGGCGACTATCCGACCCCTGACGGCACCTGCATACGTGACTACATACACGTCAGTGACCTCGCCGAGGCCCACGTGTCGGCCATCGCCGCGCTCGAGTCCCAGCCCGCACTGATCCTGAATCTCGGCACCGGCGTCGGCTCTTCCAACCGTGAGGTCATTGACATGGTTAAGAAGGTGACCGGCGTTGACTTCGAGGTGCGATTCGTCGATCGCCGCGACGGCGATCCCGCGGCTGCCGTCGCGAGCAACGGGCGTGCCCGCGCGGCACTCCATTGGGAGCCGTATCGATCGGAATTGGAGAACATCGTCGCCGATGCGTGGGCGGCGCACCAACTGCTGTAGCACGATTTAACATTATTTCCGCGCAATCACAACGGATTGGGTTTTCCTCCGCGGTCGTTGTTCACGCTTCGTCACGTCGCCATGACGACGGTTCTGTGACGCGCCGCGTCGTCGCTTTCGCGCCACCACATGGTCTCTCGGCGCCAGAGCGTTCGCCACGCGTCACGTGAGAGCAGGGTAGTACCGGAGGTCAATCCTTGAAAGTCGCTCGAATCAGGAAGAGCTAATTGGGTTGTATTTGATTTCTAATAGGTTGGGTTTTGCTTCTGAATTGCAATATTTGCGGCATGGGCAAATTAGCAAGATTCAGATCATCTAAGGGCACGTCGTCGAGTCGCATTCCTCAATTGTTGACACTCCTCGTCGCATCATCTGTACTCCTCGGTGTGGTGGCGTTGGACGCTTCCGCTGCGCAAAGGGTGGTGACGCCCGGCACCACGCAACTGTCACGGCCGACCTCAAGTGCGGCCAGTGAATCGAACGGGTCGGCCTCTCTGTCGACCTCGCTCTCGACCAAGATTTCGGCCAAGGGTTCACCACTTCCGTCCTCCCCGTCGCCCTTCCTGAACGGCACGCTCAACACGTCGAAGGGCACCAACCTGCCCTTTGCCTCCAAAAACGAGTCATCCAATACCTCACCGGCGTTCCGGATCGGTCACCACCCGAAGAATCCGACATCGCCGACCACTACCACGACGGTGCCGTTCTTCTCCACGACGACGACCATTCCGATCTTCACCACCACGACGACCACGCCGCCGGTAACGACGACGACGCAGGCACCCGTCACGACCACGACGCGACCTACGCCGACCACGACCAACCCGCCGACCACGACGACCAACCCGCCGACGCCAACGACCACGACGACCCAGGCCACCACCACGACGACGGGTGCGCCCACGACGGCCTTCCCGGTCGGCACGGCTGACAACTCTGAGCCCTCGGGCATGGCCCCTCCGGGTGCGAACGATTTCTCGGGTTATGCCGAGAACTACGTCCAGGACTTCACCGGCACTTCGGTACCCGGCGGCTGGGACGTTTACTCGGGTCTTCCCGGTGGCGACCCCGGCGCGCAGTGGGGCCTCAGTCACGTGACGGTGAGCGGCGGACTCTTGTCGCTCAACACCTGGCAGGACCCCGCGTACAACAACGAGTGGGTCACGGGTGGACTGTGCCAGTGCGGCGTTGCTCGCACCTACGGCGCGTACTTCGTTCGCTCACGAGTGACCGGCCCTGGCCCGACCAACGTCGAGTTGCTCTGGCCGACTAGCAGCTGGCCGCCAGAGATTGACTTCAACGAGACCAGCGGCGTGAGCTCTGGTTCGTCGGCCACCACGATTTGGGCCATCAATGGCTCGAACCGCAGCCAGATTCAGTCGACGATCAACATCGACATGACGCAGTGGCACACGTGGGGTGTTATTTGGACTCCCACCTCGCTGAAGTACACCGTTGACGGACGTGTCTGGGGCACCGTGACGAACCCTTCGGGAATTCCGTCAGTGCCAATGACGTTGGACCTTCAACAGCAGACGTGGTGTAGCACGAACTTCGCGTGCCCCACTGCACCAGAGTCGATGCAAGTCGACTGGGTCGCTGAGTACACATCTAACTAGTCGTCGAAAGACGGGCAAGGGCAAGGCAAGGGCAATGACTGTTGAGATATCTCTCTATCGTGAAGTAGCGCCAATGCGCCGCTGCGCTCCCTCGGTGTTCCGAGAGGCGCACCCCGGTGCAGTGGTCGACGCGCGACTGTACAAGAAGAACGCACCGGTGGCGCTCGTGTCTGCTTCGGGCACGGCGCCGGCGAAGCGATCATTCGTGCATCCAGATGAACGAACATGCACGCGGCCAGGGTCATCGAACGTGAAAGTTCGAACTCAGGGGAACGCATTTGGGCCGCAGAACACTGTCGCTCGACGCGGCCTATCGCCTCGCAACCTGTGCACGAGACCATACTTCCTCGTCACATGGGATGCCCAGTGCGTACCTGAGGAAGACCATGGAATGTTACGAAATAAGTCACATTCCAGACACGTTTCCGCACCGAGTTTTACGTTAGACCACAGGTATACTGCTGTTTCAATCGGGGATCGCCTTATTGACAGGGCCTTTGTTTGCTGCAAGAATTTGAGGTGCAAGGGCTGATGAGGAGAATTAAAGTGGTGGCCGTCAACCCTTCGCCCTCGTCCTCGGACGCCGACGACTTCTCGGACCTGACCTCAAATCGAACTGCGCCAACTGTGTCGGTAATGATTCCTACCCTCAACGAAGCTGGCAACCTGCCCTACGTCCTCAACACAATCCCTCACTGGGTTGACGAAATTGTGCTGGTCGATGGGCGCTCTCAGGACGACACCTTGCGCGTCGCCAAGCTCCTGCACCCCGAAATTCGCATTGTCAAAGAGTTGCGTCGTGGCAAGGGCGCCGCGATGCGAGCCGGACTCGAGGCGGCTAAGGGTGATTTCATCATTGCCCTCGATGCCGATGGGTCAATGGACGGGGCCGAAATTGGACGATTCCGTGACGCTTTGGCCAATGGTGCCCAATACGTCAAGGGCACTCGGTTCGGTCCAGGTGCTGGATCGGCCGACATTACGAAGTTCCGACGTTTCGGCGATGGCGGCATCTGCCTGTTAATAAAGATTCTCTTTGGTGCTCGTTACACCGACGCGACCTACGGGTACATTGGCGTACGAAAGGATTGTGTTGAGAAGCTGGGCATTGACTCCGACGGATTTGAAGTCGAGACATTGATTGGCATTCGCGCGCATCGGGCGGGACTTCGAACTGCAGAGGTGCCCTGTTTCGAGGCGACGCGAATCCACGGCGACAGCAACCTTCATGCTTTACGAGATGGATTCAGGATTCTTGGAACGATAATTAAGGAAAGGTTTCGGCGTCGTCGTGCGTGATCGTAACGAATTCAATGAAATCGCGACCAACATGTCGGCGAAGGGTCCGTCGATTGTCGTGGCGGGACCAAGTTCGTCGCTGACGATTCCCGGGATCATCGTCTCGCAGATCGTGCACGCCATTTCCGAGAACCACTCCGTCATGAACATCGAAGTTGACTCCTCGAGCGACTTTGACGCCGGACTGCACCGCACTCCTTCCTTGGCGGCCGCGCACCGAACCGAAGTGTCGGGAAATGTTGTGAGCTACGTGGCGCCGACGCACCCGCGTCTACGCGCCCAGGCCTTCAAGGGCTGGATTCCCTCGAGTGCTCGTGCGGCGATTGCATTTGCGTGGCCGGGACTCGACAATGCGTGGATTAGCCAATTCCTGAACGCGGCGCACGCCAACAAGACGCCGACGATGGTCGTGTGTGTCAGCTTGCCGCGTTCAAACCACGACAAAGTGATCGCTCTCGCCGAGGTCATGATTGGCGCCGATCTCGTCTTGGTCGGCAACGCGGCAGAGGCCGATGCGTTGAAGAAGATCTTCTCGCGATCGGGTCCCGTCGTCGAGATGCACCAGGCGTTGTCACTCCAGGGCCGAGCAGAGCGAACGTCGATTCACCAAATCACGGCGTTCTTACCCAAGGAGAACTACGACGCATTGGCGACGCTGCTCACGGCCTACGACGCCATCCCGGAGGCGTGGATCGACAACTATCACCTCAAGGTTGTGATGCGCAGCAACGAAGAGATCGCGAATCAGATGCTGCGCGAGAGTTACCACGGAGAGTTTGTCCGACTCGTGGGGGAAGACCTCTCGTCAGCCGAACTGGAGCGCCTGTGCTCATCGTCCTCGGCGTTGATTATCGCCGACCCCGCATTTGACTCGCGCGCGTTCTCAATCGCGGTCGACTGTGGCGTCGCGGTCGTGGTCCTGGCGTCAAGCCAGTTGCCCGATGTTGGCCGAGGCTACGTTGGTGCGCTGCTTGCCGACATGAACCGCCCCGTGTCGGTGCACGTCGCATTGACACATGCACTGCGACTTGCGGAACTGCACTTCCCACGACCCGACGCATGGAACGACCTGGTGAATCGGCTGCTTGACGCGGCTCGTCGGGAGGATGTCATCACCGTCGCACCGCCAGCCACGCTGAAGGAGGCGACGCGCCAAGAAGCGGTCCCGTCCTCTCAACTCACGCCCACCGCGCACGCTGGATGACGTCCTAAGTCCTCTCCGTTGCCTACACTCCAAGAAGCGTCTCGCGCGAGAGTGCTTCGTGACGCAGCATCCGTAGAAAGGTCCGCTCTGAAGTGGCACCCGTGATTTCGACGCCGATCCCCATCGTGGGTGTAGATGTTGACGCGCCCGCGCGCGTCGCCATCGAGGGCGTCGTCACGGGTCAGCGAGTCTGGCTCGAGCTCACTCGAAATGGTCGAGTTGTCGGGGTGTGCGAAGTCACGGCCGAAGACGGGGGAGTGTCCGAAGCGGCCCTGCGCGAATGCATCGGCTCCCTTACCCCAGTCTCCTCACTTCCCTACGAAGTACTCGAAGACAGTGCACTGCCGTTTTTCTCAGTCGTCGTCCCTACGATTTGTGGGATCCCCGCTCGATTGCAAAAGGCGGTCGACTGCTTGGTGAACCTCGACTATCCCCACTACGAAATCATCATCGTCGACAATCGACCGGACCCCAATCGCGAACCGCTGCCACCGTTCGCCGGTGGCGAGCGCGTTCGCACATTCTGGGAACCGCTGCGTGGCGTGTCCGCAGCGCGCAACTTCGGGATCGCCCAAGCCGCCGGCGAAATTATCGCGTTTACTGACGACGATGTCTCGGTCGACGTCCAGTGGCTCCGCGAACTCGGTACCCGGTTCGTCCTCTCGCCGGAAGTCGACGCCGTCAGTGGACTGGTATTGCCGTTGGAACTGCGAACGGAGCCACAACTCTGGTTCGAGGAATTCTTCGGTGGTTTCAATCAGTCGCTCGACGGCGAACTACTCAATTTGGACATACTCTCCGACGATCCACTCTTTCCCTACTCAACTGGACGTTTCGGAGCGAGCTGCAATATGGCCATCCGCAGTTCGACTTTGCGGAGGGTCGGTGACTTTGACGTTCGACTTGGCGTAGGTACTCCCACGCACGGCGGCGAGGACATTGACATGTCGATGAAACTCGTGCTCGCCAACGGCACGTTCGCCTTCGAACCACGCGCGAAGGTGCGGCACCAACACCGAGATTCGACGGAGGCATTCTTCACGCAAGTCTTTGGGTACGGGACGGGCCTCACGGCGATGTTCACAAAACTGATTCTCCACGATCCTCGACATCTGTTCAAGATGGCCCGACGCTTTCCACGCGGAGTACGCGTCTTGCTCAAGCCTCGCCACAATCGTTCGCCGAGCGCGTTCGCGACCTATCCGCGTAAAACGTACGCGTACCACTTTCTTGGAATGGCCTATGGCCCGTTCGCGTACGTGCGAAGTGTCGCAAGATATCACGGCAAGCGCTGACAAGGCCGCACATGCCGACTTCGCGTTTTGCAAGGGCTAGAATTTCTGCAGTTCACGTACGAGTGGTGGCATAGGACTTCCCCAGTTCGAATCCGTGCGAAAGGACCTACCTTGAGAACCAGCGCCCTGCCATGACGAGGCGCA
Organism: Acidimicrobiaceae bacterium; assembly: GCA_003152215.1. Classification (GTDB taxonomy): domain Bacteria; phylum Actinomycetota; class Acidimicrobiia; order Acidimicrobiales; family RAAP-2; genus RAAP-2. The sequence continues at coordinate 2,277 of PLZP01000033.1, read as the reverse complement.
ACTTCACTGAGCGATTGCGAAATGCCCGGCGCATTGAAGGGGCCGGTGGTACTGAATCTCTCGCCGATGACCTCGATCGCCTGCGCACGAGTGAGACTGGGGCGGGCTACGTCTACTTTGCGCTCGACCTACTCGCATCTCGATACGCATTGAGCGACGCGTACATTGTCATCGATCTCGGGACGCTCGGATCACAAGTGTTTCGTCTCGGTGGGAGGACGACATCCCCCGCACGCGAAGAGGTGCAAAATGCGACACGCGGGTTGTACTGCCAGCCGGCCGTCGTGAACGAAGATGATGCTCGCATCTTCTACGAGGCCTGTGCTCTCGAACTGAGTCACCCGAGGCCGTTGCAGCCAGGCATTGACAAGTTGTATTCCACCGAGTCGTTTCCATCAAGAGCAACAACGAGAACACCCGCTGACGCCAACGACGCGCCCGACGATGACTGGTTCATTTCTGGCTCAACCGGCGATCGGTGGAACGTGAGTCAGTTCGAAAGTGCTCCGCGGGCGCGACGCTGGTTCACCCAGTTTCTCGTCGCCGTTGACCTCGCCAATCTCATCATGGCGTTCGCCAATACGCACGGACCGGTCAGATTCTTTCTCGGGCTTCTTTTTGGAGTGCTCGTGCCGGGGTGGTCAATCGTTGGCTACCTCAAACTGAAGAACGCCGCCCTCGAAATTGGCCTCAGCGTCGCGACGAGCCTCGCCCTGATCATGGTCTGCGCTCAGATAATGATCACGTTGCACCTTTGGCATCTCGTGTCCTTCGAAGAGATCCTGAGCATTGCGTGCTTGATTCCGCTGCTGCAACAATCAACGCAGGCGTGGATGAATCGACTAGAGCCGTGACCACCTTCTTCGTGGCCGACACCGCCGCGCTCAGTTCGCCCGTCGTGCTGCTGTTGCTGATTGGTTGTGTCGTCTTGCTGGGCGTTCGCGCGTATCTCGGTGCGCTCGATATCGCGCTCGACCGGCTCGTTGCTCGGCTGCTCGATGCGTCCGTCGTCATAGTTTTCTTGCTTTTCGCCATTTTTGTCGTGCTTCGCTTCAGGATTGTCGGATGAGTTCGACCACCATGGTCGACGCGCCCATCGCGGCGGTGCCGGCGACGGAGCAACGGAGAGAGCGACTGGGGCTGCCTCTCGGTGCTGCCGGTGTTCTGCTGTGGATCCTCGCAATTCACTCCGCCCACTATTCGCACATGGGAAGTGAGGGTCTCATATCGATTTTGGGATGGCCGTATTTCCTGGGTCTCGCATTCGTCATTGCCGGCTTCGTACTCGAACTGACGAGAAAGAATCCTCGTTCGTCGCGGTTATTCGCCTTCGTCGCGATATTTGTGCTCTTCCTTTACGGCACCGCGCCCGCCCTCGAACCCGTTGCGGAACTCACGGACGCGTGGATTCATGCGGGCTTCATTCAGTACATCTTCGTCCACGGACATCCGCTGGAAGGGTACGACGCCCGCTTCTCGTGGCCCGGCGCGTTCTCCATGGGTGCGGTAATAGTGAAGTTTGCGGGACAAGCCAACGCCCTCGGGTTCATTCGATGGTTCCCCATGGTCATCGAATTCCTCTATCTCGCGCCATTGTTTGTGATCGTTCGCTACAGCGGCGTGGGTCGAAGGGCCGGGTGGTTGGCCATTGTCTTCTACTTCTCGGCCAACTGGATTTTTCAGGACTACTTTTCCCCTCAAGCGTTGGACTATCTCTTCTACCTCGTCGTCGTGGCCGGAGCGTTCGCGTGCTGGCGGCCAGCCAAATTAGCACTATCGAGTTTCGTTGCCGGGACATTCCGCGATCGGGTCACTCAAAGTCGACGTCTTTTGACGCGCGATCGTCTCTTGGGTCGCCAGACTGAGTCGACGTGGACGGGCGGTCAGAACCTCGGACTCTTCCTGATCTTTGCTCTCATCTTCCTAGCCGTTGCGATGAGTCACCAACTCACGCCGTACGCGCTCATCGTTGGGTTACTTGGTCTCTTGCTGACACGTCGTCTCGGACGACCGGAATTGGTGCTTCTTCTCATCGTATTGGCGGCGGGGTGGTTGAGTCTGGGGGCGAGCAACTACTGGATCGGCCACCTCAATGACATCTTCGGATCGTTCGGTCAGTTCAGCAACAAGTTGCAGGATAACGTCACGAATCGCGTGGTCGGCGGTCAGGCGCACGTGTTCATCGTGGAGCTGCGCATCTTGCTCACTGGCGGATTCCTCTTCCTGGCGGGCATCGGATTCTTCCGACGAGCGGCCGACTCACGTGCACTAGAAGTC
>PLZP01000118.1:1418-11896 GCA_003152215.1 Acidimicrobiaceae bacterium | reverse complement strand
AGTACTTGAACGGTGGACCGGGTGCCCCAGCCTTTATGTACATCCGCCAATCATGGCAGGGCGTGCTGCGTAATCCGTTGCCCGGCTGGCTCGGTCACGCGCGTCCCTTTGACTTCGAACTCGACTACGCGCCAGCCGAGGGAATGCAGGCGTTCGTTACCTCGTCACCGTCGATACTCGCACTCGCGGCATTGGACGGAGCGCTTGAGATCTGGGATCAGACTTCGATGGAGCAAGTTCGCGCGAAGAGCTTGGCCCTCACTGACCTCTTCATTAACTTGATTGAGGAGCGTCTTCCGGGTGTCTTTGACGTGGTGACACCGCGCGATCACGCCAAGCGCGGAAGTCAGGTGGCGTTACGACACGAGAACGGTTACGGAGTAATTCGAGCACTGATTGATCAGGGTGTCATCGGCGACTTCCGTGCGCCGGACATATGTCGATTCGGTTTCACGCCGCTCTACCTTCGCTTCGTGGACGTGTATGACGCGGTCGAGCGCATTGCCACGGTCATAGACGATGCGTCGTATCTCGATGAGCGATTCGCAGTGCGCAGCGCGGTCACCTGAGGATCACTGCGAGAAGATAACCGTTCGCTCCCCGACGAGAGTGACCCGGTCTTCGGCCATTAGATGCACTGCGCGGAACAGGACGTTCCGTTCAATGTCACGACCGAGTGAAACGAGATCGTTCGGTCCACGTGCGTGGGTGACACGAACGACGTCTTGTTCGATGATCGGACCTTCGTCAAGCTCCGGCGTGACGAAGTGGGCGGTCGCACCAATCAGCTTCACTCCGCGCTCGTATGCCTGGTGATATGGACGGGCGCCCGCGAATCCCGGCAGGAACGAGTGATGGATATTGACAACCTTGCCCATCAGTTTCTGACAGAGGTCCGGCGAAAGGATCTGCATGTATCGAGCCAAGATCACGAAGTCAACGTCGTACTGGCGAATCAGAGAAAGTAACTCCTCTTCAGAGGCGGTCTTCGAGGTGGCGTCAATCGCAATCTCGTGAAACGGAACGTCGTAGCGACGCGCGAGATCGGCACACTGCGTGTGATTGCTCACCACAGCGACGATGTCGAGCGGAAGGTCACCCTGATCGCGCCGGTAGAGAAGTTCGGCGAGGCAGTGCTCATACTGCGACACCATGACGAGGGACCTGCGACGGACCTCCTCGTTGCGTAGATGCAGCGCCGGCGAGAATTGGACAAGGTCGTCGTGAAGGCGTGATCGGACCTCTTCGATGCCGACTTCCGACTCGAAACGCGACCGCATGCAGAACTGATTCGTGACCGGGTCGGTGAACTGATCGTTCTCGAGGATGTTGCCGCCCACATCGAAGATCGCCGAACTTGCTGCGCGCACGATGCCGGGCGCATCGGTGCACTGAAGTGTCGCGATGTACGTCGCCACATCTATCCCTTCGTTCGAATGCGGTGCACATGAGTGTACGAGTCAACCCGTCGATTCACGACGAACTGTCGCCACTGGGTGATCAATCCAGTGCGGCTGACTAGAAATCAGGGACGGGCACACACCCGGCGGCTACGCCTTGTAGGCGTAGAAGCCTTGACCTGACTTTCGACCGAGCAGTCCGGCCTGCGTCATCCGTGAGAGCAACGGTGGCGGCGCCAGGTGGGGCTCCTTGAACTCCTCGTAGAGCGAATCGGCGACCGCCAAGGTGGTGTCGAGACCGATGAGGTCTGTCAGAGCTAGCGGTCCAAGGGGGTGCGCACAGCCAACGACCATTCCGGTGTCGATGTCCTCTGCACTCGCGAATCCAGACTCGAGCATGCGAATCGCCGACAGGAGGTAGGGGATGAGCAGCGCGTTGACAACGAAGCCAGCACGGTCCTTTGAGGTGATGACACGCTTGTTGAGTGACGTACTGGCATACGCGTGAACGCGTTCGGCCGTGTCGGCACTTGTAAGAAGCGATGAGATGACTTCGACAAGTTTGAGGACCGGCACCGGGTTGAAGAAGTGCATCCCGATTACCTGCTCGGGACGTTTCGTGACCATGGCCAGTTTGATGATTGGAATCGACGACGTATTGGTAGCCAGGATTGCGGCCGGATCCTTCAGTGTTTCGTCGAGCTTCCGGAACACTGCGACCTTCAAGTCCTCATCCTCGGCCACGGCTTCAATCACCATCTCACATTCCCCGAGGAGGGCGAAGTCCTCGCCGAAGGTGAGGTTTCCAAAAGCGCGATTGGCCTCGTCCTCAGGAAGTTTGCCCGAGGTGACGGCCCTCGTGAGCGACCGTTCAATGCGGGCGTTGCCCTGAGCCAATGCGTCAGCGTCGCGTTCAATCACGGTGACGTCAGCCCCGGCGCGCGCCGCAATTTCGGCAATACCAGAGCCCATGAGGCCACAACCAACTACACCAATTCGTTCCATCAGATCTCCTCACTGCGTGGAGCCATGGCCCCGCGACGACAAAGTCTAGGTCCGCTCGGTTCTAGGACTTTGGGCGACACCAGGAAGGTCGCCATCGTCGATGGGTACGATTGATGAGGGCCTAATCGCTGAGATGCCCTATTAATAAGGAGACGACCTCATGGACACCGTCAACGTCATTGTTGAGATACCTCGTGACAGTCGAAATAAGTACGAATACGATCACGAGAACCACACCATCAAACTGGATCGCCACCTCATAGTTTCAATGGGCTACCCAGCCGAGTACGGATTCATAGCCGACACCCTCGGTGGCGACGGAGATCCACTGGACGCACTCGTTTTGACTGAATACCCGACGTTTCCAGGCTGTCTGATCGAAACGAAGATCCTCGGCATGTGCAACATGACCGATGAGAACGGTGAAGACGCCAAACTCCTGACGGTGCCCCTCTATGACCCGAGGTGGAAGTCAGCGAACGATATCTCCGATGTGCCCAAGGCGACGCTCGAGCGAATCAGCCACTTCTTCACCGTCTATAAGGACTTGGACGAAGGAAAGTGGGTCAAGGTCGAGAACTGGGTGGGACGGGCTGAGGCCGTGAAAGAACTCGAGGCTTCGAGGTCGCGCTTCCCGGGCTGACGCTTTGATGCCAGTGATTGGCCCTAAGCGTTGATACGCAATTTCATCCAGGTAACGATGTCATGGTGTTCTCATGTGAGTGCGATGTCACAGCGTCGCGAGACTGTTCTACGAGTGACGTCTACGGCCAACGCCAGCCCCCGCACCAGGGGTAAGAACAAGACCGCGGCGTGGCACATGCCGTCGAGTCAGGCGACCTCGACCTTCGTCGCGTCCCTTGACACCTCCGACGCTCACGCACGCAAGCGCCTCGAGACCTGCTACTTCACGATGTACAACTTGCGTCGTGCTCTGCAACGCGATGCCCAACGACTCTGTCGTGAGTACTGGGCCCGCAAGGAAGATCGTGGCACCCTGGGCTGGAAGATCGTGGCTGAGGACCTCGGTCTTAACCGCAATGGCTTCGAGCGACTCGCGCGAGCCCATGCACTGAATTGCGGCTGGGCGTCGGATCACGTATCCATGGCGCTGGTGTATCACATGGCTGACGCCGTCTTCGAAGACGCCGCGCGCCACCTGTGGTCTGACGCGTCGGGTCACCGATCTGGTCCTCTGCGTGTCAGGCCGTTGCACCAATTTGCCACCATTCACGGACGGGCCAGGTCGCACACCACTGAAAACAAGTGGGAGACCTTTCGCTTATATGGCACCTTGGAGGGGCACCTCGACACCTATCGTCACGGGGATTTGGGTACGCACCCGACGCTGAGCCAGGTGGCGGCACGACCCGCCGGCACCCCGGTGCTGCGTCAGAAAAACAGAATGCAAACACCCGGTGCGACCAAGTGGTCCTCCTACGCCGGGCCCCTGATGATGGTCTTCGCCGGAGGACCACAGTCGAATGAACCAGAATTGCAGCTCCCGGTGCGCCTACCCCAAGGGCGAGGGTCATGGGACCGGGTGGTGCACTTCCTCACTCAACCTAACCTGTGGCACAAGATCGATCTCGTGCGCCGCGCGGACTCCTCACAAAGTGGCGGCTGGCGCTACGAGATGCACCTGCTGTTGCTGGGTGAGGGCTACGTCTCACCACGCAGTCGGGCGCTGCTCGAGCTCGCACCCACTGATCGCACGGCCTGCGTCGACGTGAACGTCTCCAACCTCGCGGTGGTGTCCGTGGAAGCAGGTCACCATGACCCTCGCAGCACCATGGTCCGCGCTGACCCAGATGAGCGCGAGCGCTTGGCTCGGGCTGAGGCCAAGAAGCGCCGTGGACTGCGACGAGTGGATCGGTCACGAAGGGCGAGCAACGCAGCGCAGTACGCTAAGTCCAAGGCCCAATTACAGCGCGACGAACGTCGAGCTATACGAGGACTTCGTCCAGTGACGGACGCAACCTCTCGCGGAGGACGCCTCTCTCACACCAGCGGGGTACCGCGCCAGGCGTATCGTCGAGACCAACTCTCCGGCGCGTATCGCGACCTGCGCCGGCGCCACGGTGAGAGTGCCCGGGCCCAGAGTCTCACCAAGCAATCAAAAGCTCACGACGTCGCGGTGCAACTCGTCGCCACGCACGGTGTGCACTGGATGCTCGAAGATTGCAACCTGACCGCCTGGGCGAAGCTCTGGGGAAAATCCATCCACGCCTTCGCGCCGGGCATGGTCACGGCTGAACTCGCGGCACTGGTCGCACGGCTCGATGGCAGCTTCACCAAGGTGGCGACTGGACCGACGGCACTGTCAAGTCACTGTCTCTGTGGGCGGAGGTCAAAGAAGGATCTGTCAACTCGCGTGCACCGTTGTGACGTGTGTGGGTTCACTGGTCACCGGGACCTGGTGTCGGCGGCGCTGGGCACCTGTGTGGTGCGCACCGATCTCAGTGATCCACGTAGCGCGCGCGTGAACTACGCCGCAGCGGGCGTGTTGCAGGCTGAACTTACCGCAACTTCTACCAACCAAATATCAACCAAACCAGGGGATCAAGGTGCCCTGACGAGTCAAACGCACCCTCTGGTGGCACCACGTCGAAGTGACTTTGTGTCCCAAGGCGCCAGGTCAGTGAGACATCCTCACCGGACTGCTCGTCTCAGAGCCCGTAGCACGGCGCAATCGACCAACGGATCGAGACATCTCGGTCCCGCGAAGGTTGCGCACGACTCGGCATTGAGAAGTAGCTCCCCGCCCGGGGACTTACGACTCAACTCTTAGAAGGCGAGGTCGCTGAATTCGGGACGGATGGCAGAGTCCGACAGTACCTGCAACGCCTTCAGCCAATCCTCTGGATCAATGGAGAGCGCATGCTCGCCTTCGAGGGCGATCTGGCCGAAAAACAGGGCGTACCAAATCCGAGCGAACGCCACGGCGCTCATGCCCTCGACCAGCAGTTTCTTGTCTTCGAGTGGCTGCACGCAGCGAAGGATTCGATCGCTCGCCTCCTTCTTCGCGCCGAGAATCCCGGCGGAGGCGGTCGGATTATGTTTGGCGAATGAGATGCCTTCGATGCGAAGGATGCGCGCCTCGGTACGTTCTGGGATTTGTGCTTCGGCGATCATTATCCGGAGTGCCGCGCGCAAGTCGGCCGTGGTTTGCACGTCCTTCAGCGGATTCGTGAAGATCTCAACCAGTCCGAGGAGCACCTGACAGTAACGGTGAACGATGGTTTCGGCAATGAGGTCTTCGCGGTCGTCAAAGTAACTGTAGAGAAGCGCCACGGACACACCGGCCTCGGACGCGACCCTCTTCACTCGGAACTGTGTCATTCCGTTGCGCTCAACTTCAAGCGCCGCTGAGTCAAGAATCCTGGCTCGGGTCAACATGGGTGAAGCCTACTCACGCGATCACCATGCGTCTAGGGCGGGGCGCCGTATGGGCACGTGCGCAGAATTTCGACGATGGAATGCGTATGACTCGGTGCCGCCAGCGTCCTCCCTCCGTATGCGAAAGGCTATTGAGAAGCCACGCCGAGTCGAGCTGCCATCCAGTCTGCTCCCAGCGGACGATGGCGATAGATCACGTTGGCACAACCGTGGTTCCCATCCTCGAGGAGGATGAACGTATTTTCGCCGCGTGCCTCGTTGGCGAGGCGCTCGCCGTCCTGCCAAGGGAAGAGCCGGTCACGTTTACCCATGATCACCATGAGCGGCTGGCTGATCTTCTCGGCGAATCCTTCAAGCGTCATGTCCCACGCACGTTGCTCTGCTTCTTCGGGCGACGACGAGAACGATCGGACTTCGAACGCGCGGCGCGTCAGTGGATTGAGGTCCTTCCACGTCGCGCCCAAGTTGTACGGTCCGGCCAGCGCGATCGTTGCGCGAATGGGCAAATCCGCGCTCGCCAGACGAGCCGCGTAGAAACCTCCAAGGCTCACTCCCCAGACGCCAACGCGCGCTTGGTCAATCGCGGGCATGGTGTGCATATGCGCGAGCACTACTTCACCAACTTCTTCCCACTCGGGTTGGAGCGGAAGTGTCCACTCCGCCTCACCTTGCCCCGGACCGTCGAGTGCGAACGTCGCCATACCGCGGTCGAGGAAGGCCCGTTCGACGTCGCGAAACTCCTCCTTCGTTGAGTCGAGGCCCGGGATGAGCAGCACCGTTGGGTGGGGCCCGCTGGCGTTCGGTGTTCGAAAGAGTGCGACGAGTTTCGAGCCCTTGAAATCAATGACCTCCCGACTCGTGGGCGTATCGAACAGGGGCGTGGCCCGATTGAGCGCGTCCACGGCGCGGGCGTGCGCCACCATTGACTGATCGCGGTCGTGGACGAAAAGGAACTTCGCGAAGTGGAAGTAGGTCGCGGCTCGGGCAAAGGACTCACAGGCGCTGCGACGCCGACCCTCCTCGAGGGCGGTGACTCCGAGATCAAGATGGTCCTCGGCGCCCGAGCTCCAGGCTCGACACCAGTCGTCCCAGCGTTCGAGTACGTTCGTGATCCGCGCGTAGTCACTCGCATCGACACCGTTCGCGGTGAAGCGCGGCCCCCAGTTCGAAATCGCCGTCTCTAGAAGTGCGTCCGTCATTATCCCCCTCGGATTACCCACATTCAGTGGTCTTTGGGAACAGTCTCACGCAGTAACAGTGAGGATCGTCCCGAAAACTTTTTAGGTCGCGATTGAAATCGTTTCATGGTTTTTGAACTGTTTTCGGAATCCTGCGCTTGATTGTTCCACGCCTCAGCCTTAGGGTTACGCAATCGCTCATTGAGCGGTCGGTTCTGGAATGACGGCTATTTCGGGGGATGTCCAGAGCCGCACAACCGCAGGGGGGAAAATGAATCAATCGAGGCGACTGTTTCGCGCACTCGCAGTGACATCGGTCGCGGGAGCGGCAATGTTGATGGTGGTGACAACGAGTGGGGCGAGCGGGTCCAGTGGGAACAACCCACCGGCCAAGGGTGCTCCCGGCAAGATCGGTATCTCGCTGTCGCTCACGGGCGAATTTTCGGCCGACGGCGTTGCCTTCGACCAGGGATACAAACTGTGGGCCACTGACATTAACAAGCAGGGCGGCCTGCTCGGTCACCAGGTGGACTTGGTTGTCAAATCAGATGCGTCGAGTCAGACCCAGGTCGTTACGAACTACGAGAGTCTCATTTCGTCGAGTCACGTGAGTTTGACCTTCGGTCCATTTTCGTCGCTCTTGACCGAGCCCGCGGCACGCGCCGTCGACCGCTACGGATACGCCATGGTCGAAGGAGCTGGCGGTGCGCCCTCAGTGTTCTCTGCCGGACTGAAAAACGTCTTTGACGTGGCCCTTCCGGTCGCGAACTCCCTTGTGCCGTTCGCCACGTGGATTTCGTCGCTGCCCAAAGCTCAGCGTCCGACGACCGTCGCGTACGCCACGTCCGACGACCCGTTCACGGAGCCGCAGATCCCCGTCGCCGAGAAGATCATGAAGGCCGCGGGCATAAAGACCGTGTACTACAAGGTCTTCCCAGCCGAAGCGACGGACTTTTCGTCGATCGCTGACGACGTGGTGGCCGCCAAGGCGCAGGTGGTCATACTCGGATCGGTCGATGTGCCCACGGTGCAGGCGTTCATGCAGGCATTCGAGCAGGCGCACTACTCGCCCAAGGCATTCATCGCGACCGCCGGTCCTGACCAGGGCCTCGCCTTCAGCAAGGTCGTGGGCAAGTCCAACGAGGACGGCGTGATGGTGCCTAATTCTTGGTACGGTCTGGCGTCCAACGCGGCGAGCAAAGCCATGGTCGCTGAGTACATCGCGAAGTACGGCGGCTCGCCCGCGAAGGTGAACGCTGACGTCGCCGAGGCCTACGCGGTCGGACAGGTGGTCGCTGACGCAGTAAAGGCGACCAAGGGCTTCAACAACGCCAAGATCATCGCCTACCTCCACTCGGGCGTCACGCTGAAGACGGTGCTGGGTAGTGCCAAGTTCGACGCACTCGGGGAGAATCCTTTGATGACGGCGTACACCTTCCAGTGGCAGGGAACGACCGGCAACAAGTTCGTGCAGGTGAACCCAATCGGCGACCCCAATTCGGTGAAGATCGAGTACCCGAAGCCGGTTTGGGGGAAGTAACACTTGAATAGCACTGCACTCCTCCATGCAGTCATAGACGGCGTCTTAATCGGTTCGGTGTACGCCTTAATGGCGACGGGCCTGACACTGATATTTGGCGTCATGGAAATCATCAACGTGGCACAGGGGATCCTCGTGATTCTTGGCGCCTACTTGAGCTACGCCCTGTCGGTGCATTGGCACATCGACCTCTTCCTCGGCCTCTTGATTACGATCCCCGCCTTATTCGTGGTGGGGATCGTCATCGAGCGGCTCTTCCTCGGACGGCTCAAGGGACCGGAGAAGACGGCGATGTCGATCCTCGTGACCTACGCGATCGCGATCATCTTCGAGGGGATATTGAACTACGTCTTCTCGGCGAACTACGTCGAACTTCAGGCGTGGTACGTCAACAAGTCCATTCCGATCTTTGGTATCTACATCCCCTATATAGAGGTGTTCGGTTTCATCATGGTGGTGGTTTTGTTGAGTGCCCTGTACTACATGCTGTATCGAACCCGCTTCGGTGCCAGCGTGCGCGCTTCGCTCGCCGACCAAACGGCCGCGGCCCTCGTGGGCATTGACGTACGCAAGGTCTCGACGATCTGCTTCGGCATTGGGGTGGCCGTGACCGCTGCGGGCGGCATGGTCTATGGCACCACGACGGCGTTCAACGCCAACACGGCCTACGACTTGATCTCGCGACTCCTAGTCATCATTGTGCTCGGTGGCATGGGAAGCATCGGGGGCGCGCTCGTCGCGGGCATTGCGATGGTCACGATTGAGGACATCGTCAACGTGTGGTCGCCCACGTGGGCCACTTTGTCCTTTTTCCTGCTGCTCATACTCGTGCTCTCCGTTCGCCCCCAAGGGCTCTTCGGCAAACCAGCGGCGAGAGTCGCGTAGTGCTCAAGACGAAGAATCTGTGGTGGTTATTGGCGGCGGTGGGCCGCGCCCTCATAAAGAATCGGTGGTGGTTGTTGGCGGCGGTGGCCCTCGCCCTCTACCCGATTTTCGAGTCCAATCCCGAGTACCAGACGATTGGTGTGTACACGCTCATTTTCATGGCCTGCTCCACGTCGTGGAACATGTTCTCGGGTTATTCGGGCTACATCGCCCTGGGTGCGGCGGCGTTCTACGGCACGGGGGCGTACACGATGGCGTTGGCGTCGATCCATTGGAACATGGCGCCCGGCGCCGCGATGTTCTGGCTCGTGCCGTTAGGTGGTCTCGTCGCGATGATTGTGGCGATCCCCATTGGTTGGATCGCCCTGCGGGTGCGACGCCATACGTTCGTCGTCATCACTATCGCCATCTTCTTCGTCTTTCAACTCTTCGCCACCAACATGAGTTTCACCGGTGGCACCGCCGGACTGAATCTTCCCTACATATCCTGGAACGCCAGTTATTTCGACGTGCCCTTTTACTACGTGGCTCTGGGCATCGTGCTCTTCGCGGCATTGCTGTCGGCGTCGGTACGACGTTCGCGTTTCGGTTTACAGCTACTCGCGATTCGAGACGATGAGGATCGCGCCCTCGGACTCGGTGTCAAGGTCGCCGCCGTGAAATTGACTGGCTTCGCGATGTCGGCGTTCGCCATTGGGATGTGCGGCGCTCTCTTCGCAATGTTCCAGGGTCAGATCTACCCGCAGTTCGTCTTCGATCCACTGTTCGACATTTCCATTGCGTTGATGGCGTTCTTCGGCGGACTCGGCACGGTGGCGGGACCACTCCTCGGTGGCCTCGTCCTCGAATCGGCGCAGCAGTACTTGACGGTCACATTTTCGAATGACTCGCTCTATCTCATCCTTCTCGGGTCGCTCTTCCTCCTCGTCATCATGTTCATGCCGCAAGGGATCATCGTGTTCTTCCGAGATCGCTATTCGAAAAAGGCCGATCGCAATCGTTCGGCACTTTCGCAGAACAGTCTTGCGCTCAACGATGGTGCAAAATGACAACGTTGCTGCGCGTCGACAA
>PLZP01000118.1:0-1389 GCA_003152215.1 Acidimicrobiaceae bacterium | reverse complement strand
ACTCGGCATCGGACGAACCTTCCAATTGACGAGGATCTTTGGGCGCATCACGGTGCTGGAGAACATGTTGGTCGCGACCCAACGTGACGACAGCTGGTTGCGAGGACTCACTCGTTCGATGTCATCGAAGTCCGAAGTCGCCAACGCCATGGAGTGGCTCTCGTTCGTGGGCATCGCTCAACTAGCCGAACTGCCGGCGGGCGCACTGTCCTTTGGACAACGAAAACTGTTGGAACTGGCCTACGTCCTCGTGGCCGACCCCGATGTGATATTGCTCGATGAACCGGCCGGTGGGGTCAACCTCACGTTGATCAATTCAATCGCCGAGAAGATCAAGACGCTCAATGAGAGCGGAAAGACCTTCCTCATTGTCGAGCACAATATGGAGTTCGTCATGGGCCTGTGCGCGAGCGTGACGGTCATGCATCAAGGGTCAGCGCTGATCAGCGGCACGCCCGACGACGTGCGGTCCAATGCACTCGTCCTCGACGCCTATCTGGGCAGCGGCGATGACGAAGAGTCGGAGTTCGCGTGAGCGATACCGACGTGTTTCTACGATTCGAAGGCGTCGTCGCCGGCTACGGCGGGGGCGACGTACTTAAGGGCGTCGACTTTGATGTGAGCCAGGGCGGCGTCACGTGCATTGTCGGTCCCAACGGTTCTGGCAAGTCAACGTTGCTGAAGGCGGTCAGCGGTCTCGTGAAGCCACGTCTGGGTCAGATCTGGTTTAAGGGCCGCGGTCTCGTTGGTCTGACCCCGAAGGAGATCCTTCAACTGGGCGTCGTGCAGGTTCCCCAGCAGCACAGTCTGTTTCGCGAGATGACGGTGCTCGAGAATGTGGAACTCGGTGCGTTCCTTGTGAAGGACAAGAAGGTGATTCAACAGCGGATGGAGCACGTCCGTGAGGTATTTCCAATCGTTGGCGAACGAGCGAAGGACAAAGCGGGGAGCCTCTCGGGCGGACAACAACGACTCGTAGAGTTCGCACGTTGCCTCATGCTCGATCCCGAGCTCGTCGTCCTCGATGAGCCGTCAATGGGCCTCGACCCCAAGACACTTCGGCTCGTCTTTGAGACGATTCGAAAGATGAACGCGGTCGGTCGCACTGTCCTCCTCGTGGAACAGAATGCCCGCCAAGCACTAAAAATGAGCCACGATGGCGTGGTGCTTGAGAATGGAACAGTTCGACTGCGCGGTACTGGCAGCGAAGTACTGAACAATCCGGAGATTGGGGCGCTGTATTTGGGCGGATCGATCGCGCCACCATCGAGTGGACCGAATGGTCCTGAGAGGATGGGCCATGAGTGAGGCCACACAGAGCATCGGTTGGATCGGTTGCGGTCGGATGGGCACCGCAATGGCGCGCAGGCTCGTGCTCGCGGGCAATGA
>PLZP01000063.1:23617-30508 GCA_003152215.1 Acidimicrobiaceae bacterium | reverse complement strand
AACAAAACCCAGCGCAGGTCATAGTCTCCGGCAAACCCGTCGCGATTCAGACAAGCTCTAGATTTGGGTTTACATCAACCCTTCTCTCCTTTCTGAGAGTTTTGGTTCCTTCACGCCGCGAACCGATCAACCGCTAGCTTCGTTATCTCGGGGATCCGTACAAAGAGGGGGTGGCAATGAGCGAAGAAGTTCAGACCTGTCCCCAATGTGGCCGCCCCGAAACAAGCGGCGAAGCCGGCCGAGAATGCTCCGCGCGCTGGGCCCAGTTTCAGGGTGCCACTTCGGATGCGTGCTCGTTGCCAACGTGAGCATGGCCGGTTGGTCTCCAGACGTGCTGAGGTCATCATTCGCGCTGCCGCCGCCACTCGGCCGACGGCGGTGCCGGCCACGGATCGAGTTTGGGACCATCGACCCTGGCGCGGTGGTCGTCGCAGGGGGAAGGTGACAATGGGAGGAGGCCATTATGACCTTTATCGATCGAGTCGATGCGGGACGTCGGCTGGCCACGAGGCTGCAGCATTTGCGTGGAGACCGGGTGGTCGTACTGGGCCTACCCCGTGGCGGCATGCCGGTCGCCTACGAGGTGGCGCGGGCACTCGATGCGCCACTTGACGTCATCGTGGTACGCAAGCTCGGCGTGCCTTTTCAGCCCGAGCTGGGCATGGGTGCGATCGGCGAGGATGGCGTGCGTATCATCAACGAGGAGGTGATCCGCCTCACCGGGGTGTCCGACAGCGAATTGGCCGAAGTGGAAGTTAGCGAACGCGTCGAACTCGAGCGTCGGGCCCGGCGCTTCCGCGGTGACCGGCCGCGGACCGCGCTGGAGGGCCGCACCGTGGTGGTGATCGACGACGGCATCGCGACGGGATCCACCGCGCGGGCCGCGTGTCGGGTGGCCCGCGCGCAGGGCGCGACACGCGTGGTGCTGGCGGTGCCCGTCGCCCCGCCGGGTTGGGAAGACCGGTTTGGCGCCGACGCGGACGAGTTCGTCTGCCTGGAGACGCCCGAGCCGTTCTTCGCAATCGGACAGTTCTACGACGATTTCGCCCAGACCTCCGATGAAGAGGTCATCGCCTGCCTCGAGCGGGCCGCCCATCCAGTTCCGACAGCCACCGCGACGAGCGGCGCGGGCGACGACCCTTCCTCGCGCGACGAGGAGGTCGCGGTGACGGCTGGTCCGGTCCGGCTCGGGGGGCACCTCACTCTGCCCGAGAACGCCACCGGGGTGGTGGTGTTCGCCCACGGCAGTGGCAGCAGTCGCCACAGTCCTCGCAACCGCTACGTCGCTACCCTGCTGAACGAGGTGGGACTCGCCACGCTGCTGTTTGATCTGCTCACCGTCGAGGAGGAGCTCGACCGGGCCAACGTCTTTGACATCTCGATGCTGGCCCACCGCCTGGTGGACGTCACCGCCTGGCTACGCACCCAGACTGACCTGGCGCACCTGCCCGTCGGCTACTTCGGCGCCAGCACCGGCGCCGGTGCGGCCCTGTGGGCCGCGGCGGAACCGAATGCCGACATCGCGGCAGTGGTTTCCCGGGGCGGCCGCCCAGACCTCGCCGGCCCCCGTCTCGCCGAGGTTACCGCTCCAACGTTGCTCATTGTGGGCGGCCACGACGACGCGGTGATCGAGCTCAACCGGCAAGCTCAGGCCCGACTCCGCTGCGAGAACCGTCTCGTCGTGGTCCCCGGAGCCACCCATCTGTTCGAGGAGCCGGGCACGCTGCAGGCGGCGGCTGAGGTCGCGCGCGACTGGTTCACGAGCCACCTAGCCGCCGGGCGACTCGCGCCGGGCGGACCATGAAGCTCGCGCTCGCGGGTGACACGATGCTCGGCCGCAAGGTCGTCGGGCGCCTGGCGGTGGCACCCGCCGATGCCCTTTTCTCCGAGGAGGTCGTAGCCGCC
Organism: Acidimicrobiaceae bacterium; assembly: GCA_003152215.1. Taxonomy (GTDB): domain Bacteria; phylum Actinomycetota; class Acidimicrobiia; order Acidimicrobiales; family RAAP-2; genus RAAP-2. The sequence goes on along the minus strand of PLZP01000063.1, from coordinate 28,603 downwards.
GCCCACGAGGCGGACGTGTTTGTCCTCAATCTCGAGTGTGCGATCTCCGACCGTGGGAGGCGCTGGCCCGATCCGAGGAAACCGTTCTTCTTCCGGGCCCCGCCGGTCGCCACCGAGGTGCTGCAACTGCTTGGCGTGGACTGCGTCACTCTCGCTAACAACCACGCGCTCGACTTCGGCGCCGACGCGCTGCTCGATACGTTCCGAAACCTGTCGGACGCGGGGATCGCTTGGGTCGGTGCCGGCGCCGACGAGGCGACTGCCCGTTCTCCGACCATTCTCGAACGGGGCCGTTCTCGCATCGGCATTGTTGGGGTCACTGACCATCCCCGCGACTTCGCCGCGGCGCCCGATCGGCCCGGAGTCGCCTACGCCGACCTCCGTGAGGGGGTGCCTGGCTGGCTGCTCGGCGCCATCGGTGGCGTCGACACCGAAATCGTTCTCGTGACGCCCCACTGGGGGCCGAACATGGTCAGCGAGCCCGTCGCCCACGTCAGGAAGGCAGCGGCCGCGTTTCGCGCCGCAGGCGCGACGCTCGTGGCCGGGCACTCCGCCCACGTGTTCCACGCCGTGGCCGATGGAGTCCTGTACGACCTCGGTGACTTTATCGATGACTACGCCACCGACACCGAATTGCGCAACGACCTTGGCCTGCTCTTCCTGGTCAGTTTCGATCATGCCACCCCAACCCGAGTCGAAGCCGTGCCCCTCGCCCTTGACTTCTGTCACACGCGCCTCGCCGACCCTGACGAGGCAGCATGGATCGGCAGACGGCTCCGCAGTGCATGTGCCGTTTTCGGCACTGACGTCATTGAGAGCGCTGGCCGTTTCGTCATTGAATTCACGCCCGCCCACTGCACGGCCCACGGGTAGTTGTTTGAATTACAACAGTCCTCATCCGACCTATTGATTCGGGGCTTGTCCTGTTAGGACCTCTCGCCGTTGCCGCAAGAAGTTCTGGGCACATCAGAAACATCCTCACTCATACTCGACCAAAGAGATACGTGTAGCGAGCGCATTGAAGAGAGTGACTTCTGAGCGCTTCTATGTCGCGTTACGTGGCGAGATCATTGATGATGGCCATTGGAACGGTGCGCGTGTCGGGATTGCCGCCCTGTCGACGACAGCCGTCATCATGAGGGGAATGATTGGCTCGAGTCCGACGGTTGTAAGTGTCCGGACTCAAGGGGCGAGTGCTGGGGACCTGACTCTGGCGAGGACGGTCGCGCCCGTGCGGCCAGGGCGAAGACAGCGACGACGCAGCACCACAGGGCGCTGCCTACGGCAAGGTGCACGTCGGCGATTCCGGCGCGACCGCCATCGCGTGCGGTGAGCGCCCCGGCGAGGACTTGCAGCGCGAGCAACAAGAGCGTGACGTAGGCCAGGTTGCGCTCGACGGCATCGGTGGCCTGGTGGCGCACCAGACTCACCACGAAGGCCACAACAAGGACGGAGCCGCCGAGGACCATGGACCGATGTGCGAGTTGCAGGGTCACGAGGCCCGTGGCGGCCGGGCTCGAGAAGCAGGCCGGCCACGACGTGCACGCCGACTGGGCTCCTCCGTTCACCACGATCGAGCCGGATATGAAGACTACATAGAGCGCGATCACGGCCGACCAGGCGAGCCGTCCGGGCCCGTGCGTGAGCGACCACGAGCGCTCCGGCGAGACGAACGCCGCGATGGCCGTCACGGTCACGATGCCCAGGAAGAAGGTCGCGACCAACAGGTGCAGTGCCACGGTGAAGGGGGCGTTGTTGGTGAGTACAGTGACGGCGCCGAGCACGATCTGGACCACGATGACGCCCACCGACACCAGCGCCGGAATTAACACGTGATGAGCCAGCCGGCCCGCGCGCCATGTCGCCACGGCGAGCGCGATGATGAGCACGGTGGCGAGGGTGGCGAGGTAGCGGTGTGACTGCTCCATCAGTGGATGAAAGGTCGAGAGGGGACCGACCTGGCTCGAGCAGAGCGGCCAGTCCTTGCAGCCCATTCCTGAGTTGGTCACTCGCACGGTGCTGCCCAGTACGACCAGGCCGTACGTCGCTACGAGCGTCAGCACGGATAACACCCGAATCAGTCGCATCGAATCAACACCGCGCTCGCCACTTCGATTGAGTTCCGTCATTGTTTCGTTCCATTCTCGGGTGCCCGGCTAGGCAGAAAAATCGCAATCACGGCCGAGGCCACTGCGGCGATCACCGTGCCCACCGAAACGGCAAAGACCATTCCGTTGATGAACGACTGGCGTGCCGAGGCGGCGAGTTGGGCTCCGAGCACTCCGCCCACGTGGTNNGAGCGAGCAAGACGCGCATGTCGGATTGGTAACGCGTGCTGAGCAGGCTCCCGAGCACGGCGACCCCGAGTGCGCTACCGATCTGCAACGCGGTGCTATTCGTCGCCGATCCAACACCGGCAAGCTCTACCGGCACGGAGCCCATGACCGACTCGGTACACGGGGCGATTGCGAGCCCGGTGCCGATGCCAAGTAAGAAAAATGCCGGTAGGACATTTGCGTACGTGGAATGGATCGTGATCGCTGAAAGCAACGCCAGGCCCAGTGTGATCAAGGCCATGCCGCAAAAGACGACGACCTTGGTCCCGACGACGCGCACCGCGAAGCTCGAGAGTGCCGCCACCACGAGCAGTACGACGGCGATCGGAGCGATGCGCAGCCCGGTCTGCAGGGCCGTGTAGCCAAGGCAGAACTGGAGGTACTGGGTGAGCAGGAAGAGTGCGCCCGACAGAGCGAACAGAACCAGGCCGAGACCCGCCATGGCCACCGAAAACCGTCGAGATTCGAAAAACGAGAGCTCGAGTAACGGATGTTTCGTGTGCCGCTCCCACATCACGAAGGTGAAGGACACCACCACGGCGCCGACGAGCGCCGCGATGATCGTAGGGGAGGCCCAGCCCCACACGGGAGCCTCGATGATGCCCCACAGCAACAAAGCGACACCCAGGAGCGAGCATCCGGCACCGACGACGTCGGGTCGTAGGGCGTTCGCATTGAACGAGTTGGGCACGATCACCAGCGCCGCCACGCACGCCGCGGCGGCGATGGGCACATTGATCAAGAACACCGAGCCCCACCAGTAGTGGGCGAGCAACCACCCACCCACGACCGGGCCGATTGCGAGCCCCAGTCCGCTCGTGCCCGACCACAGTCCAATCGCGCGGGCTCGGTCGACCGGCTCGGTGAAGACATTGGTCAGGATCGAGAGTGTTGAGGGCATGATCGCCGCGGCTCCGATGCCCATGAAGGCCCTCGCTGCGATCAACTGGTCGGGACTCTTCGAAAATGCCGTTGCGGCCGAGCCGACAGCGAAGATCGCCAGCCCACCGATGAATACCCACTTGCGTCCCAGGTGGTCGCCGAGGGAGCCGGAGATCAGGAGCAGTCCCGCGAAGACCATTGTGTAGGAGTCCACGACCCACTGAAGCTGACTCGACGTCGCGTGCAGGGTCTTCACGATCGTGGGCAGGGCCACGTTGAGGATCGTGCCGTCCAGATTTGTGATGAGCAACGTCAGGCACAGCACGGCCAACACGAGAAAGCGCCGCGAGTCGGGTACGTCGACGAGGGCTTCCGTGCCGTCGGCGCCTGCGGTTGGGAGGGTCGGCTCGGACGGGACCAAGGAGGTCAAGTGCTTCTCTGCGCGGGCCAACCGGCAGAAGTTCGACGTCCCATGGGCGCGAGAAGGTCAACGTCGTGCATGCGCTCCCTCGAGGACGGTCAAACCCGCAACGATTGAAACTCTTGCGCTCAAGGTAATGCGCTAGGGGCATCCGGTGCCTAGGGTAAAAGGTCCCAAAACTGGCTTGCGTTCTTGGGGTTGAAAGCTGTCCGCTGGAGCCCACCATTGTTCGAGAGATTCAGAAGGTTTCTGATTTCACTTTCGTTGCTCTTCGTGATCTCGCTCGTGAGGATGAGGTGTAGGTAACCACTCTGGGCAATGCTCAATGCGGTCTCAGTCCGCTCCGGTTGTTCGATCAAGAATTGGATTTGATTGCCCCACCCGCCCAAGTCATGCTTGAACCATGGTCGCCACGAAGCCGCTCGCGGCCTTTCTCGCGAGCACAATTGTCATGCTGGGCCTTACGATCGTTTCCGTAGTGGGATTAGGCGACACCGTCGCATCGGCGACGTCTGTCGCATCTCCGTCATGCCCACCAGTCTCGATTGGCGCGCTCAACACTGCTCCGTCGGTCTCGGGGTCGAAGAAGACCGTAGCCCTGACTTTTGATGACGGGCCCGGCAGGAGTACTCAGGCCATCATCAATATTTTGAAAGCGTTCCACGTTCGCGCCACATTCTTCAACATCGGATGGGATATCAGCGACTATCCCAAGCTGGTTAAAGAGGAGGCTGCCGATGGCTTCCTCTTGGGTGATCACACCAACAGCCACCCCGACATGGCCTTACTTTCTGCATCGGCGCAAACCAGCGAGATATACCAGGTCATGGTTCTTCAGCGAAGGCTCACCGCCACGGTACCGTGCGTCTTTCGTCCGCCCTACGGCGACTACAACGCCACCACGCTTTCCGTCGCCAACCACCACGGCTTGTCGTTGTGGATGTGGAGCGCCTCGGGCGGCGACTGGGAGGCGGAGGGTTCAGGTTCCGCGTACTGGATTCACCACATTGAGAACTCGATCATCGACGAATCAATCGGCCAACGCCATCCCGTAGTCCTGCTGCACAATCAGATGATCGCCATGCCCGCCACAGTCGCCGCACTTCCCGTCATCATCCGATCGTTCGAACGCCGTGGTTACGTCTTCGTCGATCTGCTCGGCCGCACGGGTCCACCGGGAACGTGTGGCAATCCCGCCGCGCCCGTGCTGGCGCCCACGTACGCCGCACTCAAGGACGGCACCACCCTAGCCAGTGGCGTCACCAAACTCTCGCCGAATGGACAGTTCGTCCTCACGATGAATACCGACGGTCAGCTCACTTACGCAGAGGTGGGTGGACCAACACT
>PLZP01000063.1:7563-23586 GCA_003152215.1 Acidimicrobiaceae bacterium | reverse complement strand
AATTATCTTGCGCCCGGATGGTACGTCTCGTCCCCCAACTCACGCTGCCAACTGAGGATGACGCCAACGGGCGCTCTCAAGCTCGTGGCGGCTGACCATCAAACGCTCTGGTGGAACAACACGAGGGCCCTCCATGGACATACCGTCTTGCAGCCTTCCGGACGCCTCGTGACCGTTAATGCAGCCGGCAATGTCGTGTGGTCGTCCACTACTCCCCACCGCGGCCACAACTTCCTTGCCGTGACCAACGCTGGCACCTTGACGCTCGCCGGCACCAATGGTGTTGTCTTTTGGGCAACCCAGTAGCAACAGAAACGAGTTCATGACGGGACGCTGTTGCAGAAGTCCGGTCCCTGCTTGGTAGAGCGTGTGCAGGCGAAGAGACACGGTCTCGCACGGGCCGCGCTATGAACCCGCACGGGGGTGCATTGGCCCACCGACCTCAATCACCACAACTTGGACAGTTGCCCCGCGACGACTCCAGAACCATCGATAGTGACCGCCGGAGTTGAGGATGGGATTTGCTGGCTTGTGCTGGCAGCGGGAACTTCCATGAGGGTCGAGCGGACCGACTCGCTCAAGAAGCGCGATGGCTGGGCCCAAGAGTGATCGTCACGGACCCGATGATGGTGGTAGCGGAGAGGCACGTAGACGGCGAGATTCCTCCGTGCCCGCGTGATCGCGACATAGAAGAGACGGCGTTCTTCCTCAAGCCCTTCGGGCGATCCCAGCGACATGTCTGAGGGAAAGTTGCCGTCGGCGGCATGGATGACATGAACTGCGTCGAATTCGAGACCTTTGGCTGAGTGGACGGTCGAGAGGACCAGCCAGTCTTCGTCGATCGTCGGAGGACCAGCGAGATCCCCGGTGGAAGCCGGCGGCTCAAGCGCTTGCTCGGCCGCCACATCGCTCAACCGTGTCGTCTCGGTGCACGCCAGCACGAGTGCCCCAAGATCCTCAAGCCGGGACGCCGCATCGTCATACGACGAAGAAATGAGCGGCACCATCGCTCGGCGAATTCGCTCCGCGTGCACCACCACCGGCTCCGACTCTTTCTCGCACAAGGCTTCTGCGAGATCACGCGACATATCTCGGACATCGCTCGGCAGCACGTCGACGACGCCGGACCATCGCCGTTGAATCTCGCCGTGGGACAGGGGGATGTTCCCGTCCATGTCTCGGAGCGCGTTGATAGCTCGCCGCGCCTTCGTTGGACCTACTCCGGACATGAGCTGCAGGAGACGGAACCACGCCATCTCATCTCGAGGATTGTCGGCGAGACGAAATGCGGCGAGCAGGTCCTTGACGTGCGCAGCTTCGAGGTAGCGCAGACCGCCGTACTTGACGAAGGGGATCCGTCGCCGGGCGAGTTCAATCTCGAGGTCGGCGCTGTGGTGCGCCGCTCGAAACAACACCGCCTGCTTCTGCAGGCCAATGCCCTGTTCATACAACTCAAGGACACGGTCGGCGACGGATTCTGACTGGTCGCGTTCGTCAGCGCAGTGGATCAGCAACGGCTGGCTTGCGCCAGTAACCGGGACCTCTTCGCGAAGAACCGAGGAGAATCCTTCGGGCGCGTCGGCGGCGACGGCGTTGGCCACTTCGAGTATCGCGGCGGACGAGCGGTAGTTAGCGTCCAGGGTGACAGTNNGTCAAGCGAGGATCCATTCGGCGCAGCCCAACCAGGACTTCTAATTGCAGGAGGTTCACGTCCTGGAACTCGTCGACCAGAATGTGGTCGTAGGCCGCGCCGAGTTTTTCGCCCAAGACGTCATCCTGCGCGGCCACCCGCCAGTACAAGAGCAGGTCGTCAAAATCCAGTAGTCCGAGTGACCGCTTCCGGGCCACGAAGGCCGTGAAGACCGACGCGACCTCGTCAAAGCTCTCGGCGCACCATGGAGTATTTTCGCGCATGACCTCGGCGAGTGGTATCCCCGTGTTCACCGTGCGCGAATACAGTGCGCCGAGGGTCGCCTTCTTCGGGAGTCGCCGCTCCCTGCTCACAATGCCCAGTTCACCGCGAACCAGGTCCATGAGGTCGGCGGCGTCGCCGCGATCGAGAACCCCGAAACCTTCGGGCAGACCAACGGCAGCGTGGTGGCGGCGAAGCGTGTAGTGGGCGACTGAGTGAAAGGTCCCACCCGAGACCCGGCGACCTTGGTCAGCGCCTCGAAGTGCGCGAACACGGTTCACTATCTCGCGCGCTGATCGGCGGGTGAAGGTCAGGAGCAGAATTCGCTCCGGCGCGACGCCACGCTCAAGAAGGATTTCGACTCTGGCCGTGAGTGTGGTCGTCTTTCCGGTTCCGGGTCCCGCGATGACGCGGAGGGGACCGTCTCCAAAGGTGGCGGCCTCGCGTTGCCTCGCGTTGAGTTCTCGTTGAGAAGCGAACATATGTTCGACTCTATCTTCGGGGTATTACAGGGAGTGCCCTCGTGCTGGTGATCGACATCGTCGGGCCAGAGGTCACTGGAGTGGTTTGTCCGCCAAGGTGACCAGTGGCGAGCCAAGAGACCGCCTCACCTTCGGGTGTTACGTAGTGGCGGGACGTCTCGCACTCGTTGACAAGAGCAGCAGGAGCGCCGAGATAGCGCACCCGGCGGCGAACGCGAAGGTGGCCCATGCTCCAACGGTCGACCACAGCACGCCTCCGATGATCGACGCCAACACCAGACCAACGCTGACGACTGTTTGCATGAGTCCATAAATACCGGCGGCCTCGTGTTGATCGGTGACGAAGCTTCCCACGAGAGCCCGCGACACACTGTCGGTAAGGGCGATGTACAGGCCGTAGATCGAGAACAAGACCCAGACACCCGTCACTGAACGGTTGATGGCAAACCCCACGTAGACAATCACGTAGATAATCATTCCGGCGATGTACACCCGCTTAGCGCCAAGTCGGTCGGCCACGATTCCAGCGGGTGTTGACGCCACGCTGTAGACCACGTTGTAGAGGACGTACGCCAAGATCACCAGGGAGATGCTCAGTCCGACACTCTTCGCCCGCAGGATGAGGAAACTGTCCGAGCTGTTGCCGAGAGCAAACAGTCCGCTGGCGATCAAAAAGAGTCGCAACTCTGGAGGAAGCGACCGCAACGTGCGTCTCGGTGCAGCGACGATGTTTTCAGTGGCCGTGCCGGTCGCCGCCGCCGATTCGCTCGTTTCACCACTCACGGCAGGCTGCTTGCTCTTTGCTAATGCCTCTCGTACGAAGAGAACGACGAGAACGGTGATGACTGAGGGGATGATCGCGATGTACAGGACCGTACGAATGTCATTGCCAAAGGAGTGCAGGAGGAGAAGGGCCAGCAGGGGACCGGCGACCGCGCCCGCACTGTCGAGGCTCTGCTGAACCCCGAACACTCGACCTCGATTCATGGAGTTTGAATCGCTGAGCAGTAGGGCGTCGCGCGCACCCGTGCGTACGCCCTTGCCAAATTTGTCGAGGAGCCGTCCCACGAATACCAGTCCCCAGGTAGTGGACAGCGCTACGACGGCCTTCGAGGCCGCCGAAGCCAAGTAGCCATAGAAGATGAACGGTCGTCTTTTCCCGAGTCGATCTGACCAACGCCCGAAAGGGATTTTGAATCCAGCGGCCGCGCCTTCGGCCACTCCGTCAATCAGACCCAAGATTGCGACGGGCGCGCCGAGTACTTGGGTGATGAAGATGGGCAAGAGTGGGTAGAGCATTTCACTGGACACATCATTAAAGAAACTGACGACGCCCAGTAGCCACACTGAACCAGGTATCTTCTTCGTCAAATTACGTCGTGGCATTCAGGCCCTTCATCTCTCGACGTCGACGCGAAGCGTGATCTCCACGGGCAGGAGCGAATGGCGTCATTGCCCATTCCCCGTTGATGTTACGACGGATAGTGCTCAGCCGAGACCATTACCGTGATGGCCAATAACTCACGCTGAGATTGGTGGAGAATCGATTGTCAGTGGACTGGTCTTTTCGGTGAGAAGTCGTCGCGCTTGTAAGCGCCACGAGATTGCATGGCTCGAAACGTGTTCGTCATGGGACGTAACGGCGCGCTCCCGCATACGACGAACCAGGCCAGGACGACAGTGGTGTAATCGAGACGGACTGACCTGTACTCGGAGCGTGGATCACCGAAGGAACTCCATTGATCGACCCATAGAAGATCGCGACGTGGACCACGACGCCGGTCCGATCTCGAAAGAACACGAGGTCGCCGGGCCTCAAGTTCTGTCGAAGGACCGGAGTACCCTTCGTTGCCTGTGGCGCGGCGTCCCTCGGGATTGTCACACCGAGAACGTGGTACACCGAGTAGGTGAATCCGGAGCAGTCATAACCGAAGCCGGACGTGCCGCCCCATAGATACGGCAATCCGATGAACTTCTTCGACTCGGCAATCACTGCAGTTCGGTTCGCCGACCAGATCTTGTGTGCCGCGTGCAAGGATACGTTCTTCCGCAGGACGTAGCCGTGGCGGCCGTCGAGGAGTGACACCTCGATCGACGAGTGATCCGAGCTCACGACGGGCAACCGAGTGTCGTACGAGATTTCCATTACGAGATTGGACTTAACGGCGCCAGAAGCACTACGGACCCACGTCGTGGGCGACGTGACGATAGCGAAGGACGGAGTTGCCTCGGGAGACCGTGAGGTGAGTTGCCCGGTCGGTATCCAACCGGGATAGCCCCGCCGATCTCGAGGAGTTGGCTGGCTCGGAACAACGACGTGAGACCACTTCCCCGACACGGAAGTAACTGTCACCTGGGTTCCGTAGAGTGCTTGGGTTTCAATCCGTCCGACCAGCCATTGCTTCTGTCCCAAAGTCATCGTTGCAATCCAGGACCGAATCGAAACGGGTGTAGCGATTGTGAGCCGGTCAACAGGTCGGATAGTTCCCGGAGAGACCCACAGCGTCCCTACTGGCACGGCAATCCAGCGCGTCGCTGAGTTCGCTGCGGCGACGTCGCTCGCCGCCGTCCCTCCAGGTGTGATCAACGTCGTGTTACCAGCACCCGCGGTCGGTGTCATGCCGAAGTTCAACACAATCAACCCCATTGTCACGAGGGTGAGTGTCGATAGGTTCCGTCCTACATTCGATCGTGGCCATCGAAGGCGGTCTCTTGTCGTCATTTTGCGCCTCTGATTGCAAACTATGCGAGGTCCGAGCAAATCCGCTAGGGACTTCGTACCCATTCAGGAGTTGAGGAGTTTTGGCCGTTGCATTGCCGCTGAGCGCTCGTGACCTGAAGTCGTAAGGAGACGCGATCCAGTCCCCTTGTCGCCTTCGCGATTTGATTTCCGACGTCAACGGACTTTGGTGCCAACGTCATTGGAAGGAACTTAGGTCGATGAATAACTGCGCGAATCTTGGAGCCTCCGCTTCAGCGCGGAACGCCAACGGTGCACGAGGCTGTGCACTCGGTGTACAGGGCGTGCGACGTGGGGCTCTAAGTGGCATGAGGCAAATTAGCCGCGACCTTCCAGAAGGTACGACCGATCCAAGTTTCCGTTATTTCGCAACTTCATTCTCCTTGACCTCGTCACTTTCAGAATTCTGAAAAGGCGAGGTAACGTTGCTGAGGATTCAACCATTCGGGCTCGAGAGGACAACGTACAAATGGCTACTTTCGCAGGATCATGGGATGTAACCATCGATACGCCGATTGGAACAATCGCAGCCGTCTTCGACATTACCGAACAGGACGGCTCAATCAGTGGTGTGGGGCGTACCGACGCTGAGACTGTTGACTTCTATGACGTGGTCGCGGACGGCGACCAACTGACATGGTTGCAGGATGTGACAACACCAATGAAACTGACTTTGAAGTTCGTAATCACCGTCGAACGCGACACGATGATCGGAACTTCGAAAGCCGGAATCTTCCCCGCTTCTAAGGTTCATGGAAGTCGGACTTCAGCACTTTAGACCGGTGCTTACTCGCGGAATCTCGGGCATCAATATTGAATGAGCTCCCGAACATCGGTGATGGGTTCCGAAGAGGAGGCTCTCGTTGGAAGTGGACAGTGGGTGCTTTGCAATTATCCGCCGAACTTTGCCTCAAGCCTCATTCTGAATTTCGCTATCCTCACAGGCTATGACCTGGGAATCTAAGTCCCTTCGTTGGGGCGGCAATTGCGAATCATGCGGCGCTTCAATCGAGAAGCGGGAAATTGGTTGGCACGATCCCGTCGGACAGAAAGTTCGGTGCAAGTCATGTGGTCCCGTGATAGATGCGACTTCCTACCGTGGGGGCGCAGAAGTTCTGCACGGAGTCGATCCTGTAGGTGGTTCTGCGGCATTACGTGAAGCTCGAATACGTCGCGACCCAAAATGGACCAAGGGAGCGGCGGGCGAGTACTTGATGGATCGGTCGTTGCACAATCACATCAACGAAGGCGCGGTTTTCCTGACTGACCGCATTTTGCCCGGTACAAAATCGAACATAGATCACATTGTGGTCGCGCCATCTGGTGTGTGGATCATCGACACCAAGACGTGGAGAGGCAAGATCGAATACAAGTCCACGTCAGTGTTTGGCACGGAGAAGCGCCTCTACGTCGGGGGCAAGGATCGAACGTCTGAAGTTGAGGCCATCTTCAATCTCGTTATTCCTGTCGCTCAGGTGATCGGCGACAAATCCGTGCCCATCAGGCCAGCCCTAGTGTTCATGGACGGCGAATGGGGCGATGCTTCGACCGTGCGTATCGTGACGAGCCGGCCGTACGAACACCTCACTGTTTTGATTTCGTGGCCAAAGGCGATTTGGAAGAAGATCAACGAGCCTGGCCCGCTCGATGCCGCCGCCGTCAAGCGCATCGGCGAACATCTTGATGCGAACCTGCGGCCACGCTAAGGCTCAGGGGAACAATCAACTACTGAGACGAATGTCGTGTTTCTTGGGAGAAATGTCGTGTCGCGCCGAAAACGGGAGACGTGGTCGTATCCGTAACGGCGTTGTCGCGAAGGTTGACTTACGATGGCTTGGCTCTGTGCAGAGAGAGGGGGAGAATGAGCGAAGAAGTTCATAATTGCACTCGATGCGGCCGTCCCATGGTCAGGAGAACTGCTCGTCGAGGCCCAAATGCTGGTTCACCTTTCTGGGGATGCACCGGTTATCCGGGTTGCACGGAGATTATGGCGATTGGCGACTCTCTTGAGACCGATGAAAACGTAGAAGAATCGTCTCCGCCAATCGACGAGACGGTACCCGATTGCCCGGAGTGCTCATCACCAATGACTCGGCGTCAAGCCTCTCGCGGGAAGAATGCCGGCGGGGGGTTTTGGGGCTGCTCGCGCTATCCAGCGTGCCGGGGAATTGTTCCCATACGAGATGGCGCAATTCTCGAAGCATCGACGAACCGAACGCGCAAGGTCGAATGGTCAGACGGAACGCTGCTCCGATCCGATTGGCTTGCTCGCTACAGCGTGGGAGGGGGCAGACTTCGCGCTGTCCACTTGCCGGCGGGCGTAACGGAGCGACTGTCACCGGTGTGGATTGCCCGTGATGACGTCGATAGTGCGCGCGTGACCGACGTCAGCACCCTTCGTGTCCTTGGTGTTGTTCGAAAGATTCTTCAGCGTGGCGCCATGCCGCCCGTCCACCCAGCGTCGGAGCGCCAACTCTTGCTCGATCTCGGCTTCGGTGCGGAGATCGAAGACTCAATTCTTCCAGGTGATTTGTCATCAGCTTTGAAGCGTCCGCCCGCGCTCTCGTCGACTCTGGCAAGTTCCAAGCTGGGTATCGACTCCTTTCCCATTGATCAAAGCCTTCCGTTTGGTTCATCCGAGGAAGTCGCATTCCTCAACTGGGTTGAGCAGGAGCTTGGGTTGGGTTCTTCGCAGTGGTTTACTCCTCAGGCCCGTCTCGACAAGATGCTTTACGCGGCGAGCAAGGACGTGCAGGGAGTCATCGAAGTCGACTTCCTTGTCCAAGCTCCATGGATGCAGCATTTCATCGTAGAGATCGATGGGGCCCAGCACGAAACAGCCACGGAGTTGGACGAGTTCGCTGACGATGCAGCCAGCACCATCGGACTCGAAGTGCTTCGGATTCCGACGATTGAAATCCACGCGGGAAAAGGGCCGAGACTCGAAGAGTTACGGGAACGGTGGGAGGAGGTTCCGGAAGACTCTGATTCGTCGGCACTTATTGTCGCCCCTGTGCAATTGCATCGAGTTGTATTGGCAATCCTCGAGGCACTTGAAGCTGGATTCCTCAGCGGAGCCACATGGTCCATTCGACTTCACGACTCCTTCGGCGGTGTTGGCGGGCGGCTGGCCCCGTATCTTGAAACAATCGCCGCAGTTGACAATCTCTGGGGCGGTGACACGGTCAGCCCGAAGCGAGTTGACGTCGCCACTGACGGCGGCTGTTGGACCTACATCCGGAGAGATGGGTCCTATCGCCTCGATGACTTCTCGCGGAGTCCGATTGACGTGGAACTATTCGTTGAAAGCAACAAGCTACCAACGGCACCATTGCCAGCAGGTCGTCCGTCAATCCCTCGGGTCGTCGTTCGATCAGCGATGGTTCCCGTGAACGTCCTCGACGGACGTGGTGACGGAGTGAACCGTCGAGTCCGTCCGGGAAGCCATGGTCAAGACGTCGATTGGTCGCTCCGCGTCCTCCTTCGCTCAATCTTCGCAAAGGAAGATTTTAGAGAGGGACAGCTCGAAGCTATCAAGGAGATATTGGCGGGTCGCGACTGCACCGTGTTGCTGCCAACAGGCGCAGGGAAAAGCTTGATCTACCAGTTGGCGGGACTCTGCCTTCCCGGGCGCACCATCGTGATAGCGCCCCTCGTATCACTCATCGAAGATCAGCGTGACGGAATGGCCGCCAATGGAATTGACCGAGTGGTTTGTCTCACGAGCCATGCACTGCAAAGTGGGGGATTCCAAGAGCTGCATGATTCAGTCGCTCAGGGCGATGCCTTATTCATTCTCTTGGCGCCTGAGCGTATTCAGAGGAAGAATTTTCGTGACGCACTATCACAGCTGACCGCGAGGATACCAATTAATTTCGCTGCCATTGATGAAGCACACTGTGTTTCCGATTGGGGCCACGACTTCAGAACATCGTATTTGCTGGTCGGTCGGTCCCTTCGTGCTTGCTGTGACCACGGGGACGAGCGAAATCCACTACCGCTGCTTGCGCTCACTGGAACTGCGTCGCGCGCAGTGTTGAAGGACGTCTTAGCTCAGCTCGAGATTGGCGTGTTATCGCCAAGCACCATTATCAAACCTCAGAGTTTCGACCGGCGTGAGCTTCGGTTCTCTCTTCGTACGACCACGCCCGCCAACGCAGCGGCAATTCTCCAAGGTGAACTTCTTGGACTCGCGGATCGATCGGGAATGACGCCGGGGCAGTTTTTCTCACCGAGAGAAAATCGCACGAGTTCTGGACTGATCTTCTGTCTGACTGTCGATGGCGGATTCGGTGTTATGAAAGTAGCCGATGCGGCCTCCTCATCGATTGGCGCAAGGCCATTGCTGTATTCAGGTCGAGCACCGAGAGGGACCGACGCTGTCAGTTGGGAAAAGGTGAAGCGCGAAAACGCCCAACGTTTCAAGTCGAATAGGAGTCCAGTGCTCGTTGCCACGAGTGCGTTCGGGATGGGGATCGATAAACCCAACATCCGATGGGTCATTCACTACGGCATGCCCTCATCGATCGAGGAGTACTACCAGCAGGTCGGTCGTGCGGGGCGAGATCGCAAGGACTCTAGCTGCGTGCTCATACTCATTGAATATGACGAGAAGAGAGATCGTCAACTTTTGGGCGAAGAGAACTCGCTTGAAGCAATGCGCGATCAGCAGAGTGGCATCGCAACGAATCAACGAGACGACGTTACAACTGCGCTGTTTTTTCATCTCAATTCGTTTCTTGGCGTCAACGCGGAATTAGCCACCCTCATGGTCTTGGTCGACGTATTAGAGCCAGGGCCCGAAAGGCGAGATGTTGAGATTCCGCGAGAGAGGGATTCGGATCAGGAGCAAGCTCTCGCTCGGCTCGTACGTCTCGGAGTTGTCGATGACTACAGCATTCCCAGGGAACGTGCCTTCAGTGTGACTGTCGCGGGTGTGAGCGCCCACACTGTTGTTTCACGACTAGGGGGTTATGTGGAGCGCAGTCAGCCCGGTCGGTCGCGCACGATTCTTGATCACCTCGGGAATCAAGAGCAACTTCCGCTCCGAGCCGTGATCGAGAACTGCGCTAGCGAACTCATCTCATTCGTATACGAGACAATTGAACGCTCAAGGCGACGGTCAGTGCGCGAGATGTGGCTCGCGGCTCGAGAGTCGTCAGTCGGTTCAATCGAAGCGGATCCTGATGCGGTGTTCAGAACACGAATTCTCGACTACCTCTCAGAGGGAGAAGTCAGCCCCATTGTCGAGCGTCTGTCTAGCGCTGCGGAGTTCTCGTTTCTCAGGTGGCGGGAGCAACTGGATGACCTGAGAGACGCAACGACCGCTCAAGAGTGGCGTGGTGCAACTGCCCGGCTTCTTGACTTCAGACCCTACAAATACGGGTCTGCTAATCGCTCGAGCGCTCTCTGAGGGCCTCTCACTCGACCGTGACCTTGAGGATGTTCGTTCCAACATCGAGAGCGCGTTTGACACGGGTTCTAGTCGTTTCGGTATCGTCGAAGCTTCATTTGAGGAGATTTCTCGTTGGCTGCTCAGTTGGGCGGCTGAACGGGACGACGACTTGTTGGCGACAATAGAAATCGCGCTTCAGCACGCGGGGTACGGAGTCGTGGTATCCGCCCACAACGGAGTGCAAGTAGCACGTAGTCGGACCGAGTTGAATGGGGCGATAATGGTGAATCATTGGCACGAGACTCTTGTAAAACTCGACGACGATTTGAATCAACTACTGAAGGTCCAAACGGAAGGAGAGATCCATGCCTGAGGGGGACGCACTCACCTTGAATGACATACAGAAGAAGTTCACTGAGTCGTTGCGAGTGATTGAGGAATTGAAGGAGAAGCTCACAGCACTGGCCCAAACTGAACTGAACTCGGCGAGAGCCGGAGAGCAGTTACAGTCAGCATCGAAGCTAGTCGAAGAGGCTTCGTCAGAATTGAAGTCGTTTGCAGGGGTGGCGAAATCCGTAATCGAGGAATTTGGCATTGCGATGGCTGAAGCCGGGCGGGTTGTTCAGCAGACGACCTTGGCCGAACTCGAGTCTTCAGTGGCCTCAATCAAATCTTTGCTCGAAAGTACGGTTGTCGCTGCTCAGGACCGGGCCGAAGCCGCTGAAGTTGCGCTGGCTAAAATTCCGGAGAAATACAGAGTCAAATACTCCAAGTAACGGACAGAATGTGGTGAGGGCAGTGCGACACGTACCTCAATCGCGACGCTCATATTCTTAGCTAGCGTCATCTCGTCGTGTCAGTTGTGGGAGAAGACTCGAAGGGCTTGCTCGTAGTGTTCACCTAAAAGTTCAAAGGAAGGAGTCGACTCACCCTGAATTCGTAGGGCTGATCCGTCAAGTTTTTTGTAGGAAGGGTATTTAGAAAGGCAGGGAGCGATCTCTATCTTCAGAGATCTCGGATTTACTGCAAGTAGCTTGGCGTCGAACAGAGAGTGGTAATCCCTCCTTAGAAGAAGGCCTCCATCGCTCCTGTGCTCGGGACGTTTTGCGAAACTGTAGAGGTGAGCAGCCTCAAGCGCTTGGGGCGGCTGTGAGCCAGAGAAGGCGCATTGTTCACCGTAGCGACGCATCATTTCAAATCGAAATGCCCGCTGACCACGTCGGCGACGGACGACCGTCTCGACGTGCCCTCCAAGAATATTACGAACGTCATCAGTAGAAAAGTCGACAGAGATGTTTACGTCCCGCCCCGAAAGTTTGTCGAGGAACGGAGGCAATAACGTTGGATCGAGTGGTCGGATTGCATTGAAAGTACTCGTACTCGTTTGAAGCTCCGCGAGCTCACGAAAGTCAATTGGTCTTGCCGCTTCGGTCCAAGTATTCGCGTAATAGGCGCGGAAGGTCGTTACTGACTCAAACTCCCTAATTGCTTCGTTCTCTTCGAACTCATGACCGCAGGCGTGATTATCGCATTTGTACGTAGGCAGCAATCGTGTCCTCCTGTGGTGCCGTGCTTTTTGGCAAGAGGGACATCGGATCATCAATTTTGATTGGTCTGGGACTACGTCAATGTGTTCAATGATTCCCCAACCAGCGACGTCGCTATCGACGCGAATTATGACGATATCTCCCGTGCGCACGCGCCTTGATTGAGCGACATTGGAGTCATATGAGTAATAGATGCCAACGGAGTCGTCATAGCCTTCATGGGCTGACGACGATCGTTCACCGTCCGAAATCGTTATGAATACCCAGGCCTGTTCAGCAATGGATGTCATTGGCCCTGAGCATACGCTCGCCTTGGCATCCCCATCTCCCGAATAGCTCAGCCGCTAGCGAAAAACAGTTTCCAAATGCCACGAAAGAAAATCAAGCGAAGGCTTATGAATGACCTTAGTTGGCAAACTGATGATCTGCCCTTCTCTCGCGTAAAACTCGTCCCCGTTGCCGAACTCTGATCGCAGTCTGGGACTCACGATGAGTCGAAACTCTAGATCCATGGCAATGTATCCCTTGTCGAACAGAGTGTGGACATCCGATCTCAAGAGAATCCCATTGTCGATTCGATGTTCACCCCCTTCGGCGACCGGGAGAATGTGGGCGGCCTGGAGAGTTGGAATTATCTTGTGATTTGTTACGGCGCAGCGTCGCCCGTAAGCCTCTTGAACGACGGCCTTAAATCCCGCCTGACCTAAACGCGGAAAAATCGTGCGTGGATTCCCATGTGTCGGTCCAAGACTTCCTATATTCTCCAAGATCGGCTGGTTGGATTCTTCGTGAGACAAAATTCTCTGGACGATCGCGTCGATAATGTCGTCTTGGCCGGGATATTCGTATGACTTCCCTTGGACGATATTTGCCGAGAATGTAAGTGGCGCAGGAAGTAGTTCGCCATCGTTTAGAAACCAGGTGTCTCGAAGTTACACGCATCCAATCTCTCGATCTCCAACGTCATCAATTGACTCGCCGGTAATTGCACAAAGTCGGTCGACGAGGTCCTCGATCGAACCAACTCCATTACCTTCACCAAAAAAATCCCAGGCCCTCGAAATATTGAGAGAAACGAAACCCTCATATATTCCACCGCCCACAATTTTGTTCTGGGGGTATCGGGTCTTGAAAATAAAAATCTCACCTGGTGCGAGGACCTTGAAGGCGCGAGCGCCGTAGGGGCGCCAAAAGTTGACCTCGCGAATGTTGGTGCGGGACGATAAGTACGCGTACCAGTCAGAGTCAGTTACGCCGACGTATGCCTTCATACGATTCAACGTAATGCAGACGCTGCTACCTCGTTCATCTTGAGAAGCCTTCGCATATGTCGACGAACTTCAATTAGACATCTCAATAAGTACCGTCGCTTAACTTGAGTACCTAGCGAGCGATGTTTAACAAAAGCCGACGTGCGTCAACCTTTGGTTTCCCTCGGATTGACGCCGATTCCCTGCTGCGCACTGCTCTCATAGGCAGCGAGCGCGAAGCGCAGTACTTCGGTCGCCTCCTCCGGCCCCCAGAGGCGTGGGCCTTTGCCAGTTCGGAGGTAGTTGATCCAATGTTGACCGGAGTCGCGAAAGCTGTCACCCCAGTCGTCGTCGAGCGCGTGAAATGACCGCATTTCACCGTCACGGTACACCTCGAGGCTTGGTTGCTGAAGACCACGCGCAGTGCAGCGATTCACCCGGGCGAAGCCTCGCCTTCCCGTGACCTCCCAGCGTTCGTCATTCGTGTAGTAGTCCGAACGCAAGTACATGTCGACGGCCAGCGTGATGTCCCACACGCCATGCACGCCATTCGTGTGCTCCCACGACACCGTCGTCGGCGCGTCGACTGATACGCCGGGGATGATCTCCGTATCGCCAATCCAGGCGCGGACCTCTTCTACCGGGCCAAAGAGCCACAAGGCGGTGGAGAGTTTGTGCCAACCATCGTCAAAGAACAGGGTGCCGCGACCTAACCACGCCTGTTCGAAACGCCAATCATACGAACTGCCCGGAACGTCCCAACCTCCGCGACCACTGGCGACCATCTTCATGTGGTAGCCGCTGATCTCACCGAGTTCGCCGGAGTCGACGACCTCCTTCAGTTTCACGAGTGGTTCGTAGAAGAGGTAGTTCTCCATTATTCGAAGTTGGCGATTCTGACGCAGTGCAGCGTCCGTCATTCGTGATGCGCTGGCGAGGTCGAGCGCGAACGGTTTTTGCAGATTCACGTGCCAGCCGTTTGCGAGACAGGCGGTGACAACCTCTTCGTGCAAGGTCCAGGGCACCAGCACTTCGACGGCATCGACCTCGAGTCCACTCGACGCCAAGAGTTCCACCGAAGCGAATGTCTTCGCACTGGGCCAATCGGCTTGTCGCTGATGTTGGCGCTCGATGCTGGGATCGACGAGCGCAATGATTTCCACGTCCGCATTGTCCAGAAAGGCACGAACATTGAGTTCGTAGACGTGTCCAAGACCGACAATGGCGACTCGAACCGGGTGGTCAATCGGCGTGAAGTGTGAGTCCGTTTCACGTGAGTCCATGCCAAAGCGTATCGACCTCGTGGTCGATGCTTTCTGGCGTGGACTTGATGAGCTCTGTAAGTAAGGTGAACCGGTGAGCGACCAACCAATGGGAACGGCTCCGCCACGAAGGTTCGTGACCTACCTCTTCTATGCGCTCGGCCTGGCTGTGGGCCTCTTCATCCTTGTCCTGCTGTTTGGAAAGCGACACGAACTGACGGGTGCGTTCCATGAACTCAGCCACTTGAACTACTGGTGGGTGCTTGGTGCGTTCGCCGCGGAGGCCTTGTCATTCGTGGGCTACGCCTATCTCCAGCGGGTGGTCCTTCGAATGGGTGGGGCGAGGCTGTCACTGTCATCGCTCACCTTGGTGTCGCTCGCCAATATCGCCATTGCCTACACGATCCCGGGGGAGCCGGCCGTGTCGAGCGCCTATCGCTACCGCTTCTTTCGTCAACGCGGGGCGAGTGGCGCGAGTGCCGGATGGGCGATTCTCACGATTTTGATTGCGCAAGCGATTGGGATGTCACTGCTCCTCTTACTGGGCGTCGTGGTGGCGCTCGCCGGCAACACCGGTGTGCACGACACAGCGCTGGTGGTCGTTGGACTGGTGGTGGTGCTGGCGGCGGGGGCACTCTTGGTTCGAAGAGACCTTCTCCTGCGGTTTCTCGGATCGGTGGTCCATTTCTCACAACGTGTCACAGGTCATCCTCGAGACGCTCTGGGTCGGCGCATTGAGTCCACGCTGGCGCGCATGCGTGACATCCCCATGAGTACTGGATCGACGCTCCACGTAGTGAGCATCGCCACGATGATCTGGCTGATTGATTTCCTCTGTCTGGTCTGCTGCTTTGGCGCGGTCCATGCGACAATTCCGTGGCATGGTGTCCTGCTCGCCTTCGGCGTGTCGCAGATCGTTGCGTCACTGCCCTTCATACCCGGGGGCATCGGCGTCGTCGAAGGAAGCCTCGCCGTGATTCTCGTCGCCTACGGCACGGCGAAGGTCCCCGCACTCGCGGTGGTCCTGTTCTACCGACTGCTCACTTTCTGGCTCGCGATCCTCGTGGGTTGGGCGTGCATTGGTGCGATTGAATGGCGGGTCAGAGCAGCGAGGACTCGCAGCGTCACTACAGATGGTGCAGTGCTCGTCGAAGGTTCGTAGCACTCAAACGTGAACTCGTTCTCTTCGAGTTGATTTCCAGAACTGAAACCAGCGTCGACGAGGTGGCTCAGTTTGAGCAGACGGTGGCGAGGTGCGATCGTCGAGGTCAAACTGAAGTACTTGCGCGGACTTCGTTTCGCTCGGCGCACGTTCACTGAGTTCGATCGTGGCCTTCAGCTCGAGTTGGCAGTAACCGATCAACGCATTGTCGAGAATCTGCGAAGTCGAAGAGTTCCACTCCTCGTCGAGAAGTCGTGATGGTGCGACTTGGGA
>PLZP01000063.1:0-7534 GCA_003152215.1 Acidimicrobiaceae bacterium | reverse complement strand
AGGCGCTCGGCAACGGCGGTCACGTCAAGGCCGGAGTCCTCGATTGAGAATCTTTCCAGTGCCGAGATCTCGTCCTGGTGGGATTGGAGAGTGAAGGCGAACTGCGCACGAGGCACCAGCTTGGTACCCCGAGTGCCGATACCTCGCAAGATCAGTGTGGCGAAGAGGGAATCGAGGAACGCCTCGTCCTCGAGGGCGTGTTCGACCGTTCCAAGTTCACGGCGACGATCGATGGTCAGTCGATGCAGCGAAAGTTCACGGGGCCTCGTGAAGGGCACGTGTGACTGGAAATGTGCCACGTAGGCGTCGAAGTTGGCGGCGAGTTGCAACGAGCGATGGCGAACATCTCGTTGGGTGGGCGTCTGCGTGATGGAACGGACCACCGACTCCTCGAAGAGCTTGGGTGCGGAGGACCCAATTCCCTCGGGGACGGACCTAAGTTCGTACGTGCCGCGGCTCACTCTGGTGAAGACCTTGCCAATGGGCGTCACGGCGGGCGTCGGCGATTCAATCACCATGGATTGAAACACTGGTCCGAACGCGCTCTCGTAGTGCGAGGGATCGAGTGAGCGAGCCCTCTTCATGAGGTCCGACCATGAGAAGTCCCCATCACCGGAGTCCTTGAGGTCAGCGGCGGCCTGGACCAGGGTCTTCCACATGGGGTCATTCGTCGCCATATCGAATGTTTGCACGTGGTGTGCGATTTTCCTGCGACCAAAAGTCCCAAATCGGCCAGTTCGTGTCGAATCTTCTTGGTGGTTCTGACTCCGAACCTGATGGAGGCCTGATTAAAAAGCCACACGAAAGCGTTCGTGCGCTCGTCGGCGGTAGCGTTCTCTTCAATGACCGACCTTTCGCTGAGAGATGAACTGCTCGCCATTGTCGGCGAAGGTTTTATCACCTTCACGCCTCATCACAATCCCGACGATCTGCACGATGAGTCATTGCACCAACGGATGGTGGAGCCATTCGCCGTTGTGCGCCCTGCGACGACGCAACAGGTCGTTTCAATCGTCCAGGCGGCGACTCGTCACGACGTTGCCATTACGCCCCGCGGTTCCGGCACAGGTCTTTCCGGCGCCGCGACGCCGATACGAGGTGGCATCGTCGTCAGTTTCGAACGGATGAATCAGGTTCTTCGTCTCGACGTGGCGGACCACGTCGTGGTCGTCCAACCGGGCGTCACGCTGCGCGAACTGAACGCGTCGCTGGACGGGACCGGACTGCAGTATCCGATCCATCCCGGTGAACTCTCCGGTTCCTTGGGCGGCAACGTCAACACGAATGCCGGTGGGATGCGCGCGGTACGCCACGGGGTGACCCGTCAACACGTCTTGGGACTGGAGTTGGTGCTGGCGGACGCCAGCGTGGTGCGTACCGGAGGACCGGTCGTCAAGGTCTCGTCGGGCTACGACCTCACCCAGTTGATCGTGGGCAGTGAAGGAACGCTGGCGTTAGTCACTGAGGTCACGCTGAAACTCTCACCGAAGATGGCGCACACCACGACGACGCTCGTGCCCTTCGGTTCGCTGGAGGAGGTCACGCGGGTGGTGCCGAAACTGATCACCTCCGGACTGCAGCCAGCGATGCTCGAGTACCTCGACACCGTGACGTTGACGGCGCTCACGCGGTCGACGTCGCTCGAGTTGGGTGTGGACGCCGCGGTCGCGGCCAAGGCAACCGCCTATCTCATCGTCATTCTCGAGACGAGGACCGCCGCACAACTCGATCTCGATCTCGTCGACCTGGCCGCACTGTTGGAGGAGTCAGGGGCGCTCGACACCTACGTGTTGGATGAACGCTCTGCGGTGCGACTGATTGAAGCGCGCGAGCGTCTTTTTTGGGTGACCAAAGAACTTGGCGCGAACGACATCGTCGACATCGTCGTTCCTCGCTCGACCGTGCCGAGGTTCCTCGAGGAAGTACAGCGGATCGCGGCGCGCCACGAGGCCTTCATTGGCGGATGCGGTCACGTGGGCGACGGCAACGTCCATCTCTCCGTGTTCCTGCCTGACGATGAGCAGCGTGAGCGCTTGCTGCGTGAACTGTTCGTCTTCGGCATGGAACTGGGGGGACAGATCTCTGGGGAGCACGGGATTGGACTGGACAAGCAGGCGCACTATCTGGCGCTGACCGATCCGGCCATCGTCGCACTCCAACAGTCGATCAAACGGGCCTTTGACCCAAGGGGCACCTTCAATCCCTATCGGATCAGTGACGAGCGCCCGGCGCCCGTCGAGTAATCGCATCGCCGCCACAACGGTCTCAACGCGATGTCGTCTGCCTCTACCGCGGTGCATCTGGTGTAGCGGCGACCAAATTAAGGTGGCAACGTGCGTGTAGCCAACTCTTTACTGGACCTCATTGGCGAGACGCCACTCGTTCGATTCAATCGACTGGCGATTCCAGAGGGCGTTGACGTCCTGGTCAAGTTGGAGTCGTTCAATCCCGGTGGCAGTTCCAAGGACCGACCGGCCCTGACCATGATCGACGCCGCCGAGCGCGATGGACTCTTGAAGCCCGGTGGCGTCATCGTGGAACCAACGAGTGGCAACACGGGTGTGGGTCTGGCGATCGTGGCCGCCCAGCGCGGCTATCGCTGCATCTTCGTCATGAGCGACAAGATGGCGGCTGAGAAGGTTCGCCTCCTCGAGGCCTACGGTGCCGAGGTGGTCGTCTGTCCGACGGCCGTCGCACCGGAAGATCCCGATTCGTATTATTCGACGGCGGAGCGGCTCACCAAGGAGACGCCCGGCGCCTTCCGACCCGATCAGTACTCCAATCCTNNGTCGCGGGCGCCGGCACCGGCGGCACCGTCTGTGGCGTGGCGAAGTATCTGAAGGAACAGAACCCCGACGTTCGCATTATCGCGGCGGACCCCGAGGGTTCGGTCTTCTCCGGCGGTGAAGGGCGGCCGTACTTGACCGAAGGCGTAGGCGAGGATTTCTGGCCAGCGAACTACGACCCGAGCCTCGTCGACGAGGTCATTGCGGTGAGTGACGCCGACGCCTTCGCCATGGCTCGACTCGTGACCCACCAAGAGGGCATGTTGATTGGTGGATCGGGTGGCACGGCGGTCGTGGCCGCGTTGCGGGTCGCCCAGAGCGCGCCCAAGGGTTCGCGCGTTGTCGTCCTCGTGCCCGACTCGGGTCGGGGCTACATCTCCAAGATCTTTAACGACGACTGGATGCGCGGCTACGGCTTCATCACGACGTCGACGGGTCCCAACGCCGGCGACATTCTCGACGCGAAGGGTGCGAACGCGACGGACCTGATCCTGGCCCGGGTCGATCAGAGCGTGCGCGAGGTCATCGAACTGATGCGTGCCCGAGGAGTCTCCCAAGTCGTGGTCGCGGTCACCGACGAACTGCCCCTGGCGGCCGCCGAGGTCGTGGGCTCCGCCAACGAACTGGACCTCATGGAGTTGACGTTCAANNCGGCCTCGCGGCGTGGTCACGGCGTCGGACGTCTTGCGGTTTCTCTCCAACTCCGCGCCCGGCCAGACAGAACAGGAAACAAAGTGAACTTCAACACTCGCGCGATTCACGACGGTCAGGAGCCGGAGGAGACCACGGGCGCGGTCAACGTGCCGGTCTTTCTCTCCTCGACGTACGCGCAAGAGTCGGTGGGCGTCGTTAAGTTCGCCGACTACGGACGAGGTGACAACCCCACGCGCGCGGTGCTCGAAACGGTGCTCGCCAGCCTCGAAGCGGGACAGTTCTGCGTCGCGTTCTCTTCGGGGCTCTCCGCCACCGACGCGATGCTGCGCACGCTTACGCCCGGTGACCACGTCCTCATGTCCAACGACGCCTACGGCGGGACGTATCGACTCTTGACGAGAGTGCTCGGTCCGTGGGGGATCTACACCGACGTGGCCGATCTCTCCGATCTGGACGCCGTGGCCTCGTCGTGGCACGACGACACGAAGCTGGTATGGGCCGAGACGCCGAGTAACCCGTTTCTGCGAATTGTTGACATCGCCAGCGTTGCCGACGTGGCGCACCAACACGGTGCCAAGCTCGTCGTCGACAACACGTTCGCGACGCCCTATCTGCAGACGCCGCTCACGCACGGCGCCGACGTCGTCGTACACTCAACGACGAAGTACCTCGGGGGACACTCGGACGTCATCGGTGGCGCCGTGATCACCAGTGACGCCGAACTCGCGCAGCAACTCAAGTTCTTCCAGTACGCGGTCGGGGCGATCCCCGGACCGCTGGACTGCTACCTGACGCTGCGCGGCATCAAGACACTGGGCGTTCGCATGGACCGCCACCAGGAGAACGCGGCGCGGATCGTCGAGCTGCTGGTCGCGACGAAGGACATTACGAAGCTCTGGTACCCGGGCCTTCCGACCCACCCCAATCACAAGGTGGCCCTGGATCAGATGAGCGGTTTCGGCGGCATGGTGAGCTTCGAGGTTGCCGGCGGCAACGAGCGAGCGAAGCGCATTGTCGAGCGCACCAAGGTCTTCACACTGGCGGAGTCGCTCGGGGGCGTCGAGAGCCTGATTGAGTTGCCAGCGCTGATGACGCATCTTTCGGTGAGCGGCTCGCTCCTGGAGACGCCCGACAACCTGATACGTCTCAGTGTGGGAATTGAGGATATCGACGATCTGCTCGAGGACCTCAGCCAGGCATTTGGCTAGCCAGTTGAGGGACCAATCACATCGGCGGCTGGCCCGGTCCACTCGACTTTTACTCCGCTCGGCGTCTTCACCGAACGCAACGACGATTTCAGTGAACGCGACAGTGCGAGGGCGGTTGCGCCCGCGAGCCCGAGAGGGTTCGAACTCTGTTGGCCGAGCACCACGGCGTAGGTATTGAAGGTCTGGCCCGCGACGGTGACGCGCACGGCCATTACGTCGCATCCTCCGGCGTCGTCAGTGAAACCCGATTTCACGCCGACGACGCCGTCCACGCCAATCAGTGGTGTGTAGGACTCGACGACCCCGTTGTAGGGGAGCGACACGTGCGTGAGCGCCACGATTTGGTCGACGATTGGCTCGTACGTCATGAGGTCGACCGCCAGGACCGCCTGGTCTCTCGCGGTCGATCGGTCACCCGTGGAAATGCCCGTCAAGTCGGCGTAGTGGGTTCGAAGTAGTCCGAGCGACTTCGCATCACGGTTCATGACGCGAACGAATGTCGAAGGACTCCATCCGATGATGCTCTGCAGTAGTTGCGAGTAGTTGCCGGCTGAGTGGACCAGCAGTCCCCGCAACAGGGTGCCCTCACAGATGTGTTCGTGCAGGACGATGCGAGCGTGGCTCTGACCTGACGCCACGTCGTAGTCGTAGAGCGACATGTCGTAGGGCGTCACCGTCGTGCACGGCCCTCGTTCGTCGTAGCTGAGCGGCAGTGCGTGCAACACAACCCACGTCGTCATAATCTTGGTGATACTCGCGATTGGCACCATTGGCTGATTCGGTGATTCGGCGACAACGCAAAGAGATGGAATGGCCGCAGCGCCACTTCCTTGAATCGGCCACACTAAGGAAGTTCTCTTTTTAGCGACCGTGGTGGTCGTTGTCGGAAGCGTTGTTGTGGTCGTCGGATGCGTTGTCGTCGTTGGTGGCACCGTGGTGGTCGTCGAAGTCGGCGTCGTCGATGTAGTCGTGGTCGCCACCGTGCTGGTGGTTGTCGTGGGTAGCACCGTGGTAGTGGTCGTCGACGTGGTCGTCGACGTAGTGGTTGTTGACCGAGGAATCGTCGTCGTCGTGGTGGGCGACGAAGTCGCACACGAAGGAAGCACGGGTGACGTGGCGATCGCGGGTGTGTCGTTCACCGGTAGAAGTATCAACAACCCGCTGAGACCGGCCGCAATGATCGCGGTACGCCGAATCCAAGTGGGGGCCCCGTAATTCACTCAATAAAACTTAACGGCTGGTGACTCGGCCTTTCGAGCACGACCCCAGGAAAGCCCACTGTCACTATCGGTGCGTGCGCGGCCATTCGATTCTGGGCGTTTTCTCTACACAATGTTCTGAAGTAATGGACACATTTATTCACCACCTACGCGGCGAAGCAGTTGCCAGTGCTGTACCAGCCGCAGGGTTTCGCTCCGGGTGACGTCATCAAGACGCTCAAGAGTTCGATCGGCTTTACACCGAATCCTCTGGGCAATTTCATGCCAGAGTAGTACCACTTCTAACAGGGCCGGCGGGAAACCGTCGAGTTGGAAGTTCATGCGTCCCAGTGACTTCGGTCACTGGGACGTTTTGATTGATCACCACCACTGGGTCGATGAACCCGCGTCGCGAAAATGCTGACGTTACGGCGAACTCGGTGGCGTTCCACCCGGTGGAAAGAGTCCGGCACTGGGGCTGAGGGCCGCGACGTGACGGTGGATCTCCTCCAAGAGGTCGGTCTGGATCTTCACGGACTTGGTCAGTTCGGTGTTCTCGTCGAGCAGCGTTTTGATGTCATCGGTGTTCTTGACCGTGTGCAGCGCGATCTCGGAGCTGATCGAGTCGGTCCGTTTGGCCGCGATGAGCAGTGCCGCCGCCTGGACGCCGGCGAGCATTGACAGGAACAGGTTCAACAAGATATACGGGTAGGGGTCGAAGGCCTTGTGGTGAATGACTCGTTGCAGGAAGTACGTGTTGCCGGCCGCCCAGAGAATCATGACGCCGAAGAACGAGAAGACGAAGGGCCAGGACCCCATGATGTTGCGCATGCGGTCGGCCGCGCGCTCGCCCAGGGAGAGATCCTCCTTGTGTCGAACGCCGGGGTGAAGATGCCACAGGGACTGCCAACTAGGAGTACTCATCACCCAATCTTCCCACCGTCACTCGCACAATCGGGCCATTGTCGTTGACGCCGTAGCGCTGCGTCGCTGCGTCAAATAGCCTTTCACTGGGAAATGTGCAGCATCGACCACGTGCCGAGCGCACGGAGAAGGAAATCTTGGAGTCAGCACCAGACAAGGCCGATAGCGATCGCGTTCGACAGGTGCTCGCGACGCTCGGACTCAGTGAACCGTCGGACGTTCTCTTCGCGCCCGACGCCGACCCCGGGCGAATCAGCATCGTGCACGGGACGACCGCCGAAGTGACGTGGTGCGATGCGCACGGTCGAGAGCAGACCTCGACGCTGCAGTACGCGACGAACCTCAACTTGACACCGGTGGCCGGCGATTGGGTCAGCGTGCGTGACGGCTACGTCATCGCGGTAGCCGAGCGTGGCACCGAACTTCGCCGGCCCGGCTCGACGCCCGGCGACGTGCAACTGCTCGCGGCCAATATCGACCTCGTCTTGGTGGTGTTGCCGATCGACCGCGAACTGAACTCGCTGATGCTCGAACGCCTCGTCGTCATGGCCTTTGACAGTGGCGCGCGTCCGTACGTCGTACTCACGAAATCCGACGGCTCCGAGATCGTCGAGGACGCCGTCATCGAGGCGAAGGAGACGGTCCCCGGCGTGGAGGTCCTCACGACCAGTTCGGCCAGTGGCAACGGCATTGAAGAACTTCGCGGGCTCCTCCACCGTGGCGTGACCGCGGTGATGCTCGGCGCCTCCGGCGCCGGTAAGAC
>PLZP01000073.1 GCA_003152215.1 Acidimicrobiaceae bacterium | reverse complement strand
GGTTGATCCGGCCCTTGATCTCGTCTTCGGAGCCACCACCCTCGACCACCGTGGTCTCGTCCTTGGTCACCACGATCTTGCGGGCGGTGCCCAGCATCTCGAGGCCGACGCTCTCCAGCTTGAGGCCGATCTCCTCGGTGACTACCTGGCCACCGGTGAGGATGGCGATGTCCTGGAGCATGGCCTTGCGACGCTCGCCAAATCCCGGTGCCTTCACGGCAACGGACTTGAAAGTGCCACGAATCTTGTTCACCACGAGTGTCGCGAGCGCTTCGCCCTCGACGTCTTCGGCAATGATCAACAGGGGACGGCCGGACTGCATGACCTTCTCCAGGACCGGCAGTACGTCGCGGACTGACGTGATCTTGCTCGAGACCAGGAGGATGTAGGCGTTCTCCAGGACCGCTTCCATGCGCTCGGTGTCGGTCGCGAAGTAGGGAGCGATGAATCCCTTGTCGAAGCGCATTCCCTCAACGAGGTCCATCTCCATGCCGAAGGACTGACTCTCTTCGACCGTGATGACGCCGTCCTTGCCGACCTTGTCGATGGCGTCGGCAATCATGGCGCCGATCTCGTCGTCAGCCGCGGAGATGGACGCCACCTGGGCAATCTGCTCCTTGGTGTCGGCGGGCTTGGCGAGGTCGTGCAAACTGGCAACCGCCGCCTCAACGGCTGTCTCGATGCCCTTCTTCAAAGACATCGGGTTGGCCCCAGCCGCGACGTTCCTTAGTCCTTCACGAACCATGGCCCACGCCAGCACCGTCGCGGTCGTGGTGCCGTCACCGGCAACCTCGTCGGTCTTCTTGGCAACTTCCTTCACCAGCTCAGCGCCGATGCGCTCGAACGGGTCCTCGAGGTCAATTTCCTTCGCAATCGAGACACCGTCATTGGTAATCGTCGGCGCGCCCCACTTCTTGTCCAAGACGACGTTTCGACCCTTCGGCCCAAGCGTCACCCGAACGGCGTCGGCCAACTTGTTCATGCCGCGCTCCAGCGCCCGGCGGGCCTCTTCATCGAATGAGATCAGTTTCGCCACTGTGAATCCTCCTAGTGCGAGGCACCTTTTTGGTGCACTGCAATATTAGCAGTCTAGGGTGACGAGTGCTAACGGAGATCAGCCGCCCGCGACGGCCGGAACGAGCGAAACCGTCTGTCCCGGTTCGAGCACCGTGTCGAGCCCGTCGAGGAACCGAACGTCCTCGTCGGCCACGAAGACGTTCACGAATCGGCGCAAGAGACCTCGATCGTCGAGCACCCGCACGGCAATGCCCGGATAGGCGACATCGACGGCGACGATGGCCTCGCGCACGGTGGCCGCTTCAACCGGCACTTCCCCCGCTCCCCCCACGAGGGTGCGCAACTGGCTCGGGAGGCGGACGGTGACGCTCATGAGGCGGCCACCAGTTGGTGGAAGCGAAGTGCATCTTCGGCCGATTCGAGTGACGGGGTGATTGTCGAACTCACCGTGGCCGTCTCGACAATGGCGTCGAGGGTCTTCAGACCGTGGCCCGAGATGATGGCGACGATGGACTTTTCCGGATCGATCGTGCCACGCGCGATCATCTGACGAAGCGACGCGATGGTCACTCCGCCAGCCGTCTCGGCGAAGATTCCCTCGGTTCGTGCGAGGAGTCCAATGCACTCCAGGATCTCGTCGTCGCTCACCGAACCGCAGTCGCCGCCGCCCGCGCGTAGTTCGTCGAGCACGTAGGGGCCGTCGGCCGGATTGCCAATGGCGAGCGAACGCGCGATGGTGTTCGGACGTTGCGGCGTAACCACCTCGGCGCCCTTGGCGAACGCTGTCGCGATGGGCGAGCAACCGGTCGCCTGCGCGCCGAAGAGCACCGGCGCGGCCCCGTCGACGAGTCCGAGTTCTATGAACTGGTCGAATCCCTTGGCCACCTTGGTGAACTGGCTACCCGACGCGAGCGGCACGACCACCTGGTCCGGCGTGCGCCAACCCAGCTGTTCACAGATCTCGAACGCGAGTGTCTTGGATCCTTCGGCGTAGTACGGGCGAAGATTCACGTTCATGAACGCCCAGTCGGCGTGCTCGGCGACGAGCTCCACGCACAGGCGGTTGACGTCGTCATAGTTGCCTTCGACGCCCAGCACCGTACCGCCGAAGATCGCCGTCATCGCGATCTTGGACTTCTCCAAGTCCGAGGGAATGATCGTCACGCTCGGCCAACCAATAAAGGCCGCGTGCGCCGCCACCGACGTCGCGAGGTTGCCCGTGGACGCGCACGCCGCGGTCGTGAAGCCGAGGCGACGAGCGCTCGACATTGCGACCGACACGACCCGGTCCTTGAACGAGCCGGTCGGATTGCGCGTGTCGTCCTTCAACCACAGCTCACGCACACGGAGCACTTCGGCCAATCGCGTACTGCGCCGAAGCGGTGTCCACCCCGCGCCCAAGTCGACCGGCTCCGTTCCGGGATCGGGCAACAGCGCCGCGTAGCGCCAGATCGACGGGGGGCCGCCCGCAATCGACGCTCGCGTCACGACGCGCTTGGCCGCATCGAGGTCGTAGTTCACCTCCAACGGACCAAAGCAGTTTTCGCAGGAGTACCGCGCTTCACTGGGGTACGCGCTACCGCACTCTCGACATATCAGACCGGTTGCAAAACTCATAACTCCCTTTTCATCGTTCGGCCTTTGGCACCTGATGTGATGAGCGGGTTGCTCAGGTATCACACTGGTTGTCGCGACTTCAACGGGGCCGTCCCTCAGTCGCTCTTGATGACCCCTCAATTCTCGCCGCTGGCGGCGCACCTTGTCAAGTGCGAGGTTCGCTGGACCTTCGTTTAACCTCGTACGAGTGAGTAGCCCCGACGTCCCCTGGACGCTGACCCGCGACGATTTCGACCTCGCGCGAGTGACCCGTTTGAAGGGCGAGACAACGGTTGCCGTCGTCGTACCAGCGAAGAACGAATCCGCGACGGTCGGCGCCGTCCTGGACGCGGTCCTCGCGCACCCCGAATTAATCGATGAACTGGTCGTCGTGAACGACTACTCCGTTGACGACACGTCAACGGTCGCGAACCACCACGGAGCTCAGGTCGTGAAACTCGACGGACCCAGTGGAAAAGGCGAGTCAATGCGCGCCGGACTCGCCGCGACCAACGCCGAGCTCGTCGTCTTCCTCGACGCGGACGTGATCAACACCACCTCGGAGTTTGTGCCGCGCCTGATCCAACCCCTTTTGGAGAGGCCCGACATCCAACTCGTGAAGGGCTACTACGAGCGGCCCCTTCATAACATGCCCACCGGCGGGGGGCGCGTGAACGAACTGGCGGCACGACCAATTCTCTCTCTGCTCTACCCCGGCCTCGGTGAGATTCGCCAGCCGCTCGCGGGGGAAACTGC
>PLZP01000079.1 GCA_003152215.1 Acidimicrobiaceae bacterium | reverse complement strand
GTTCGCGTTGGCCACGAGCGCTTCGGCAAGTAGTGCCTGCTGGTCGCTGCCCATATGAGCGAACGCGGCGAGCGAAGCCGGTTCAAGCAGGTTGGTGTTTTGAGTCTTCGATGTTGACAAACCGAACCATCTTTTGATAATCCTCATACTTCACCCTTGCTGGAAGCCCGACACGACGATTACACAATCGAATATCACGTCGTTCACTCGCCGAGCGGTGGATGGTCGTGCTCGACGTCCCGCGAGTAGAGCGTTGCATCGAGTGTCGTTCCATGCGCAGTACGCGACGGCACGGCGCACGTTCAAATGAACGCGAGATCGAACGTCATTACTTCAGTATGAACTCGTGCACCGCGTTCGCGAAACCTTCGTTGTCGTTCGACGTCGTGACGTAGGTAGCCAACACCTGTACATCGTCAACAGCGTTACCCATCGCAATACTGATGCCCGACTGCGCGAACATCAGTACGTCGTTCTGTGCGTCGCCGATGGTGGCGATCTCATTGGTGGGAATGTTGTACATGTTGGAGAGGTACGTGACGACCACGCCCTTGTTGGCCTGCGGATTGGTGATGTCGAGGCAGAACGACTGCGAGCTCGTCGCGGAGACCCGGCCGCCGAAATGGTCCCGGACCGATGCGGCTGCGGCGGCCAATGACTTCGCGTCGTCGTCGACGACGACGATCTTTGCCACGTTCGTGGAGACGTCATCGAACGTGTCAACCAGTCGTGGTTGGAACTGCACCACCTCGGCTTCGTGCTGCACGTGTGCATCATTCAAGTCACGGACGAACCACTGCTCACCTCGGTACACCCAGGTGGAAAGTCCGCATTGGTCGATCATGGCGAGCAATGGCTTGATCACATCATCATCAATGGTCAGTCTGTCAGTGACCTCCAAGGTTGGCGTCATGACGAACCCGCCGTTGAACGCCGAAATCGGCGTGGTCAGTTTCAGTGGTTCCGCGAACATTGCGAGGCCGCCCGGTGGCCGGCTGCTCGTGATTGCGAAGAGTATCCCCACGTCACGTAGTTGATTGACGGCGTCAACCGATCTCTCGGTGAGGACTTTGTCGGACGTCACCAACGTTCCGTCGACATCGGACAAGAGCAAGCGAATCTTTGGCGTCGTCATCGAGGCAGTGACCAACGCTCCGGCGAGACAATGCGATCGATTGACACCGGCCCCCACGAGCCCGGTGCGTAGAACTCGACCGGCGGCGGGTCTTCGAGCACCGGTGTGCCGATTTCCCACTGGCGTTCAATGCCGTCGGAACGGGTAAAGAGCGCCTGGTCGCCCAGCATCGCTTCCAGGATCAGGTGTTCGTAGGGTTCGAGATTGTTGGCAGTCTGAAAGGAGTCGGCGTAACGGAACGTCATCACGGCCGGTCCGAGGCGCATACGCGGGCCAGGTTGCTTGGCGAGGAAGTGCGTCTCAATTTTTCCCGGATCGGCGAAGTCGCAGACTAATTCGTTGCCGTGGCGCTGGTTGTCGGCGTGGTCGACGGGGAAGAGCTTCATTACGGGCTCCTTGAAGCCGATCGTGACCACCTGGCGGCTCTCGGCCATGCACTTGCCCGTGCGCAAGAAGAACGGAACGCCCTTCCACCGGGTGTTCTCCACGTCCGCGCGAAGCGCCACGAACGTCTCAGTCTGCGATTCGGGGTTGACGCCCGGCTCCTTGCGGTAGCCGTCGTACTGTCCACGAATCACGTGTTCTGGGTCAATGGGCCGCATTGAATCGAAGACCTTGCTGACCTCGTCACGCAACGGCTTGGCGTCAAAGGAGATGGGCTGCTCCATGGCGACGAAGGCCAGGACCTGGAGGAGGTGCGTGACCACCATGTCACGGAACGTCCCCGTCTCTTCGAAGAATGCCCCTCGACCTTCAATGGAGAGCGTCTCGGGCACGTCAATCTGCACGTAGCTGACGTGATTACGATTCCAGATCGGTTCGAGAAGTCCGTTCGCGAATCGCAGCGCGAGGATGTTGTCGATTGACTCTTTGCCGAGAAAGTGGTCGATGCGAAAGACCTGGGACTCATCGAAACACTTGCCGATAGCCGCATCGAGCGTCCGAGCAGATGCGAGGTCAACGCCGAAGGGTTTCTCGCAGATGATCTTGGAGTTTTCGTTGAGCCCGGTCGTGCCCAACATGTCGATGATGCTCAGCACTGCATTGGGCGGCACGGCGAGATGAATGAGACGTTGCGCGTGTCCCCCTATCTCCTTCTCGGCGTTCGCCACGGCCTCAACTAAATCGCCCGTTCCGTCGGTCTCCGCCCACGCGAAGGTGAGCGTCTTCTCGAACGCCTCCCACTGAGCGCCTTCGGGTTTGTTCGAACCAAACTCGCAGACGGCGTCGTACGTGGACTTTCGAAACTCCTCGTTGGTCAGCACGGACTTTTGACGGGAACAGCCGATGATCCGGTACTTCTTTGGCAACAGTCCGGCGACGGCGAGGTGGAACAGTCCGGGAAGAATCTTTCGTTTGGCGAGGTCGCCGGTCGCTCCAAACAACACGAAGACGTGGTCGGGTGGAACGTCATAGGTCATGTGGTGCCTCGTCGTCGTCGTCATCGGCTTCCTCCGGGTACTGATCTGGACACCGTTTTACCAGTGGCCACAATGATCTCAGTCACGAGCGATGGTGCGAAGAGTCCGTGGGCCACGACGCCCGGCGTCGACGAGAGTCGACGCGCGAATTCCATCGGGTCCTTGAACTCGCCGAGGAAGTCGGCAATGACGCCGCCGTCAGGACTGCGGGGCGCGTCGCGCACCCGAGTTGGTTCGAGGTGCCTCAGCGTGGAAGCGAGTCCGAACGCATTCAGCTCCAGTGGCACGGGTGCCTGTAGTGATGCAACCGGCTTCGTGGAGTCCGCGATGACCACGAAGCGTCGCGCGGCCCCGGCCACGATCTTCTCGCGGAGGTGGGCACCGCCGCGACCCTTCAACAGCCACCCGTCGGGTGCGATTTGATCTGCGCCGTCAATGGCGAGGTCGAGTGTGTCGATCTCGTCGAACGACTCGATTCGCAGACCCAGTTGCCGGGCCACGGCTTCGGTCGCCGGCGACGTCGCCACGAACCTGGCGTCGGGCTTGATCCGACCGAGCGCCTCCAGGAGGAACGCCACCGTGGTGCCGGAGCCGAGACCAACACGCATGCCACTCTCGACGAACTGCGCGGCGCCCTCGGCCGCCGCGCGCTTCTCGTCGTCGACACTCATGATGGCGAGGCGGCGGCGTCGGCCATGACGAGTGAACTCGCCGCGACGACACGACCAGCGGGAATGGATTCATCGCCCGCCAATAACTGCGCGAGCGGCCTTCTCTTTTCGGTGCCGGCGATCAACCACAGCAATTGGTTCGCGCGCGCGAGGGCGGGATACGTCAGCGTCATACGACGCTCGTCGTGGTAGACGCCCGTGAGCGACACGAGTCGATCGACGACCGCCAGGACCGGATCACCGGGAATGAGCGACGCGGTGTGGCCGTCGGGACCAAGTCCCAGGTGCACAATGTCGAATCGTTCGGGGATGAGCGCTGCGTAGCGGTCAGCGGCGACCCCGAGGTCGTCGTCATTCACCGGCATCGCCCTAATCGTCGCGGAGCGTGTGCCAAGACTCGCCTGGAGATTCGTCAGATTCCGCGTGGCGTCACCCTCGGGCGCAATGCGCTCGTCGACTTGGAAGATCGTGACCTGCTCCCACGGGACGTCCAACGTGGCGAGACGTTCGAACATGGCCCACGGCGTCGTACCACCGCTGAAGGCGAAGATGAACTCGCCCTTTGCCTGCACGCAGTCACGCGCGCGCTGCGCCACGTACGACGCGGCGGCGTCGGCCAGCGACGTGTCGTCGTCGAAGCGCTGCAGCAGGTGGTGCACGCTACGACTTTTTCTCGACGTGCCCGCCGAACTCGGCACGCATCGCCGAGAGCACCTTCGCGGTGAACTCACCTTGATTACGCGACTCGAAGCGCTGCCAGAGCGCGGCGCTAATGACGGGTGCTGGCACCGACTCATCAATGGCGGCGTCAATGGTCCAGCGGCCCTCGCCGGAATCGGACACGCGACCGCTGTACTCAGCGAGTTGAGGTGAACGCGCCAGCGCGTCGGCGGTGAGATCAACGAGCCAGGAACTGACAACAGAACCGTGTCGCCACACCTCGGCGATCTCCGGAAGGTCGAAGTCGTACTGGTAGTACTCGGGTTCGCGCAGCGGCGTGGTCTCGGCGTCTGCTTCGACGGCGACGTTGCCAACGTTGGCGTGGGCGAGGATGCTGAGTCCCTCGGCGACTGCCGCCATCATGCCGTATTCGATGCCGTTGTGCACCATCTTGACGAAGTGGCCCGCCCCAACAGGCCCGCAGTGCAGGTAGCCGAGTTGCGCCGTCCCGTTCGCCTTGGTGCGACCGGGCGTCGCTTCGGTGCCGTCGTCGCCGGGAGCGATGGTCTTAAAGATTGGGTCAAGGCGTGCGACGACGTCGTCCTCGCCGCCGATCATGAGGCTGTAGCCACGGTCGAGACCCCATACGCCGCCACTCGTGCCGCAGTCGACATAGTGGACGCTGCTGGCTTCGAGTTCCTTCGCCCGTGTGATGTCGTCACGGTAGAACGAGTTCCCACCATCAATGACGACGTCATCGTGACTGAGGTATTGCGTCAGTTCGCTCAAGGTGTCGTGCGTGATCGCGGCGGGCAGCATGAGCCACACCGCGCGAGGTTCGTCGAGCTTCGTGACCAGGTCTTCCAGTGACGACGCGGCCACGACGTTGTCGCCAGCCAGTCGGGTGACCGCTGCCTCGTTCACGTCGTAGACGACGCACGTGTGGCCGTCGCGCACGAGACGTGCGACGAGGTTCGCGCCCATTCGCCCAAGTCCCACCATCCCCAGTTGCATCGGATGATCAGTTGCCATGGGAGTCCTCTTTCTTCTTCAGTCGGCGATACAGCGATATCAGTGCGTTGGTGGACGAATCGTGCGCGAGCGTCGGCTCGCTCTCCGATTCGAGTTCCGGAATGATGGCCACCGCGAGCACCTTGCCGAGTTCCACTCCCCACTGGTCGAATGAGTCGATGCCCCAGACCGTGCCCTGCGTGAAGACCGAGTGCTCGTACAGCGCGATGAGTGAACCGAAGAGGCGAGGGGTGAGTACTTCAGCGAGCAGCACGTTGGTCGGGCGGTTACCTTTCATGACCCGGTGAGGGACGACGTGCTCGGGCGTCCCCTCGGCGCGAACTTCGTCGGCTGTCTTGCCGAAGGCGAGCGCCTCCGCCTGGGCGAACACGTTGGACGAAAGTATGTCGTGGTGTTCGCCGAGGGGATTGAGACCCTTCGCAAAACCAATGAGGTCGACGGGGATGATCGTCGTTCCTTGGTGGATGAGTTGATAGAAGCTGTGCTGGCCGTTCGTGCCCGGCTCTCCCCAATAGACGGCGCCGGTGTCGTAGTCCACGTCCGTGCCGTCCAACGTCACGTGCTTTCCGTTGGACTCCATGGTGAGTTGTTGGAGGTACGCCGGCAGGCGTTTCAGGTACTGCTCGTAGGGCATGACGCCCACGCTCGGACAACCGAGGAACTCGCGGTTCCATACCGCGAGCAGTCCCAGCAGCACCGGCAGGTTCTCTTCGAAGGGGGCGCCCCGGAAGTGTTCGTCCATCGCGTGGAATCCCGCGAGGAGCTCTTCGTACTGCTCGGGTCCCACTGCCAGCATCGTGGAGAGTCCAATGGCGCTCTCCATTGAATAGCGGCCGCCGACCCAGTCCCAGAAGATGAACATGTTGTCAGTGTCGATGCCAAAGGCCGCCACTTTTTCCTTGTTGGTGGAGACCGCAACGAAGTGCTTCGCTACCGCCGACTCATCACCGAGTTGTTCGATGAGCCACGCGCGCGCTGACGTTGCGTTGGTGAGGGTCTCGAGAGTGCCAAAGGTTTTGGACGAGATGATGAAGAGTGTCTCTTCCGCCGAGAGGTCGCGAACTGCCTCCACGAGGTCGGTGGCGTCGACGTTTGAGACGAAGCGGAACGTGAGGTCGCGTTGTGAGTAGTGACGCAACGCTTCATAGGCCATGACCGGTCCGAGGTCCGAACCTCCGATGCCGATGTTGATGATGTTTTTGATCGGCTTGCCGGTGTGGCCTCGCCACGCTCCGGATCGCACCTGATCGGCGAATCG
Organism: Acidimicrobiaceae bacterium; assembly: GCA_003152215.1. GTDB lineage: Bacteria > Actinomycetota > Acidimicrobiia > Acidimicrobiales > RAAP-2 > RAAP-2. The sequence continues at coordinate 41,818 of PLZP01000079.1, read as the reverse complement.
CGACATTTGCGCGAGTACCGCGTGCACCTCAGCAACGACGTCGACGCCGTCGACGACGAGTGAGCTGGTCCTCGGCATCCGCAGCGCCACGTGAAGGACCGCGCGATCCTCCGAGACGTTGATGTGTTCACCGGCGAACATTGCGTCGCGCCGTTCTGCGAGTCCGGACTCCTTGGCGAGTTCAATCAGAAGTCGAAGCGTCTCGTCGGTGATTCGATTCTTCGAGTAGTCGAGGTAGATGCCTTCGGCACTGTTACGTAGACGTTCGCCTCGGCCATCGTCGTCGGCGAAGAACTGGCGCAGGTGCGTGGCACCGATTTCCTTGAAGTGCCGGTCGAGCGCCTGGTACGAGGCACGCTGTCGCAGGGGGAGTGTGGTCATGCGCGTCCTCGCGGTCTCGTTGGCGTGCTGGTGGGTCGAAACTCAATCATTTCAGTTCTTTGGCGGGTCGGCTTCGCCCGTGTGGGGCAGGACGTCGGGCACGTCGAGGCGAGCGACACCGATGCGAAAATCGTTGAGCCCGTAGTAGACGTCGAAGCGATTGGGCTGATTAATGTCGTCGCGACGGTCGAGGCCGGTTGGGAACACCACGTTCGCTGGCGTGCCCCGTCGCGGGTCCTTGGGGTTGGCGTCGGGGGTGAGGACGGGGTGCGACGAACGATAGAGGAGTTCTTGTGGACGTTCTCGGTCCAGCACCATCACGCCCGCTGAGTACGTGAGTTGGTCCACATCGCCCGCGCCGATCACGTCGGCCACGCCGTGGTAGATGAAGAGCCAGCCGTGTTTGGTCATGACGGGCGGCGCACCACTGCCAATTTTGAGTGACTCCCACGGGTAGACCGGTGCCGCCAGGCGGTGATGAGCGGACAGCCCAGCAATACGTAACGGAGTTCCAATCGGACCCGGTCGCCGATAGGAAATCCAGATGCTTTCGCGATGAAGGTCGACGCTGCGGTCCTCGCCCTGTGCCAACGTGTCCTCGGGGAGCGTCCCGGGGAAGAGCGGTCGATGCAGGATTGCGATCTCTAGTTCGAATTCAGGGTTGGGGATGGCGACGGGAAACATGCAGGCATCCTTATTGTCAACGCCGTCGAAGTGAATCCCCTCATAGGGGTCGAACGCCACAAGCCCGAGACGCTCCCAGGTGAGCAGGTCCTTCGACGTCGCGATCGCAATGCGGGGTCCCTCGGGTGAGAACGCCGTGTAGGTCATGAGGTAGCAGTTCAACGGTTCAACGAAGGAGACGCGAGGGTCTTCGCACCCACCGCCATCGGGGCGCAGTTCGTACGGCATCTCGGGCTCGAGGGCAATGCCAACACGTTCGACGCCGTTGGGTTCGCCCTGTTCGTCGAAGAGCACTCGAAGGATGCCGATACGCGAATAGTTGCCCTTGGCGACAATTCGGGGGAAGAGGTAGAGGTTCCCGTCGGGCCCACGCGCGGCACCGGGATTGAGGATTCCCTCAACTTCGTTCGCGTTACCGACTTCTGGCTCGATCACGAGATCGAGCGCCGTCATGGTGAAGGCGCTCACGGTTTGCCGGGCGACACAATCTGAACTGAACCATCGTTGAAGCAGGCGAGGACCGCCTGAATCACGCGAGCGGTTTCGAAGGGGTCGCGAACGAGGATGCTGTCGACCCCGGCGGTCTCGGCGGGGTAGTCATTGCCGCCGGGAAAGATGGCGTCGCCGGCGAAGAGCATCTCGGAGATTTCAATACCGAGTTGGTCGCGTAATTTGTGGATCCCGTAGGCCTTATCGATGCCCGGCTTCGTGATGTCGATCGACGTGGTGCCGCCCATATGGATGGCAAAGCCCGGGAGCAATGGCTCGAGGATCGCCCTCACCTTCGTGCGCTTGGCGAAGTCGGGGTCCCACGTCTCCTTTTCAACGAGCGGCGCCTCTTGGCCGAGCGCGGAGAGCGTGATCTGACTGCCGCGGTCTTCAATGACCTGTCCCCAGGTCTTCTCAACCTTGATGCCCGACTGTTCGAAGGCGTCACCCAGTGCCTTGATGATCCTCGCGCGCTCGTCCGCGCTCAGGTCCTCGGAATAGACCTTGTTCCAATGGCCGACGTACTCATAGAACTGGGTGCCGCACGTGGGCAGGAGAAAGAGGTCCTTCAGACGCTCGTCGTCGGGGAGGTTGGCGAGCAACTGCTTCTGGAACTGGCTCCAGTCGCCGCCAGAGATGACGGCCACCTTCATGATGCCGAGCAGATCGTGCAGCAAGGCGGCGACATCCGAACCGAGGGCTGATTTGCTGGGGGCCAAGGTTCCATCAAGGTCGAAGACAAATAACTTTTTGACGGCTACTCCTTATGTAGTGATTCAAACGTCGCGCACGACCGTAGTTCGTGCGCTCCGATCAGGTTCCACCCTACGGGCGCGAGATTACGACGTCGCCCAAGAACCTATCGAATGAAGATTCGCGAGATTCGCCAGTGATTCAAACGCCCGGACGGCCGCTCAGCGCGCTCGGCAAGAAAGAGCCGAGATCCGTGGTGGACTGCAACAACGGGCTTCGAGCGGACAGAAGTAGGTATGGAGAAGAGATCGCGCACACTGGGCACTTTGACTGTCGCGCTCTTCAGTGCCGCCGTCGGTCTTGCGATGCCGAGCGCGTTCGCGGGCACGACCACGACGACATTGTCACCCGCCACCGTTGCGGCCGGTAGGGCCTACGCCATTCACCTCCTCAGCGAGCAACCGGTACCTTCGGGGGCGACGCCGGTGAGCCACTTTTCTACGCCCCTCGCGATACAGAGTCAAGAAGCGTTCCTCGTCGGCAACCAAATCATCTCTCGCGGGTACATCATCCCCGCGTCAGTCGGCATCGATGAATTTGTACTGGGCCACCTTCGCAAGGGTGAAGCAGTGGTGGGCACCGGTACCGGAAGCGGCCCAAATGAGCGCACGGTCTACAGCGTCTCGGTGTCGTTGCCGTGCGTGAATCGTCACGTGACGTACTGCGGGCTTCAGTACGACACGACGACGACGCCCAGCGGACGAGAAGAACTTCGAATCGCCCTGCAAATCGATTGGGTGCCCATTGTCACGGTGAAGATGCCCACCGCCGGCGTCGTCACCGTGACGGGCTTCGACAAGGCTTCGGCAGCCTTCGGATCGAGTGATCCCGTCAGCGTGGTCTTGACCAGCCAACAGGCGTTGAAGTTGTCGAGAGCCATCGCGTCGTTGAAGGAGTCTGGCGAAGGTATCTGCATGGAAGACGTCGTACTTCTCAAAATCTCGATCACCACGCCCACCACGAACGCAGTCACGTGGAGTGCAGTAGGCGACAACTGTCCCGGCGCGCTGTCTATTGCTGCCAAGGGCACGCACGTCGCGCTCGACGACCATTCCTGTGCGTTGTGGCGACTCGTATCCACGTTCTTTCCCGTCGGGGAGGCCGACGCCACGAAGAGTGAGACGAAGTCCTGCGGTGACTAGGTATGTCGCTCGAATGACGTGTTGAGATGAACATCGGACGCATAGTCGTGAGATTGGGACGAAGGAAGGGTTCGCCCTTGGTTGCGGCGATCACGTTGCTCGCAGTGATCGCAGTGGCGACGCCGAATGCCTTTGCCGGATCGACGTCGACAACACTGCCAGTCACGACAACGACACTTTCATCGAGAACCATCGCCGCCGGTAAGGCCTACGCGATACAACGTCTAGATCAACAGCCGGTCCCGCCAGGGGCGAGAATCGTCCACCACTTACCAACGCCGTTGGCGGAGAACGGTGAAGGGCCTTCGGGCGAAGGACTTCGTGATGTTGCACGAGAGTATCTGCTGCCCTCGTCCGTCAATGTCGACGCCTTCGTGCGCGCTCACTTACGAAAGGGCGAAGCGGTCAACGAGACGGGTTCGGGATCGGCGCCCAATGCGTATCCGACGTACAACATCGGCGTCACGTTGCGCTGCGTCAGTCGACACGTCACGTATTGCGGTCTCGTCTATCAAACCACGCTCGCGAGCGACGGCCAACAGGAACTTCGAATGGACCTCCAGGTCTATTGGCTGCCCGTTGTCATCGTGAAGATGCCGACGAATGGCGTCGTCTCGGTCACCGGCTACGGCGACGATTCACTGCCGCGCGGTTCGAGTGATCCGTTCACCGTCGCACTGTCGCACTCCCAAGCGGTCGCGCTTCGTCTCGACATTTCGAAGTTGAAGGACGCGAGCGGAGGTGGGTGCATGGAGGACGTGCAACTTCTTACGATCTCAGTCGCGTCGTCAAGCAGCAAGACGGTGGTGTGGCACGCGAGCGCCGACGAATGTCCGGGGGTGATCACCATCGTTGCGAAATCCAAGAGCATCCAACTCGACGATCATTCATGCGCGTTGTGGCAGTTGGTGCGGTCCTTCTTTCCGGCGGGCAAAGCCGACGCCACTAAGGGCGCGATTGGTTTCTGCGGCGAGTGAATCCGGACGAGGCGATCTGGTGCCAGTCGCGGCGCGTCACACTCGATAAATAAACACAGCCTTTAAGATATGGGGCTCATGATTCCTCTCTCCGTCCTCGACCTTGCAACCGTCGCGACTGGTTCGAACCCCGCGCAAGCGCTGGCCGAAACGACACAGACCGCCATTGTCGCCGAGCGACTTGGCTACAAGCGACTGTGGGTCGCCGAGCATCACGGTATGCCCGCCGTGGCGAGCTCCGCGCCCGCGGTCCTCATTGCTCACCTTGCGGCGGCCACGTCCCGGATTCGCGTTGGTGCCGGTGGCGTCATGTTGCCCAATCATGCGCCGCTCGTCATTGCTGAGCAGTACGCCACGCTCGAAGCGCTGCACCATGGTCGAATCGATCTCGGGCTCGGTCGCGCGCCGGGAACCGACCACATCACGGCGCGAGCGCTGCGTCGTTCGCCGGATCTCGGCGCGGACCACTTCCCCGATGAGGTGGTCGAACTAATTAACTACCTCTTACCGCTCGAGGGTCCGGTGGGCCATCCCGCGGCGAACCCGGGCAACGGCTACCTACCCGAGGTCTGGCTGCTCGGCTCCTCGACGTTCAGTGCACAGTTGGCCGGTCTACTCGGGCTTCCCTTTTCCTTCGCGTACCACTTCGCGCCGAAATTGGTCGACGTAGCGCTCGAGATATACCGCGCGAACTTTCGCGCGTCGATACTCCTGAGTGCACCACACGTGATGGTCGCCGTTTCGACGATCTGCGCGCCGACAATCGACGAGGCTCTGTGGCTTTCTGGCTCGTCGGCGATGAGCATCGTCCAAATGCGCACGGGTCGACTCGGACGACTTCCTTCCCCCGAGGAGGCCGAGGCCAACACCTTCTCACCAGAGGAGTCCGACCTCGCGCGCGCCGCACTGGCCACCCATCTCATCGGCGACGCTGAGACGGTGATCGAGGGACTGCGTGCGCTGCAGCGTCGTACGGAAGCGGACGAACTGATGCTCTCCACCCGCGTCCATTCCCTCGAGGCACGCCTCACGTCACTGTCGCTGATCGCCAAGGGTTGGGGACTCTACGACTCGGCGAACCCGTGACGTGGAGGAACGAATCCCGTCAGCACCGCGCGACGTCGGTGGAAGAAGACGATCGATCCTCCCTACCTTGTCGTTGCGTCGAGAAGGACGAATCCTCGTTCCGAATTGATCAAGTGCGATTGCGCAAGGTGCTCGGACCCCTCTGACCGCTCGTGGTCGACGCGTCGTCACCAACACGTCACGTGCAACCACTGCTAGGAACGAGTTCTCAAATCCACGAAGTTGACATCAGACGACCGGAGTAAGAAATGGCGAGCACCGTGAGTCCACGTTCGCGTTCCCGATGGCTCCTCCTGAGCACGGGTGCCCTCGCAGTGGTGGCTGTTATCGCGGTTGCACTGACGTGGAGTGCAAAAGGAGACACCACGTCGCTCGCGAGTACCACGACTGTGTCACCCACTCACTCGACATCGCCGACGTCATCGAAATTGACTGCGCCCAAAGCGTCGGTCGCCAGCGACGCGCTCTTTCTCTCTGACGTCACCGAAGTTGATCCTGCGCTCACGACGTACGAGAAAAAGTTCGGCAACGTCGCTCTTCGATCGCTCCTGACCGACGGCTCGGCGTTCTGTGCCTTCCTGAATCGGGACAAGGACATTGACACGGCGATGGTATCGGTCGCGGTCGGTGCTCGACAGGTTGAGTCCCAGGCTCACCTTCCACTGACGGTGATTACGTTCAACGCCGTTGATTCGGTGGCACTGCTCACCCTTTGTCCGGCGCTCGAGTCGGTCGTCCCTGCGTCAGACCTGACCAAGATCCGCAAACTGGGCGCCGCACTCGCCGTGCCGTCAAACTGAACGCAGGACCTCGTGCGCACGACCAGCCCGTGCTCCGCACGCGTTCGTCATCCGTTGGTTGCAAAGACGTCGCGAAGTGCCCTGATCTCGCGCAGATTAATCACAAAAGAGTTGCAGAGTTGTGTGCTGTTCGATGGCTTCGCTTAACTCGACGTCGTTACGGTTCGCCGTATGAAACTCATCCACTCATCCAAGTACCGTCTGCGAACGATCACCATGTCGTTCGCCCTCATCCTGGCAACGGTGTCCGGCATCGGCGTTGCGACGTCGTTCGTGGGCACTACACCGTCCTCCGCCTCGTCGACGTCCTGTCCCGTGGGCAGCACGCTGCAAGTCGCGCACGGCGCCTCGGCGAACGACGTCCAATGTGTCATCACGTCGACCGGCACGCCGGTGGGCGCGGTCAAGCACGTGTGGCTGATCATCCTCGAAAACAAGTCCTACGACGAGTCATTCACTAGCCTCAACCAGAACAGTTACCTGTGGCAGACGCTCCCCGAGCAGGGCGCCCTGTTGACGAACTACTACGGCACCGGTCACTTCTCGATGGACAACTACGTCTCCATGGTGTCCGGTCAGTCCCCCTCGTACGGTGTGCAGGACGACTGCTCGACGACGGCGAACATGACCAATAACAACAGCGGCATCATCACGACCGGGAACGTGGGCGCCTCGACCGACACCGACGGCACGACTGACGCCGGCGGCACGAACACCACGGCCCCGAGTCCTTCGGCGGCCGGCAATGGCAACTACGGTCAGCTGCTCGTCCACGGTGGCGTCGACGCGGCGCTCGCCAACAACGGCTGCGTGTACCCCACGAGTGTCACCACGCTCTTCAACCAGTACAACGCGGCCGGCGTGTCGTGGAAGGCCTACGCACAGGATCTCGGCGGCGCCCAGCCCGTCGGATCGACGACCTACGTGACCGGTTCAACGCCCGGTGTCTCTGACACGGTGCCCGGTCGCGATGACGGCGCCTGCGGCTACCCCGGTAGCGTGACCGCCAATCCCGTCACGAATCCGACCAACCTTGTCGCGCCGAGTGGCGACGTGACGAGTTACACCGGCGCGCAACCGGCGAACGCGAACAGCAACGGTGACCCCGCCGACCAGTTCGTCGCGAAGCATTTCCCCACTGGGTGGTTCACCTCGCTCACCGGCGAGACCGCCGGTACGCAAAACGGCGTCACCTATCCCGCGCAGCCGGCACTGAATGAGCCGTCGACGCCGGAGAACGACGGACCGGGATCGCCGACCTCGGGCGCGACCGACACTAACTGTGACGCCAACCACGTCTCGAACCTCGATGACCCGACCTACGGCCTCGCCCACGACCTCTCGCTTCCGGCGAACGAAGTGCCGGCCTTCAGCTGGATCACGCCGAACAACTGCAGTGACGCACACGACGCCACCTGCCAGGGCAACAACCTGTCGGGCGCGTTCAACGCGAACGGGACACCGAACTACACCCCCGCGGGCCTCGCGGCCTACGACCCCGAAGCGACGGCGCCGGTCAACTACACCGGCGGTCTCTACGCTTCGGATCTATTCCTTCGCTACTACATTCCCCTCATCGAGCAGTCCAAGGCCTTCGCTGACGGTGGCCTCATCGACGTGACTTTTGACGAGGCGAACCCGCCATTCACGGTCGGCAACAGCTTCAACAACGCTCCCGCCCCGGGCGACGCCACGACCGCGGGCGCGCCGGCCGACCAGCCGACCTTTGGCTCATCGGGTGCGACAGCTCCAGGGGCCAAATCGCTCTACGGCGCCTACGGCGTACTGGCCGACGCTGCCGGTGAGAACATCAACGGCACCAACGTCTCGACGGAGCCGACCGGACCGAACGACCCCGAAGTGACCAACGCGGCGGGACAACAGTTGCAGCCTGGTCCAGGTGCGTCAGGCTTCATTGACCGTCCGACCCAACTCACCGGTGAGAGTCCGTACCTGAGTGGTTCGCCGGGCACCACGACCGAGCCCGCTCTCGTGGCAGTGGGTTCGAGCATGGTGCTCGACTCCAAGATCAACGCCGACGACACCGGTCGACTCGTCTCGGGTACCGGAATACCGGCCGACACCTTCGTGGGCGCCGTCAGTGACACCGGTCCGATCTCACTCTCGGGCAACGCGAGCACGACGGGCGCGTCAAACAACTATGCCAAGCCGTGGCTCGGTACTTTCCAGCTCTTGAACGACAGTGGTCAGCCAGTGACCTTGGCGGCGGGCTTCGTCGGCAACATCACCTTGGGAGCCGAAGGCTCCGTCTCAACGGTCGGAACCGCTGGTTGCCCGAGCGGGAGCGAAGCGGCCACGACGTCGGGCTGTGTGACGGTTGACCCGCTCTATGACCCGACCGACTTCACACCCGGTGGCGGCGACACGGGCACCGTGTTGATTAGTCCACTCATCAAGCCCGGCACCGTGACCGGCACGTACTACAACCACTACAGCAGCTTGCGAACGTTGGAGGATCTGCTGCTCACAGGTCAGACGTGCACCAATCCGTCGAACGCGGACACTCCCTTGTCCGCCGGCACGGTCTGTGGCGGACTTGATGGAAAAGGCCACATTGGTTACGCGGCACAAGCCGGACTGGCGACCTTCGGACCCGATGTCTTCACCGCGCAGTCCTTCACCGCGTTGACGTCGCCCCCCGGTTACTTCGCGGTGAGTGGGAGCGGGCCCAGCGCGGTCTACTGCCCAGCATTCTTCCGACTGGGTCGAACTGGTTCGAACGGATTCAATGGCTTCGGTAAGAACGGCGGCAATGGTGGAACTGGTGGCGCACCTGGATGCGGGACCAACGGTGGCAACGGCGGCTGGGGCGGATCTGGCTTCACGTCAGCCGGTACTGGCGGCAACGGCGGCAACGGCGGCAACGGCGCCTGTTCTCCCGAAGAGTGGAGTAACGGCACGTGGCTGACAGCATCAGGGTCGGCAACAACGCCCTACGACACGCCACCGTGCAACGGCACGTGGGGCAATGGTGGTAACGGTGGAAACGGTGGAAACGGATCTCACTCGACACCGGGACAGGCGGGTGGCAACGGAGCCAACGGTACGCCCGGTAAACCTGGGGCGAACGGAACGAATGGCGCCAACGGCTAACGCGGCAGTCGTATCACAATGAAACGGAAACGAAACGCAACGAACGCGCGAGGTCGGGCCTTAGGGTCCGGCCTCGCGCTGCTCGTCGGCGTAATGATCTCCTCGCTGGTGTTAGCTAGCTGCGGGACCGCAACGACCTATCCGTCGTACCTTCCAAAGAAAACGTTGGCGCCCGCCGTCGACCAGGTGATGATCGGCACGATGGCCAAGCCGGCGCTCCAAATCGAGGGTCTGCCAGTGGCAGTTGCTACCAAGGCCTTCCACGTGCGCGTGATTGTCAGCGGGCCGATCGTGCCCGGTGAAGGGTTGCCCTACCAACAGGAGGGCACCACTTGTACGTGGACGGTCACCATGAATGACGCCAATGCCAACGTGCCGTTGTCCATCGCCGACTTTCACTCGGTCGATCACCTAGGAGCTGTGTTCCTGATGGGCCTCGTGCCCGGTGAACGGCCGTTGCCAAAGGTACTGCGCCCGGGTCAGTCGCTCACGTTCCGCCTGCGAGCCTTCGACTTGGTGGGTGAAGGGATGATGCAGTGGGCGCCGGATCATCGCCACGTCGTTGCCGATTGGGATTACACGGTGGAGAACGACTGAGCGCGTCGTCACGACTTTTTGCGAGCGTGCCAAGATTCTTGGCTACCGCCATCATGGCTTTGCCAATTCGGCGAGCAAGCACCGCTGATCTAAGTGGTTCCTTTGGTTATGGGGAACCGGTGGGTCCAAATAGGACTTAGGACTCACGTTTTGACTTGACAGGGCCCCATCTCATGTGTATTTTGTAACCGGTTGCAAAGTAAGCGGTTACAAAGTAAGCGCTTGCATTACCACTGAGATGGATTTTCCAGGGGAGTTGGAGGCAAGATGGTTGACTCGCAGCCGACTATCTACGACGTTGCCCAACGCGCCGGCGTGTCGACCGCGACCGTCAGTCGTGCCATCAACTCACTTTCGTCTGTTCGCCCCGCGACGCGCGACAAGGTCATGCGCGCGATGGAGGAACTCGAGTTCGTCCCCAACGCCGTGGCCCGAGGTCTCGCCAGTGGCAAGCACTGGATCCTCGGACTGATTTTCATGCACGCCCCGATTGAGGGCAACGTGCTCGCGGTCGAAGAGGCGAGCCTCCTCTACACCGACATCGTCATTCGAGGCGCCGAGTCTCGCGCGGCGAAGAAGGGCTATTCGCTCCTGCTGTGTGGCGTCCGTGCAGACGACGCATCGGGAATGGCCCCGCTCCTCGCATTGACCGGAACGGTCGACGGGATGATTGTCCTCGACCGCGTGCTCTGCGATGACGACGCGGTCGAGCTCGCTCGGCGCATTCCCCTTGTCCTTCTCGCGGGCAAGGGCGATTCGAACTCGGCACTCACTGTTCGCGTGGACAACGAGCAGGCCATGCGCAGCCTCGCCGACCACATGGTCAGCGTGCACCAGGTCAAGAGCGTGGGCTTCGTCTCGGGGCTCGACGACAGTCCCGACAGCGTCGCGCGTGCGCTCAGTTTCAAGGCCGCTGCCGAGGAGATGGGAGCGACGCTGCGCGACGTTGACAATCTGAAGGGTGACTGGACCTCGGGGGGCGGCGAGGCCGCCATGAGGGCGCGAATGTTATTGGACGATCGTTTGCCCCAAGTCTTCGTGTGTGCGAACGACCAGACGGCGGTCGGTGTCATTTTTGCCTTGAAGGCCGCCGGCCTTAGCGTGCCCGAGGACATAAAGGTCACGGGTTTTGACGACATCACCTTGACGCGTTACTTCCACCCTCCGCTCACGACGATTCGTCAGTCGGGGAGTCTGCTCGGCGAGGTCGCGGTTGACGCACTCCTGGCAACGATTGACGGCGACGAGAAGATTCAGCGCACCGTGGTACTGCCGACAGAACTCATCGTGCGTGGTAGTTGCGGTTGCGTTGCCAACGCCGATCCGATTCCCGATCTCTTTGAAGTCGTCGCTCGCCACCTGGAGGTCGACTGACTATGCGACTGATCGGACGCCGACTCGCCTTGTACTCCGTTACAGCGTGGGTCGCCATCTCGGTCAACTTCATCCTTCCCCACTTGATGCCGGGCGACCCGATTCAGACGCTGATTGGCAAGATTCAAGGTCAAGTCACGCCCCAAGAGATTGAAGCAATTCGTCTCTCCTTTGGCGGAGGTCTCGACAAGCCGCTTCTCACGCAGTACTTCACGTACTTGAGCCAACTGCTTCACGGCAACCTCGGGGTTTCCATCACGCTGTCCCAGCCGGTCACGACGATCCTGAAACAGTCGGTCCCGTGGACGCTTGGTCTGATCGGCATCTCCACCATTCTGAGTTTCATCATCGGCACGGTGTGCGGTGCGTTGCTCGGATGGACGCGCGGTTCGCGACTCGATTCGCTGATTCCCACGGCGACGTTCTTCCAAGCGATTCCATACTTCTTCTTGGCGACGGTCATGTTGCTCGTCTTTGGCAGCGACTTGCACCTGTTCCCGGTGCTCGGCGCCTACAGTCAGAACCTTCACCCGGGTTGGACGTGGGCGTTCGCCGCGAGCGCCGTTCGCTACGCGGAGTTACCGGTTGTCTCCATCGTTCTCAGTTCGATCGCGGGCTGGATGCTCGGTATGCGCAACATGATGATCACCGTTGTTGCGGAGGACTTCGTCTTGATGGCAGTTGCAATGGGACTTCCCAAGCGCAAAGTGATCATGGCCGCCGCGCGCAACGCGGTGTTGCCGAGCATTGCGAACCTCTCGCTCGCAATTGGCCTGGTGGTATCGGGGGCCCTGCTCGTCGAACTCGTCTTCAACTATCCCGGTGTCGGCGACTTGTTGCTGAACGCTGTCCAGAATGAGGACTATCCGCTCATTCAAGGGATCTTCCTCGTGATCACACTCGCCGTGTTGGCCGCCAACCTCCTCGCGGACCTCGTCTACCTCGGACTCGATCCGCGAACAAGAACCGAGACGGCGACGTGAAAAAGCTCCGAATCCCTCGTTCGCCCAAGGTCATTCTTGGTCTGTGCATCGTGGTCTTCTTCCTCCTACTCACGATCTTCGGTCCGTTGCTGGCGCCATTTAGTCCTGATGACACATCGTTTGCGCCGCTCCTCACGCCCTCTGCCCATCACTGGTTTGGCACGACGAGTCTGGGTCAGGACATCTTCTCCCAGACGCTCGTGGGCGCTCGAGCGACGATCGTTGTCGCCCTCGTGGCCGGTCTGGTTGCGACGATGCTGTCGATGGTGGTGGGTATCTCCGCCGGTTACCTCGGCGGCTACACCGACGACGGCCTCTCACTGATGTCGAACGTCTTTCTCGCCATTCCCGGACTGCCACTGCTGATCGTCATCGACAGTTACTTGCCGGTCAACAGTCGATCGAACTCGTTGGTCATCGGTCTCATCATTGCACTGACCGGTTGGGCGTGGGGTGCTCGTGTGATTCGTGCGCAAACAATGTCGCTACGAAATCGCGACTTCGTGGAGGCGTCACGCATCATTGGAGAGAAACGCCACCGCGTCATGTTCTTCGAGGTTGCACCGAACCTTCTGCCAATTCTCGCCTCTTCGCTGCTGTTCACGTTGCTCTACTCCATTGGTGCCTACGTGACTTTGGCGTACATCGGACTCACCAGCACGTCGGTCTGGAACTGGGGCACCATGCTCTTTTGGGCGCAGAACAATAACGCGCCACTCTCGGGCGAGTGGTACTGGTTCGTTCCTCCAGGCGTGTGCATCGCGCTCGTCGGCACGGGACTCGCGCTGCTGAATTTTGGCATCGACGAATTCATCAATCCGCGACTTCGCGCGGCCGGTCTCAGTAGCAAGCAACGTCGCAAGTTGGGACTCCCGCGACGTCAGCGTCTAGGACTCACGCCGGTGGTGCGTTCGAACGTAACGACACCTGCACCAATCGCGACGACGAAACCGGTGACAACGTGAGTACCGAATCGATCGAGGCGAGCGGCGTGGTGACCAGCGCGAACGTGACGAGCGACGTTAGCGTCGTAACGACAACCCACACGGATCAGAGGACGGGCGGACCAGCGATGGGTCAACGAATCCTGGACATTCGAAACTTCAGCGTTGATTACGGGTGGGGCGAGGGTGCCGTTCGTGCGGTCAACAATGTCGACCTGCACCTGAATCGTTCGACGGTCCTCGGGATCGCCGGTGAGAGTGGCAGTGGCAAGTCGACCCTCGTCTACGGCTTCACGCGACTCTTGCGCGCTCCCGGGGTCATCGCGGGCGGGGAGGCGCTGTTCAATCTCCAATCAGAGGACGGTACCGACATCATCGTTGATCTCGTCACCGCCAGCGAAAAGGAACTTCGCAAGGTGCGCTGGTCGAACATCTCCGTTGTGCTCCAGAGCGCGCTGAGTGCGCTCAATCCCGTGCTCCGTGTGGGCACGCAGTTCGAGCAGGTGCTAAAGACCCATCGTCGCGACATGAGCAAGGCCGATCGTCGCGCCCGCACCGTTGAACTTTTGGCGTTGGTCGGATTGAATGAGGACCGACTGCGTCGCTATCCGCACGAACTCTCCGGTGGCCAGCGTCAACGCGTCATGATTGCGCTCGCGCTCGCGCTCGACCCTCAACTCGTCATCATGGATGAGCCGACGACCGCGCTCGACGTCGTCACCCAGCGTGAGATCATCTCGAAGTTGTTTGAACTTCGTTCACGCTTCGGCTTCGCGATGATCTTCATCACCCACGACCTCTCATTGCTGGTCGAACTGGCCGACGAGATTGTCGTCATGTATGCGGGAGAAATTGTGGAGCGCGCCAGCGCCCAAGCGCTCTACGACACGCCGCGACACCCCTACACGTTGGGTCTCTTGAACTCGTTCCCGCCAATGCACGGCGTTCGAACGGAACTAACTGGGATCCCCGGTTCGCCGCCCGACCTCGCCCAGTTGCCTACGGGCTGCAACTTTAATCCGCGCTGCCCCTACGCAATGGAACGCTGTCTAAAGGAGTCGCCATCGCTCGCGGACCTCGGCGAGGACGGCCGCTCCGTGGCGTGCTGGCTCCACTCGGGCGACGCGGGCGTCGTGGTGCCCGTCGAGTTGCGTCGCACGGGAAAGGGCAAACGAGAGCCCGCGCCGATGCCCGTTAAAAGGGATGTTTCGTGAGCGAAGTGACGGACGTGAGCGAGGTGATCGCAGGCACAGTGCAATTGCAGGCTCGCCATCTCACGCGCCACTTCACGACGCGCATACCCGGGCGAGGTTTCAATGGCAAGCACGTCGTGCGCGCGGTCGACGACGTCAGTCTCGACTTGGTCGCCGGCGAAGTTGTCGCCGTCGTGGGCGAGAGCGGTTCAGGTAAGTCAGTCCTCGCGCGAATGTTGGCGCGCATCGTACGTCCAACGTCCGGCGATCTGATACTTCGCGGTTCGACTATCCCGCGCAAGGCCAAGCGGTCCCTCGCCTACGCCTCCCAGGTGCAGCTCGTCCTCCAGGACCCCTTCGCGTCAATGAACCCGGTGCACAAGATGCGTCATAACTTGGTGCGCCCCCTGGTCATTCACGGCGCGAAACGAGAAGACGTGCAGGCACTCGCCGAGGCAGCGCTCACGCGCGTGTCGCTCGAGCCGCCAAGTCGATTCCTCGACCGTTACCCGCACGAACTCTCCGGCGGTCAACTCCAACGCGTCTCCATTGCCCGCGCGCTCTGCATCGAGCCCCGGGTCCTGCTCGCGGACGAGCCAATTTCCATGTTGGACGTCTCAGTTCGTCTGGGCGTCCTCAACCTCCTGCGCGGACTTTGTGACAACGATGACCTCGCGATTTTGTACATCACGCACGACATTGCATCGGCGCGTTACATCGCCGACGAAGTCATCGTCATGTACGCCGGTCAGGTGGTCGAGCACTCGCGTGGCACCATACTCGTCGACGAGCCGACGCATCCCTATACCCAACTCCTCATTGCGTCGGTACCCAACCCCGATGACCCGACGAGCGTCGGGCCGCCGACGGCTGAGCAAGCCCAAATCGTCATCGCGGAGAAGGGCTGTCGATTCAATCCCCGCTGCCCCTTCGTCATGGATCGCTGTCGCGTTGAAGAGCCGCCCGAGTTCATCGTCGGCGAGAACCACACGTCGCGGTGCTGGCTGCACGCCGACAAACCACAGTTCGAAGTCGAAGTGGCGTTGCCACGACGCCGTGGAGAGGGGGAAATCACGAAAACATGAACTCTTACGGGTAGTGAACCGCGCGGCACTCGGGTGTCGGCGGAGCAGTAGCGCGAAGGTCCAACCGGCCTCGCGTGGTTAGGAAGGGCCGCACACGGTTCTTACAAAACGTCGGCGTAAGCCGGCTGGACAAATTAAATATAAAGGAAAAGTATGTTAAGAAAAGCAATCATTGCATTTACGGCGACGTCGTGCTTAATGCTCGGCTTAGTCATGTCGGCCGGCGTCACGCCGGCATCGGGGGCGGGTACCACTCTGACGTTGGAGAACAACACCGGAGTCACCTTCACCGATAACTTCAACCCGGTTGACTCGAACTCGTTCTGCAAGGAGATGAGCGTCTGCTCCCTCGTGTACGAACCGCTGTATCAGTTCGACTCATTGAAGGCCGGCGTCTCCTACCCATGGCTCGCGTCGGCATACGCGTGGAGTAACGGTGGCAAGACCTTGACCTTCACGATCCGCTCGGGTGTCAAGTGGAGCGACGGCTCGGCATTCACTCCTGCTGACGTGGCTGCCACGTTCAACATGGTGAACACGGTCCCTGCGGCGAACGTTGCGGGAATTCCCGCGTTGGCGAGCCCCGCAACGGTCTCGGGCAACACGGTGGTGCTCAAGTACGCCTCCTCGGAGTACTCGAACATTGTGGCTATCGCGGGAACGCAGCTCATGCTTCCAGCGAGTTTCGCCACGACGTACTCGACGCCCGCAACGGCAACGGTGACGGCACCTGTTGGAACCGGTCCGTACCTGGTTGACAACTACAGCGCGCAACTGGTGAGTTACAAGGCCAACCCGAACTATTGGGGCGGCACGCCAGCGGCGAGCGAGATCAACGTTCCGTCCTACGCGTCGAACACGGACGCGGCGACAGCGCTGAGCAGTGGCCAGTTGCAGTGGGCCGGTAACGACATTGCGAACGTGAACGCGATCTTCGTCAACAAGAACAAGGCCACCAACCACACGTACTTCGCTCCTGGCAGCACCGTCACGCTCGAACTGAACATGACCAAGGCACCCTTGAGTGACCCGAAGGTTGCTGCGGCGATTAGTGCGGGCATCAACCGTTCCCAGCTCAGCATCAAGGGCGAGACGGGTTACGAAGCTCCGGCGACGTCACTCAGTGGCCTCATCATCCCCAACCAGAATGGCTACCTCGACTCGGCGTACAAGAACGACATCAAGCCGACCGGTCAGCCAAAGACCGTGAAGACGATTCTGAAGTCTGATGGGTACAAGATGGCCAAGAACGGCTTCTGGGAGAAGAATGGCAAAGAGATCAAGTTCTCCATTCAAGACCCCATTGCCTACTCGGACTACTACGCCGATGCGCAGTTGATTTCGTCAGAGCTGAAGGCTGACGGCATCAACGCAACGGTTGACGGAGTTCAGGCATCGGCCTGGTACACCAACTCAGCGCTGGGCAACTTCACGACGATCATCCACTGGGGTAACGGTGGCACCGACCCGTACACGCAGTTCGATAACTGGCTGGACTACAACAACTCAGCGCCCATTGGCAAGTCAGCGAACGCGGACTTCGGTCGTTACCACAACGCCAAAGTGCAGTCGGAGCTCGCCAAGTTGGCCGCGACGGACCCCTCGAACACTGCGGCCGTGAAGGCGGCTTCGATTCCACTGGAGAAGGTCATCGCGACGACGTTGCCGGTCATCCCGCTGTTGTACGGCGCGGACTGGGACGAGTACAGCACGGCGAGCTTCACGGGCTTCGTGACTGCGGCGAACCCGTACATGGACCCGTCGCCGAGCGACCCCGAGCTTCCCTACATCTTGATGAAGCTCAAGGCGTCGTAATTGATCACCTCTACGCGCGGGCTCGCAACACTCCAACCCTGCTAGCTCGCGCGTAGAGGGAACATCAGATTACGCGCGGCCCTGCTGATTTTTACGTCAGCGGGGTCGCGCGTGCTGACCGCCATCTCATTCGCCACTACTTTTAGGAGAATTTCGTACCATGAGCACCACCCATCCGCATAACGACGGTCCGCCACGGACCTTTCCGCATGGTTTCCTTTGGGGAACCGCCACCGCCTCGTACCAGATAGAGGGCGCCGTCCACTCCGAGGGTCGCGGACCCTCGATCTGGGATACCTACAGTCACGCACCCGGCAACGTCTGGAACGGCGACACCGGCGACATCGCCTGTGACCACTTTCACCGGATAGACGAAGACCTCGACCTGATGAAGAAGTTGGGCGTTGGTTCCTACCGTTTCTCCGTGGCATGGCCCCGCATCCAGCCCGACGGCAAGGGTCCGGCGAACCAGCCGGGACTCGACTTCTATCGTCGCCTCGTCGACGGACTCAGGTCGCGCGACATCGAGCCGACGCTCACGCTGTATCACTGGGACCTACCCCAGGCACTCGAAGACAACGGCGGATGGACGGTGCGCGAGACCGCCGAGCGCTTCGCTGAGTACGTCGACCTCGTGGCGCGCGCACTCGGCAACGACGTCGAACGCTGGATCACCCTGAACGAGCCGTGGTGCTCAGCGTGGCTCGGCTACGGTTCGGGCCGTCACGCCCCAGGTGTCCAAGACATCGGTAAGGCCGCGGCCGCCAATCACCACCTGCTCTTGGCGCACGGCATGGCCGTACCAATCCTGCGTTCGGCCATTCCCGACGCAAAGGTCGGCATCACCCTCAATCTCGGCGTGCACCGCCCGGGAACCGATCACGTGGACGACATCGCGGCCGCCCACCGTGCCGACGGCAACCTCAACCGGCTCTTCCTCGACCCTGTCTTTCACGGCAGTTACCCCGAGGACATGCTGACGCACTACGAAGCGAACCTGCCCGGCTTCTCGGTCATTGAAGAGGGCGACCTCGAGATCATTAGTCAGCCGCTCGACTTCCTCGGCGTCAACTACTACTTCCCGGACACGATCATGGACGCGAAGCGCGCCCCTGAGGCGCGCGTCGCCGGTTATGGCGTGCCGATCGGCGAGCAGTTCCCCGACCTGCGCGTGCTCTCGCTGGAGACGCCCGGCACGGACACGACGTCAATGGGCTGGGAGGTTGACGCCTCGGGTCTCACGGAGTTGCTCGTGCGCATCAAGGGGGAGTACACCGACCTGCCGATCTACATCACGGAGAACGGTGCCGCCTTTGACGACTACGTCGACCCCAACGGTCACGTCCTCGACAACGACCGCATCTCGTATCTGTGCGAGCACGTGTCGGCGGTCCATGACGCCATCGACGCCGACGTCAACGTGCAGGGCTACTTTGTGTGGAGCCTGCTCGACAACTTCGAATGGTCCTTTGGCTACTCACGCCGCTTTGGCATCGTGTGGGTTGACTTTCCGACCGGTACTCGACTGCCCAAGGCGAGCTTCAACTGGTACGCGAAGCTCGTACGAATGAACGCCATCGAACCGGTAGCGACGTAGGGACGCGGCGTCGCGCGACGAAGGGCTACAGCTTCGCGAACAAGATGACGTCGCATTGGCGGCCGTCGTAGTAGATATCGCCGCCGGTGCTGTACACGGTGTTGTGGCCACCGCGCGGCGCGACGACGGTGAAGCCAAAGGTGCCCGAAAGTTTCGTGCCGTCATGGATCACGGTCGCCTTCACCAAGTTGTAGTGACCCTTTGGCGCGAGGCTGTACGTGTTGTGGCCGATTGGGTAGAGGGGGAACCGTCCGACGACCGAGACGGTTCCGGTGCCGCACGAGGTTTCAACTTCGCTGGGTAAGAGCGTCCCCGAGACGTTCGTGATGTACTGCGTGGCGCCACCGGAAACGTTGAAGCCGCCGGACATGTCCGTCGCGTACGTTCCATCGACGGCGAAGGCCCAACGACCGGCGATTGGTCGCACGGAACTCACGTGTGCCCTCGTGCCGGCGAGCGCGGTCGTCGGGAGAACGGCAACGAACAACGCCGAGAACAGGACCATGGTTATTCGCAGCGTCTTCATCGCTGAGACCATAACGTCAGAGAACCAGGCGAGCAAGTGAAAAACGCCGTGCTCGAATCACGGGGGCGCCGAGCACTCGTTTCGCATCGGGGCTAGCGTGGATTTGTATGCACCGTCCCCCAAGGGTGTACGCGGTTTTGGCGGTGACGGCGGCACTACTGAGTGCGACCGCCTCGCTCGCCATTGCCGCCAGCACTCCCTTACCTGCTTCCTCGACCGGTTACGACATCAGTTGGCCTCAATGCAACAGTGTCTTTCCGCCGTCACCGGGATTCGGGATTGTGGGCGTCAACGATGGCGCGCCGTTCACGGTCAACAAGTGTCTCGATCGGCAACTGCGCTGGGCGCAGGGCGGCGCGAACCCGGTGACGGCCTTCTACCTGAACACCGGTAACGGCGGACCGATTGGCAATGGGGACTGGCCCAGTACCCAAAAATCTCCGAAGGTCTGTCGAGGGGCAAACTCTGTGCCCTGCGCGTACGACTACGGCTGGAACGCCGGCGTTGCTTCCTACGCCGACGTCGTCCAAGCCGAGAATCTTGATGGCGTGGCGTCGCCCAACGTTGCGGCGATCTCGTCGCCGTGGTGGCTTGACGTAGAGACCGGCAATGCGTGGGAGACGAAGGTCGACAGTTACGGACCGAGCGCCGCGTCGGCCGCGAACGACGCCGCGATGCTCGAGGGTGAGGTCGCCTATTTGCAAAGCGTGCACGTTGCGTCAATCGGTTTCTACTCGACGTCGTCAATGTGGCAAGGCATCACCGGAGGATCGGTCGACGCCCTCGACGCCCTACCGGTGTGGATTCCTGGCGCCGGGGACATCGTGCAGGCACAGGCCAACTGCACGCTGCCCTCGTTCACCGGTGGACGTGTTGCGCTCATTCAGTATCCGTCCAGTGGCTACGACGGTGACTACGTGTGCGGTCTGTTGAACATTCCAATCACCGTGCCCATCACCGTGAGCGCCACGGCGACGTATTCGGATCAGCTAGAGGTCTCGAACAATGATGGCCCCGTCAACTTCGTCCAGAGTGTGGGCGCGCCAAGCCTCGTGGTGAGCACAACGGGTGTTCTCACGACCAATGGTCAACTCGCGCCCGGCACCTACAGCGCGTCGGGGACCACCGCTGACGCGCACGGCAACACGGGAACATTCAGTATCACGCTCGTCGTGGGGACGATCGTCCAAGCGCCGCCGATCGCCAGTTACGTGAAGGTGCCCAATGCCGCCACGTACTCAGAGCAGCTCAACGTCATTGGCAATGTCGGCGTGACCTCCTTCGTCCAGTCGAGCGGCGCACCCAGCCTCGTCGTGAGCGACACCGGTCTGGTCACGACCAGCGGGACGCTGGAGGCCGGGACGTACGTTGCGAAAGGCTCGGAGAGCGACGCGTCGAGTGGTTTGGGTACGTTCATCTTCACATTGACGGTGGGGGCCATCACGCAGAACGCACCCACCTCGACCTCACTCGACGCCAACCTGACGTCGACGTACACCAAGCAACTCACCGTCTCGAGAAATGACGGTCCGGTGACTTTCGTCCAGACGACCGGCGCCCCCCCACTCGCCGTGAGCGCAAGTGGCCTGCTTACCACGAGCGGCGCGCTGGCCGCCGGCGCGTACACCGTGCGCGGTGCCACGAGCGACCAACATGGCGACAAGGGGAAATTCGTCTTCACGTTGAACGTGACGGCGACGCCCGCCACAACCACCACGACGCTGGCCACGTCGCCACCGGCCGTTCCCACGGCGACCGTCGTCAAGGGCTACGCCGTCGCCGGCAAGACCAAAGTGCTCACCATCGTCGGTACCAACTTCTTTGGTCAACCAATTGTGCTCAGTCACGCCGGGACGACTGTCGTCGTCACCCGCGACACCGGGCGTGCACTGACGCTGCGCGTTCGGGTTCGCGCCCGATCGCGCAGAGGCGTCTTCGTCTTCACGGTCACGTTCTCTAATGGCCAGACGTGCCGGGTTCGCTACGTCCAGCGATAAACGGCGGGGTTGTTGTATCGAGTGGCAGCGCAGTGGTGTAAAGGTGTGGGATGAAGGAAATCTCCGACGCTTTTGGCAAGGCACTGCTTGATTGGGTGCACGGTGGCACGACGCCCGAAATCATTGAGCGCGACGACGGCGTGATCGAGATCGGAGCGGGGGCCGAGGTCTATTTGATGGAGGGCCACGAGTGGCCGCCGGCGGAACAGGAGGCCATGCACTACGTTCGCGGCCGTGCGGCGGATCTTGGTTGCGGGGGTGGGCGAGTGGCACTCCACTTACAACAACTTGGTTGCAAGGTCGTGGGCATTGACTCATCACCGTTGGCCATCAAGGCGGCGAGACTCCACGGCGTAACCACGACGGTGCGCATGTCCGTCGACGACATGAAGGGCCGAATCGATGAGTTCGACACCATCATCATGTTCGGGAACAATCTCGGTGTCTTTGGCACGCCGCAACGCGCGAAGAGAATATTGACGTCGTGGGCCAAGCGGGCACCCCGTGGGACTCGACTGCTTCTTGAGAGTACGAATCCCCTCTCGGGTGGCGCGCCCGTGGTTGACAAGGCGTACTGCGCTCGGAATCGAGAGAAGGGGGTCGCGATCGGTCAATGCCGACTCCGTGTTTGGTACGACCGGTCTCCGACGACCTGGTTCAACTGGTTCTTCGTTTCGCGAAGCGAAATGAAGAAACTACTGAGCGGAACCGGCTGGACGCAGATTCACGTCGCCGTTGGGGAGCCTGATGAGCCGTACGTCGCAATCTATGAGGTCGCATAAATCGAAATGTCACTCGCTCGCAGCGAGCCGGGGCCGATGGCGGGTCAAGTGTCAAGCACGTCCTGAGTCGTAACGATTACGAGGAACTCACTCACGCTTCGAGATGGACACTTCCCGCGTCGCGGTGATGGCGCCGTTGGGATTTCGGTGAGCATCAGCGACTTCGTCTGAATACTTGACTAATCAAGGGTTCCTGTTGGCGCGCGATGTCGGCGGACAGTCGTCGCGCTGGCCGACTGAAGCCACCCCGATACCGAGGTGACGGAGTTTCCACACAACTGTCGCACTTCGGTTGAATTCACGTCAAGTGTCATTCATTTGACTTCGATATGAAGTCACCATGCAAACCCACCTACACACCAAATCGCCATTGCGCCTGGGGCTCGCCGGGGCGGTAGCGGCAGCGACCATCGCATCACTGGTTGCCTTCACGGTTCCCGCACACGCCTCGTCGAATCCCGGATTCGTCCTCTATTCGGCGCAAGGCTACGACCACGCCGCGGTGACGGCGTTCAACGCGACGAACCCTGGGTTCACGGTCACGCTGAATGACAATTCGACGGGCCCTCTGCTGGAGCAGATCCAAGCCGAGGGGAACAATCCCAAATGGGGCGTTCTCTGGGTCGACGGCGCTACGGCCTTTGCTCAGTTGGACAATGAGGGGAAGTTGTTAAAGCACAGCGTGCCCAAGGTCTCCTTCAATTCACTTGGAAAAGCGAACGTACCGACTGACGGCAGTTACACCCCAACCGGTTTGACGGTGACCGGCGCCCTCTGCTACAACTCGGCCGCTGTCAAGGCGAGCCAGTTGCCTTCGACGTGGGCGCAACTCGAGCAATCGAAGTACGCGAGCGTCCTCGGAATGAATGACCCCTCCCAGTCCGGACCTACATTCCCGCTCATCGCCGGCGTGATGGACCAATCGGGCAAGTATCAGAGCGGGTCTACGTCGAAGGCTGTCGCGGACGGCCACTCCTTCTTCAGCACCTTGGCCAAGGGCGGCCTTCTCGTGAGTTCCACCAATGGGCCGACGTTGGGCGCGATGGAACAGGGATCAATCAACATGGCCCTCGTTCAGAGTTCGGCGTGTTATGGCGACGAGTTGAATGGGTCGTTCCCGGCTATTCGAGTGAAGTACCTGAACTACTCCATCGCCCTACCGAGCGCTATCGGTATCGACGCCAAGCAGCCAGCGATCGTGCGCGGGGACGCGCAAAAGTTCGTGGACTGGGTCATGTCCCCGGCCGGTCAAAAGGTGATGCAGACGGGCGACCCCGAAGGCGACTCGCTCTTCTGGCCTGTACTCAACAATGAGAAGCCGGCGAACAAGGTAATCCCGGCCCTTTCGACGACGAACGCCATCACCATCAACCCCTATATTTGGGGACCGCTCGAGTCGTCGGTGAACACCTGGTTCGACAAGACCGTGGTTCCGGCGTAAATCCCTGGACTTCATCAAATGATTTGAAGTCGCCGCACCGTCACCGAGTGTCCAATGAACTCGGCGACGGCGCGGCATGAGGGGAGAAGCCGTGGCCGACGTGACGACTAGCACCGCGGCCAGACCGGAGCGCGTTCGCGCACCGCGTCAGCGTTGGCCCGCGAAGAACCCGTTTTCTTTGGGCGGCATTGCCATTTGGGTCGTGCTCTTTCTCCTCATCGTCGCCCCGGTGGGCTGTTTTCTTCTATTGGCGGTCAGCCCGCACCTCTTTGACCAGGGCTCCCAGTGGTTCACGCTGTCATTCATTCGTCAAGCGTTCGAGGGCTACACCGGTCGGGGCATCTTCAACTCGCTTTGGGTTTCGACGTTGGTATCGGTCCTCGCGGTCTCGGCGGCCACGACCATCGCGTGGTTGGTCCATCGCACCAACATCGGCGCGCGACGGCTGTGGTCTGTCTCCATGTGGTTGTTGTTACTCATGCCCACCTGGATGATGACGCTCGGTTGGACGGATCTTTTGCAGCCCTACGGGGCCGCGCACGCCATTGGCATCAACACCAGTTGGCTCTACGGCGAGTTTTTCGGGCCCCTCGGCATCATCATCGTGCTGACGTCCTCCGCGCTACCTTTCGCCTACTTCATCGTCTCGGCCGGATTGCAGGGCCTCGGACCAGAGTTTGAGGACGCTGCGCGGATACACGGTGCGGGGCGCACTCGAACCTTCGCGACGGTGCTGCCAATTATCGCGCCGGCGATATTGAGTGCCATCGCGATCAGCTTTGCCGAGACCATGAGTGACTTTGGCGTGGCCTTCACCCTGGGCTACCACGCGCATTTTCCCTTGGCTACCTACACGTTGTTCTCGGCGATATCGAACTTTCCGGCCAATTTCTCGGTGGCCGCGGTCATCGCCGCGGTCCTCATCGTGTTGACGATTCCTCCGATCGCTCTTCAGTCCGTCGTGATGCGGCGTTCAAAGTCCTACGCCGTGCTGTCAGGGCGAACGCGCGCACCTCGGCGCCGCGAGTTCGGTCGGCGATCGCGCTACCTGTCGGCGGCGGCGGTTGGTCTCGTCGTCTTTATCGCCCTTGGCGTGCCCATCATCGGGGCACTGGTCGGATCGTTCGTTCAGAACCTCGGTGACGCGTCGGGCGCCGGCGTGCACTTCACCCTGTTGTATTACAAACAGGTCATCCATCCGTCCATCGTCGACAACGGACTGGGTTCGCCGCTCTTGCTCTCCAACCAATTGGGACTGGTGGTCGCGTCGCTCACGGGCGTTATGGCCATCGTCTTGGCGAGGCGACTCGTGGCCACTCATGGTGGCTGGAGTCAACGGATCACCGACATTTTCCTGTTGGGCTCGGTGGCCGTCCCCGGCGTGGTGCTCGGTGTTGGCTACATCTTCTTTTACAATTTGAGCTTCATCACCCACCACGTTGTCGACATCTACAAGACGTTGCCGCTCTTGATGTTGGGACTCATGGCGTCGGCGTTGCCGGGTCAGACACGTTTCATGGCGGGTCCGGTGAGCCAAATTCAGCCGTCGCTGAGCGAGGCCGCGCGCGTCCACGGAGCGACTCGTTTCCGCACGTGGCGAACGACCAACATGCCGCTCATGTCGCGCGTATTGGTATGGGGATGGCTCTTGACGTTCACCAAGACGATTTCGGAGCTGGCGATCTCTCAAATCCTCTATCCCCCGAGCCAGGAACCGGCTTCGGTGACCATTCAGTCCTATCTCGCTAACTTCGAATCGGGAACGGGTACCGCAATGACGGTCTTGACCTTGGTTGAGATGTTCGGTGTCATCTTGCTGGCCCTGGGGATCTATCGACTTGTAACGCCTGAGGGTTGGCGACGAACCGGCTTTAGCGTGGTGAACTGATGAGCGATTCGCGAGTTCCCCAGCCCGTGGGCGTGGTGATTGAAGAGCTTCGCAAGGAGTTCGGCGAAAAGGTTGCCCTGGACGGTATTGATCTCACGATCGAACCGGGATCGTTCGTTGTGCTCTTGGGCCCCTCGGGTTCGGGTAAGACCACATTGCTTCGCTGTGTTGCCGGCATCGAACGACCATCGAGTGGCGTCATCATGATCAACGGTGTGTGCGTTGCTGGCCCGAAGACGTTCGTGCAGCCAGAGAAGCGAAAGACCGCCATGGTATTTCAGGACTATGCCCTCTGGCCCCATCTCACCGTGCGCAAGAACATCGAATTCCCGATCGCGTCATCCTCGAGATTCAAGGAGCGCAAGGTCCAGCGCGTCGATGATCTCCTGGAAAGGGTGGGAATCGCTCACCTCGCGTCGCGCTACCCCAACGAACTCTCGGGCGGGGAGCAACAGCGCGTAGCACTCGCTCGAGCACTCGCCGCAGACGTGGGCTTGATTCTGTTCGACGAGCCGCTGTCGAACCTCGACGCCGACCGACGTGAACAGCTACGCATCGAGATCGCGACGCTGACCAGAGAGGCGGGCGCGACTGCGATCTACATCACGCACGATCAGAGTGAAGCCTTCGCTCTCGCTGACCGTGTTGGCGTGTTGAATCACGGCTCGCTCGTGCAATGCGACACGCCCGAGAACATCTATCGCCATCCAAAGAACGCCTTCGTGACGCGATTCACCGGTGTCGCCGGCGAGTGCCTCGTGACGTCGGCGAAACCACTGGACGACGCATACTTCAACGTGTCCTTACCCTTCGCCCCGTCGCATTCCTTTAAGGCACTGGGCGTCGACTGTCACGCAGATATGTCGTCGCTCCACTTTTTCGTGCGCGCGTCTGGAGTACTACTCGACGCGCCCGGTGGCGGCGACGGCGTATGCGCCGAAGTGATCGACGTCGCATTCAACGGTCGCGGTTATGAACACGTCGTCAAGATTGACGATGACATGTCATTGACGAAAGTATTCTCGGCGCGGCGATTTGAACGCAACGCGAACGTGAAGGTGTCTTTTGAATCTTCGGCATGTTTCGTCATGCCAGCCAAGGGAGTTAAGGGTTCGTGATCGCCACCGTTAGTAGTTCAACGAGTACCGTCGTGCTCGTCGGCGCTGTGTTTCTCGCGAGCGCCGTCGAGATGGTCGAGGCCCTCACCATTGTGTTGGCCGTCGGCCACGTCCGAGGGTGGCGATCAGCGTTCCGGGGGGTGGCTGTGGCGCTCTTGGCGCTTGCCGCCCTCGTGGGAGCCTTTGGTCCCGCGCTCGTCTCTGTCCCGCTCAGTGCATTACGACTCGTCGTCGGGACGGTCCTCTTGATTTTCGGGATGCAGTGGTTGCGTAAAGCGATACTTCGGTCGAGCGGTCGCAAGGATAAGCATGACGAAGATGCGATCTATCGCGAGACGGTTGCTGAACTTGAAGCGCAGGGTGGAACGGTCAAGCACGACCAAGTGGCGTTCGTGGTCGCCTTCAAGGGTGTTTTCTTGGAAGGCTTGGAAATTGTCATTACGGTATTGACGCTCGGGACGTCGGCCCATCGACTTGGACTCGCGGTCATCGTCGCGGTCGTCGCGGTCGTGTTGGTCGGCGTCGTCGGTGTGATCGTCGCGAAGCAGCTTTCGAGCGTGCCCGAGAACGCCATGAAGATGGCTGTCGGCGTAATGCTCGTGAGTTACGGGACCTTCTGGACCGGCGAAGGTTTGCACGTGCGTTGGCCCGGTGGTGACACCACCTTGCTTGCGCTCGTCGTGCTGTACGCGCTCACTGCCTTTGCGTGCGTTCAGATATTCAAGATCGCGAGAGACGCATCGGGGGATTTCGTTCGTGAGTGAAGAAGAAACGCTTTCAATTCGGCTCCTGAAGGGCTTCGGTCGCTTTTGGTGGGACTTTCTCGTTGGCGACACGCCCGAGATAACGGCGGCCGTGGTGATCATCGTGCTCGCCGTGACCGTGCTCGCTGATGCCTTTCATGTGAATGCACTGGCCTATGTCGTATTGCCATTGCTGGTGATTGCGACGCTGGCTCTCTCGTTGCGCCGAGCTCGAAAACCGGGGTAAACGAAGTCCTTTCTGAGGACTCGCGATCGTAATGCCGAGGTAGCCAAATGGTCCTTCATGTTGCGAGGACGTGCACCAAGAGCTCGTGAGGGTCTCGTCGTTGCCATCTAGCAATCTCATAGGTGAAACGGGGCAATCAAGGAGGTCGCAGTCTTTGCACCACCGAGGAACTTGACGTGCAGGAGTGCTTCGGTCGTTCGAAGGAGCGAATAGTGATTGAAACGCATCGTGACGCGCGTTCCGCGAGGCGTCGTCGGTGCGATGACGAGCGTCGGTACTCTATTCGACGCCATCTGATCATTTTCATCAAACGTGATGAATAGTACGAGGGAGCGCGATTGGTACTGTGAACTCTTCACGATCAAGGGGACGACTCGTTTGAGCCACGCGTCGCCATCGGACACCGGACAGCTGTGCATGTCGTCGCAGACATTGGGCACGATCATGGTGAAGTCGGCACTGAGATTGAGGGGATAGTTCATCGGCACGTCATCGTGTCGGCAGGTCGCTTGGATGCCGGTGTAGTACACCGCTGGATTGTGACGAGCCGCGTAGAGGCCGCTCGTGACGTTGTCGCACGCACTGGGCATCGACTCTGCGAGCGTTCGCCATTTCGAGCCCAGTTGCGAGAAGATGCTCGGCACGGCCAATCGATGGGTGCTTGGTTCTCCGTCATCCGTGATGCCTTGGGGAGATCCCGAGGTGAGCGCGACGTAGTTCGGCAGACTCGGGTGCGAAATCGCGTAGTAGTTTGTGGCCAGCGCGCACTGTTCACCCAACTCGTTGAAGTAGGGCGCACTGGACGAGCCAACCACCGAGTAGCCCTCGTTTTCGAGCATTATCCACACGACGTGGGTATAGGTGGCGGTCGCCACGTCGCCGCAGGGCGTGCTCGCGGAGATCGTTGCCGCGGCCGCGTCACTCGGAGATACGGGGAGTGCGAGGAGGAACAGGGTGACGACGACGACGTGACTCAGACGGCGAAAGGCCATAACACCATTGTCGCTCACAACGTTGACCACCGCGGTGGAGCGACGACGAGAAGGTCTGGAGGTACCACGGTCGGCGTCGCCCGACAGCCCCGCTTTTCCATGGTGGACTGACGTTCGAGTTCAAGCCCGCTCGCTGCGATGCTTATACGTAGTGAACTCAAACGATAGGAACAGTCCTACTTGTGGCGTGCGCACGCTGCGTCTTGTGCACAGTGCGATCGGGGTGGGCGAATTGGGATGCCTCGCTTACTTGTGGTGGTGCGTAGTTACGCGTCGACGCGGCCGGTGGCTCAAGATTGCGTCGAGTGTGCTGATCGGAGAAGGTCTCGCGTTGGTCGTCGCCAATCGATGCCCCCTTGGAATTCTTCAGCGTCGAGCGGGGGATGACGTTTCGATGTTTGAGCTCTGGTTCGGGTCTGGCATTGCGCCATTTGCCATTCCCGTCCTTACTGTCGGCACACTTGTGGGCTTCGTGCTCTTGAAGGTTCGTCCAGCGAGGTAGGGGATACGGCACATCGGATCTTGAGTTATGAAGTGGGGACGTTGCCTCTCGCGTCTCTCGAGCATCCGAGTACTCAAGTGAAGATGATCTCGCCGCCCGCCGCCTTGGAGTAGAACTCGCCTACGGTGATGATGTCTTGCACCTGTTCAATGAAATCGTCACTCTTCAGGCCGAAGAGGTCAACCGATGCTTGGCAGGCGTACATGCCGCACCCGGTATCAGAGATCATCTCGACGAACTCAGGAATCGAAGGAATGTCGAGCTTGTCCATCTTCTGTTCCATCATGTGCGTGGCCAGCGCC
Organism: Acidimicrobiaceae bacterium; assembly: GCA_003152215.1. Lineage (GTDB taxonomy): Bacteria > Actinomycetota > Acidimicrobiia > Acidimicrobiales > RAAP-2 > RAAP-2. The sequence continues at coordinate 12,266 of PLZP01000079.1, read as the reverse complement.
GACATACCCGGGAGAGCACCCACCACGCTGGCCATGTGCAGACCGGGATTGCCTACCGTGGCGACCTTGATGTGGCTCTGGCGCTTCTTGAGAATGGCCTCCATCCCGAAGAACGTGAAGAAAAGGTTGGCCTCGATCCCTTCGGCTCTGGCTCCGTTGGCCATAATCAGGCCCGGATAGACACCCTCCAGTGAGCCTTTTGAGATGATGATCGATACTTTTACGATTGGGTCGTTCACTTTCGCTCCTTTCCAGGAAGATTTATATGCAGCCCTTGGGCTTTGGAATGCCGGCGATCTTCGCGGCGGTCTTCGCGGGTCCCTTNNGGAAACAGCTGATAGAGCTCCTTTATCGTGACGCCGGACGTCTTGCCCAGCACGCGCACGGACGGCCCTGATCCCTTGGTGAGATATTCGGAACGCATGAAGTGCACTACCTTCCACTGCTCCTCGGTGAGTGCGTCAATCCCTTCCTTGCGGGCGAGATCATTGGCCATTGCTTCGGTCCACTGACTGGGGTCAACGAGAAAACCCTCGTCGTTCAGTTCGACATCGATGCCTGCGAGCGTCATGGTGGTCATCTTGAATGCTCCTTTTGGATTGGTGCCACAAAGTTCTTTCCCGCCATCGGCATGTGACTAGTGACGAAGGGCAGGTCTCGACCCGGTAGCAGGCTGTGCCAGTAAATCCACTGGAAGGCGAGCTTGCCGAGGTGGTTCAAACGAGACTCCTTCATGAGGGGAAGGCCGACCGGTCCCGGGTAGTGGCCCGTCAGTGGTTCCGTCTCATAGTTGAAGTCAATGAGCAAGGCCTTGGATGAACCGGACTCAATGAAGCAGTTCACGTGACCATCGAAGGATGCGTCGGGGTCTTGACCCTCAAGGAATCGATGGATGTTCTCCACCAGAATCTCTCCTTCGAAATGAGCCACGGATCCGGCCTTAGAAGCCGAGAGCGCCGCCGCATCGCCAATTGCGAACACGTTGGATGACGACTTCGATTGGAGTGTGTGTTCATTGACCGGTATGAAGCCGAGTTCATCGCCGAGCCCTTCGGAGTTCGTGACGTAGGCCGCCCCGCTGTGGACGGGGATGACCACCGCGAGGTCGAAGGCAACCTCTCGTTCGTCGTACGCGATCAGTCGGCCGCCGGCGCCATCGACCACCCCCGTATTGAACTCGGTGACCAGTTTGATGCTGCGATCGTCGAGCATCGCGCCCAACTGCTGGGAGCACACTGGCTTGGTGAATGCGCCGTCGAGTGGGGTCACGTACGTCAACTCAACTCGATCGCGAATACCGCGCTCGCGGAAGTAGGCATCGGCCAAAAAGCAGAACTCGAGGGGGGCCACGGGACACTTGATCGGCATGTCGACGATATTCACGACGATCCGACCACCCTGAAAGTCGCGAAGTGCCCCGGCGAGAGCGGTCGCGCCTTCGGGTGTGTAGAAGGTGAATACCTTCTCCATCCAACCCGGTCCGGTCAGACCCTCGGTCTCGTCGGTCGACAGCGTCGCGCCGGTCGCGATCACGAGCACGTCGTACTCCAGGCAGGATTCATCGGCCAGCCGTACCGTGTTCGAGCCGAGTTCGACGTTTGCTACGCCGCACGTCGAGTAACTGATGTGCCGATGCAGTTGTGCTCGACGGGGTCGGGTGAGGTCCCCTACGTCGCCGACGCCAAAGGGAACGAACAGCAGACCCGGCTGGTAGAGGTGATTGTCGTTCTGGTCAACGACCGTAATAGTCGCCTCATCAGCGCCGTAGATCTTGCGTAGGCGATTCGCGACCAGCGTGCCACCGGTACCGCCGCCCAAAATCACAATTCGGTGCATGGGCACTCCCATCGCTCAGGCGGGCGATCGAGGTTTAGCACCTAGAAATGCCCTTAAGGCGAACATACCCCTGGCGGTTATTCGTGGTCTGGCCCGCGGTAGGGCCCTAAGTCGCTTTCCGTAACGTCTTCGAGAACCGCGGGGCGCTGCGCGGTCGACTCTTCCAGCCCCCCGTGCCGGGCGAACGCCCCGTCGGCGCTGAAGGAGCTGCGCGAGATCAACCCGACGCTGACGACCGTGTGACGCGGGCGCGGGCCGTCACGAGGTCCCTAGGCGAGGCTCAGAAACAGCTTCTGCAGCCGCGGCACGATGTCGTCGGCGTCCGTGTCGGGGTCGACCAGGCACTCCTTCAGGCTGGCGGAGATGAGTGTGAACGCCGCGGTGTTCACGGCCTTGGCGACCGCCGCCATCTGGGTGACGATGTCCTCACAGCTGCGCCCCTCTTCGAGCATGCGCACGATGGCCGCCATTTGCCCGTTCGCGCGTTTCACGCGTTTGGTTATCGACTCGAGCTGAACCTGGTCCTGGAGCACGTGAGGCGTCTTCTTCTTGGCGGTCATGGTTTCTCCTTGGGCAAATTCACGTTCTCTTAGTATCCCCCAGAACCCGTCGCCGAGCGGGTGCCGAATTGTTTGGATACCCCTATGGGTATATACTATCGCTAACCACGCACGGCGGTGACGCGAAGTGAACAACGCCATCGGGATGGGAGAGTCAATGAAAGTGCTCAGATCAGAGTCGCCACGGAGCGGACCCGATTTTCTTGATGACCACAAAGGCGTCGCCTTCCGCGACTCACCCTCGAACGCTCGGAGGTTCTCGTGGATCGCGTCGTAATCCTCGGTGCGGGCATCTCGGGCCACACCGCGGCGTTGCACCTGCAGCGTCAACTGAAGAACAGGGTCGACGTCGTCGTGGTGTCGCCGAACTCCAACTGGAACTGGATACCTTCGAACATCTGGGTCGGGGTCGGCAAGATGACCAAGGACCAGGTGACCTTTCCGTTGGCTCCGATCTATAAGCGCAAGCACATCGGCTTTCGCCAGGCCAAGGCCGTGGCGATCCATCCCGAGGGCGGTGCCGGTACAACACAGGGCTACGTCGACATTGTCTACACCGACCCGACGCGGGCCGGTGAAGAGGAGCAACTCACCTACGACTACCTCATCGTGGCGACTGGACCGAAGTTGAATTTCGCCGCCACGCCCGGGCTCGGCCCCGACGCCAACTCCTGGTCGGTCTGCACGGCGGGACACGCCGAACAGTCGGCCGCCGCGCTCGAAACGATCATCGAGGCGCTGAAGGCGGGCGAGAAGAAGACGTTGGTTATCGGCGTCGGACACGGTACGTGTACGTGTGAAGGAGCGGCCTTTGAGTACACCTTCAACGTCGAGCATGAACTGAGGGAGCGCGGCGTTCGTGATCTGGCTGACGTGGTGTACTTGTCGAATGAGTACGACCTCGGGGACCTCGGCGTGGGCGGGATGACCTTCGCCCAGAACGGCTTCGAAACGAGTAGCAAGATGTGGACCGAGTCGTTGTTCCGTGAGCGCGGCGTCAGGGCGATTCTCCGCGCGCACGTCGAACGGGTGGAACCGGGGGTTATCCACTACGAGCAACTCGACGGCCTGAAGCACACCTTGGACTTCGACTTCGCGATGCTACTGCCGCCGTTTCGCGGGGTCGACATGAAGGCGTTCGCGAACAACGGCGACGACATCACCGACGACCTCTTCGCACCGAACGGTTTCTTGCGTGTCGACGGGGACTACACGGCCAAGCCCTACGAGGAGTGGGCGCCCGAGGACTGGCCCAAGACGTACCAATGTCCGCGCTACGAGAACGTCTTCGGCGTCGGGATCGCCTTCGCGCCACCCCACGCCATCTCCGAACCGAGGAAGAGTCCGAACGGGACGGTGATCTCGCCCGCGCCCCCACGCACTGGCATGCCCTCAGGCGTCATGGGGCGCACGGTGGCGCTCTCGATCGCCGAACGAATTCGTCGCGGAGGCGAGGCGCCGCTGCGCACCGCCTCGATGGCGGCCATGGGTGCGGCGTGCATTGCCTCGGCCGGTACCGGACTTCGAAAGGGAAGCGCCGCCGCGATCACGATGTACCCGATCATCCCCGACCCGAAGCGGTTCCCGGGTACGGGACGCGACCTGACCCAGACCTCGGGCGAGATCGGGCTGAGCGGGCACTGGACCAAGTTGCTGCTGCACTACCTCTTCATCTACAAGGCGAAGGCCCGCTTCGGCTGGTTCATGATCCCCGAGTGACCGAACGTTGAGATGAGTACGTACGAGACCGATACCAAGAAAGTGGAACAGATGAGTGACGTAGACCGCAGCATCGCTGAAGCGCCCCTGCCGACGGCGGGAACGCTTCGACGCCGGAAGAACCTGTTCTACCAGGCGACCCGCTTCGTGGCGTTCAATTTTCGAATGATGAAGATGGTGACGAGAGCGCACCACTGATGTCGGGATCGATGAGTGATGACACCACGACCGCCACGCTCTCCGCGCCCGTGCGTGAAGCCGATGCGGCGGGTGTGCGGGCGTCGCGCGAGGGGCGGTGGGTCGGGGGGAGCGCGTTCGCTCTGAGCCTGATCGGAGTGGGACTGTCGACTTATATGACCATCGCCCACTTCACCGAAGCCACGATCCTCGCGTGTTCGGGGAGCGGTGAACTCAGCTGCACGGCGGTCACGACGTCCGCGCAGTCGCGCGTGCTGGGAGTCCCGGTGGCGCTCTTGGGGCTCGGCTACTTCGTGGTCATGAGTGTCTTGTTGTCGCCACCGGTGTGGCGAAGGGGAGCACGATGGCTGGCGCTCTCTCGAACGGCACTGGCGGGCGCGGGGATAGCGTTCGTCTTCTGGCTGATTGCCGCGGAGCTCTTGATCATCGGTCACGTCTGCCTGTGGTGCACGGGGGTACACGTCGTCATGATCGCGCTCGTACTCGTGCTCACTCGAGCGCCGCTCGCCCAATTAGGACTTCGCGTCGACGACTCCGATGACTGAGGGCGTGGCGTGAACCTCGCGCGAGGGCTTCGTGGCAGACCTGTTCACCCGCGCTCGATAGTGCGATGTGTCGTGGTCCCCATCGATGCGAGCATCGAGGTCGCCTCGAGTTAGGCGTCGGCGTTTTCTTGCTCGAGGATCTGTTGGTGGACCTGTCGCATATCGAGGTCGCGCACCTTCTCGACAAGTTCGCGCAAGGTGCGCTCGGGAAGTGCTCCCGCCTCGCTGAACAGGACCACTTTCTCACGGATGACCATCAGTGTGGGGATTGACATGATGTTGAACGACGCGGCAAGACTCTGCTCGGCCTCGGTGTCAACCTTGGCGAAGACGACATCGGGATACTGCTCGGCGACCTTCTCGTAGGTCGGCGCGAACGAGCGGCACGGCCCGCACCACGCCGCCCAGAAGTCGATGAACACGATGTCGTTGGACGTGATGGTCTCCTCGAAGCTCTCTTGTGTGATCGTTCTGGTTGTCATGGCTTTCCTCGGTTCTGGGCCGTCGTGTACAGTATACCCCTAGGGGTATACTGTACACGACGGGGTCTGTTCGTGCCACCGGTGGTGGGGCGTCGGTCTCGATGCCTCGGCGCCGACGGGCTTACGTGCCGGCATCAGGGGCCGTCAGGTCCTCGTCGGGGAACATGTTCGAGAAGATGTAAACAAGGAGAGAGGAAAGAACCATGTGTCATCAAGTCAAGTGCGAGAGGTGCTCAAAGCCCACGTGGAGCGGCTGCGGGAGCCACGTCGAACAGGCGCTCGCCGACGTCGCGCCGGGTGAACGCTGCACGTGCGATCAGGGCGACACCGGGTATTTCGCCGCGTCGACGGGCTCCCCTTCGCTCGCTATCTCGGGTGCTGAGTCGTGAGTTTGCCCGCCGAGCAGTGGCGCAACGCACTTGAGGCTTGGGCGTTGCCCGATGAGATCGTCAACGCCGCTCCGCAGAGTCCGTGGATTCACCCGCCGGTACTCTTCGAGGTCCCCGACACGATAACGCCGTCGCCGTCGCACGAACGGGCGCGAGAAGTGCTCGTCGAGGGCGCGACGGTACTCGACGTGGGCTGTGGAGGCGGCGTCGCGGCGTTCGCGCTGACACCTCCCGCGACCCACGTGATCGGCGTCGACCACCAGCCAGAGATGCTGGCAATGTTCAGGGCGAACGCCACCGCGCGCGGGGTTGGCGTCGAGACGGTCGAAGGTTTCTGGCCGGAGGTCGCCCTCCGCACGCCGGTGGCCGACGTCGCGACCGCGCACCACGTCGTCTACAACGTCGCCGACATCGAACCATTCCTTCTGGCGTTGGACGACCACGCGCGCTCTCGCGTGGTGCTCGAGTTGCCCGATCACCATCCCCTGGCGTCGATGTCCGACGCGTGGCGTCACTTNNCGAGCCGAGCCGAGCAGAGCCCGGAGCAGGCGGCGCACTTCATGCGGATTCGACTCTGTCTGCCCGAGTCGCGCGAGGGTGAGGTTCGCGACTTTCTCCAGTCGCACCCGGCGCCGTTGACGCGCGAGCTGTCGACAATCTGGTGGGACGTCGCGTCGCGCGACGCGTGATGGCCGCCGCGGAGCACGACGAGACGGCGGGCTCCGCGGTGAAGCCCGTCATCTACTGGCGTCCGGGGTGTCTCTATTGCGCGCGATTGCGCTGGGGACTGCGACGGATGAAGGTGGCGACCGAGGAGTTGAACATCTGGAACGATCCGGCCGCCGCCGCGTTCGTGCGCTCGGTCAACGGCGGCAACGAGACGGTCCCCACGGTGGTCGTCGCGGGCGTGACCCTGGTGAACCCGACGCCGCGCCAGGTGCAGCGAGAGTTCGTGCGCCAGTTCCCCGGTACGAGGACGCGCTGAGACCACCAGCGGTGCTCTTCGTTCACCACGCCAGCTAGTGCGAAAAGCGGACCTTGGGCAGGATCCGCCCCAGCCACGCGGGCCGGTGCCAGCTGTTGTGGCGGCCGTAGCGCAGGATGATCGGCAACAGCACGAGGCGTACCACGAGTGCGTCGAGGGCGACCGCGACGGCGAGGATCACTCCCATCTCCTTCGGGGCGAGCGGACCCGAGAGCGCGAAGGTCAAGAAGACCGCGATCATCACCGCTGCCGCCGACAGCACCACCCGGCCCGAACTGCGTACCGAGCCAATCATGGCGTGCTCGGGGTGCGCGTGAGTCTCGTAGTGCTCTTTCGCCGCGGACAACATGAACAGCGTGTAGTCCATCGCGACGCCGAAGACCATGGCGCCAAAGAAGAGTGGCCCCCACGCGTCGACGAAGCCCTGAGGCTGGAAGTGCAGAATGCCCGACAGGTCGCCGTTCTGGAAGATCAATCGGGCGATACCGAAGGCGCCCGCGACCGACAGTGCGGTAATCAGTACTCCCGCGGCCGCGATGAGTGGAGCCCCGAGGGCGATGAGAAGGAGGATGAAACCGAGTGCGATGAGCACGCCAAAGACAATGGGGGTGTAGTGCGACAGCGAATGCTGAAGGTCGTAGTTCTCCGCTGCGGCCCCGCCGACGAGCGATCCCGCGGGGAGCACGGTGCGCATCCGTACGATGGTCGCCTCGGTGGCGGTCGTCGAGGGACCTGACGTCGGGATGACCTGGTCGAGGCTCCAACCGTCCTTGGTGGGTCCCGGCGACACGCCCGCGACCCCCTTGGTGCTCGCGAGCGAAGCGAGCGCCTGGTGCTGATGCGTGGCGGGCACGAGCACCTGCAGCGTGCCGGGGGCGCCGGCGCCGAAGGCCGACGACACCTCGTTGTAGCCGATACGCGCGTTGGCGGTCGGGGGGATGATCGTGATCGAGGGCATGTTGGTACGAAGTCCAATCACCGGCGTCGCGGCCAGGAGCAGCACCGCGAGCGCCCCGAGTCCCAACCACGCGGGGTGGCGCCACATAGTCCGGCCCCACGAGTGGAGCAGGATGTCGAGTCGGCCGGGATGATCGGGATTCGGGTGGCGGCGCCAGAGTCGCACTCGTCCCTTGTTGATGCGCGTGCCGAGGCGCCCAAGCACCGCGGGCAGCAGGGTCAAGGTCGCGGCGAGTACTGCGACGACCGACAACATGATGCCGAGCGCCATGCTGCGAAAGGCCGGACTCGGCACGAGCAGTATCGACGCCAAGGACGCCAGCACGGTGATCGCGCTGAACGCCACGGCCTTGCCGGCGGTGTCCATCGTCTCGGCGACGGCGGCGATCACTACGTCGCGATCGCCCGGCGTCGCCCCTCGACGTTTCAGTGCCGAACGGAACCGCACGACGATGAAGAGCGCGTAGTCAATACCAAGGGCGAGTGCGAACATCAGTGCGAAGTTGAGCGCCCAGATCGAGACGGGGAAGGCGTGCGTGAGCATTACCAGCGCGCCGGCCGCGACCAGCAGGCCAACCATCGTGAGCAACAGGGGCAGTCCGGCGGCGACCAGGCTCCCAAAGGCGATTACGAGGATGATCATTGTCACGGGCCACGACAGCATCTCCGAGCGAAGCATCGCCGAACGGTTGGCGTTGTTGAAGTCCGCCCACAGCGCGCTGTCGCCCGTGAGCGTGAGGGTCACGTCCGACCTGGAGAGTTTTTGAATCGGTCCGGCGAGGTCATTGGCGGCCTTCACCATGACGTTGGTACCGGCCGCCGAGCCCGCAGTAATGATCGCGGTGCGCCCGTTTCGAGAAACGGACGTGCCGGCACTCGGCATGACGACCTTCGAGACCCGCGCATCGCTGCGCAGCAGCGCGGCCGCTTTGTTCATGAGCGTTCGCGCGGCGGGGTCGCTCGCGATCGATCCGTGATGGTCGACCACGACCACTTCCAGCGCCGCCGAGCCGAGACCCGAGAAATCGCGCTGGATGATGTTACGCGCCTGCACCGACGCGCTGGATGAGTCCTGCCATCCCGCTCCCGCGAGGGCGGTCTCCACTTGGGGTGCGAAGATGCCGAACACCACGAGGATCGCACACCACGACAACAGGATCAGACGAAGATGGGTCGCCGTCCAACCGCCCAGACGCGCAAAGACGCTGGCTCGCTCGTGCAACTCCGTTGCACTAGGCGTGAGGGTCGGGGGCGTGGGTGAGGTTCCATGGTCGAGCTCTGTCATGAGAATCTCCGGGTGATCGAGGGGCCGCCTACCAGATGCGGCACGGCCATTGCGTTGAAGTTGAGTGTAGCAGATACCCCGTAGGGTATACGCTACAGTGACGACGATGGGCGGTTCGTTCCGCGAGATCGACGATCGGAGTGAGAGATGATGGAAAGTCCGACTAAGCAGTTGCTCAACGTTTTGCCAGATGCTCGTTCGGTGCTGGTCGTATGCGCGCATCCCGACGACGAGAGTTTCGGTCTTGGTGCGGCGCTCGCCACGTTCAGCGAGTCGGGCAGTTCGACGTCGGTCCTGTGCTTCACGCACGGCGAGGCGTCGAGCCTCGGTGCCGACGCTGATGATCTCGGTCGAGTGCGAGCCGGTGAGCTCGACGCTGCGGCGTGTGAACTCGGCGTGGCGCACGTAGAGCTTCTGGATTATCGCGACGGCCATCTCGCTGAGGAGCCGTTGGATGATCTCACCGCGCCGATCCGTCAAGCGACTGAGCGGGCGAGGGTCGATCTCTTGCTCGTCTTCGACGAGGGTGGCATTACCGGCCACCCGGACCACTGTCGCGCCACCGAGGCGGGGATCGCCGCGGGGCGCGAGCTCGAGTTGCCCGTGCTCGCGTGGGCGTTACCGCAACGAGTGGCCGAAATGCTCAACTCCGAGTTCTCCGCCAGCTTCGTGGGCCGTCGCGATGAGGAGCTCGACTATTTCATCAGCGTCGAGCGCACCCGCCAGCTGCGGGCCATCGATCAGCACGTTAGCCAAGCACCCGATAATCCGGTACTGGGTCGCCGACTCGAGGTCCAGGGCAATCGCGAGGCATTTCGCTGGCTCGCTCGACCTTCGAGAGACGACGTGCCAATGAGGCACGCACATCGGCTCGATATAAAGTAATGCGGTCCGCGCACGGTTCGATCGCTGAAAGTCACCAATGAAACTTCCCATCGCGCTCGTCGGCGACGAGAGTGTCGTACCCTGCGTTGACGGGGTGTCACGGCGCTACGTCGGGCTTGACGCTGGTGCGTCCACCGCAGCGCTGCCATCGGTAGTGAATCGAGTTATGGAGTTCCTGCCGTCGTATTCGAGCGTGCATCGCGGTGCGGGGTACAAATCGCAGTTCGCGACGTCGCGCTACGAGGACGCCCGCGAGGCCGCCCTCGCCTTCGCCGGTCGCGACGGTCGCAACGAACGCGACGATGTGGCGATAATCTGCCGCAACACGACCGAGGCCATCAACCACCTCGTCTACCGTCTGAACCTCCACGAGAGCGACGTGATTGTCGCCACCGTAATCGAGCACCACGCGAACCTGCTGCCGTGGTCGCGCGTCGCCACCTGTCGCTACGTGGAGTGCGGCGTCGATGGTACCTTCACACTCGACGACGTCACCGACGCGCTCGATGCGCTGCCGCGACCGCGTTTGCTCACGATCAGCGGCGCGTCGAACATTACGGGCTGGATGCCACCGATTGATGAGATCATTCACGCCGCGCACGCACGCGGTATCCAGGTGATGGTCGACGGTGCGCAACTCGCCGCGCATCGACCTCTTCCGTCCAACGCTGACTTCGTTGTTTGGAGCGGGCACAAAATGTACGCCCCATTTGGTGCGGGCGTGTTGGTTGGCCCGCGCAGCGCCTTCACCCACGGTGACCCGTTCCTCGCCGGCGGTGGGGCCGTCGATCTGGTTGACCTGAACGAAGTGGTCTGGACGATGCCGCCCGATCGCGAGGAAGCCGGTTCACCGAACGTGGTCGGTGCCGTGGCTCTTCACGCGGCGATTACCGAACTGACGAACGTCGGCTGGCCCGCGATCATTGACCATGACCGGCATCTGGCACGGGCACTACGCGGCGGGCTCAGCGCCATCGACGGCGTGCGAGTACTCGGACCCGAACTCTCGTGCGACACACTGCCCATCGCCACCTTCACGCTCGAAGGCGTCCCCTTCGCACTCGTCGCGGCACGACTTTCCGCGGAGTTCGCCATTGGCGTGCGCCACGGCTGCTTCTGCGCGCATCCCTACCTGACACGACTCCTCGGGTTGGACCATGACGAAGTCGCTCGATTTCAAATGGACGTGCGCCACGGTGATCGTCAGTCAATGCCGGGTGCGGTTCGCGCTAGTTGCGGTATCAACACCACTGACGATGACATCCAGCAGTTGCTCGACGCCGTCGAAATAATTGCCTCGGGCTCTGCGCCCCCGTGCACGTACCACCAGGACCCGACGGGGGACTATTTTCCTGAGTGGACAGATGGGTGGCCCGTCGACGTTCGTTCGCGTGGCGGCTCATGTGCGCCCGGGTGACCTTGACCTCTGGTGCGTGACCAGCGCTGGCCCGGTGCGTTCGAGACTTGATTAGGTCGGCGTCGCGGTAACGGTCCCGTCGGCACATCCGAAGAAGGTGCAACCGTGCGCAATCCTCGACGAATGAGTGGACGACCGAAGCCGACTTGCGTATATACCCTAGGGGGTATATACTTAGATTCGTACACAGTCCGTACGTCGAGTGAGTTTGGGCCTATTCCCAGCTCGAAAAGGAGGAACCGTGAGTTTTGTCAAGTTCATGTCGTCAAGGCCGGGACGCCTCGCGCGCGTGCTCGCCGGCCTGGTGCTCGTCGCCGTTGGCTTCGCACTTGGCGGAGGTTGGTTGACGCTGTCAGTCATCGGTCTGATACCTCTGTTCGCCGGCGTATTGAACGTGTGCTTGCTGGCACCGCTCATGGGTCAACCTTTCAATGGCCAATAACGTCATGCCAGCGAACTCCCACTCACGTGTCCAGGGACACATTGTGTCTTTCGAGCGAGTGTGAGTATGTCTATCGCCAACCCACCCACACTTGACGACGATGCCCAGCTTTCAGCCATCAGTAAACGGCTGCGGCGGGCGCACGGTCAACTTGGCGCCATCGTGCGCATGCTTGACGAAGGTGCTTCGTGCGAAGAGATCGTCATCCAAATGGCCGCAGTGAGCAAGGCGGTGAACACCGCCGCTTTCACTCTCATCTCGGCGAGTCTCAAAGAGTGTCTCGTCAATCACGAGGTCGACAGTGGACCGATGACCGCGAAGTTCCAGAAGCTCTTCTTGAGCCTGGCGTAAAGGAGAAACGTGAAGGTTGTCATCATTGGAGGAGTCGCCGGGGGCATGTCGGCCGCAACGAGGCTGCGTCGACTGTCGAACGAAGCGGAGATCATCGTGCTCGAGCGAAGTGGTCATGTCTCCTACGCGAACTGCGGGCTGCCGTACTTTGTGGGTGGTGTCATTGAGGACGAGGACTCGCTGCTACTCCAGACACCCGCGTCGCTCTTCAACCG
>PLZP01000032.1 GCA_003152215.1 Acidimicrobiaceae bacterium | reverse complement strand
CACCGAGACCAAGCCGAACCATTGGCTTCATGAGCGCGTTGTACGCCCGTAGGGCAGGCCCGAGTTGATAAGTCTTCGCCCATAGCCGAAGTCTGCCACGACGAGGGTCATGCCTCTCACTGGATACTCGGGGATGCTAGGGACGACACTGAGACGACGCCAACGTTCCTTGAAGGACGAATCACCAAGAGACTTTGAGTGGTGCGTGCCAACTCAGATAGAAGTCGGCAGTAGCACTGATTAAGACTGTGACGCAATTTGCGCCAGAAGAAGGTCCACCGCCTTGCGGAGAGCTGCCGGTTGTTCCTGGGCGACCATGTGACCACCACCATCAATAATCGTGAGGGTGGCATCAGGAATGCCAGCGGCAGTCTCATGAGCATGGTCTGGCGGTATGAGTTGGTCGCCGGCTCCGTGTATGACGGCGGCTGGGCAGTTGATGGTGGGTAAGAGAGGCCGGGAATCCGGGCGGCGAATGATCGCCTCGAGTTGGGTACAGAAGACGTCCGGCCCGATTCCGTGAGCCATCTTGGACCAGAGTGCCGCCAGGCGAGCGTCATTGCGATGGCTCGGATCCACCAGCAACGGAAAGGCCGCTTCCACGAGCACATTGAACTTTCCAGCGTGCGTGAGTTCGATCTGCTGTCGGCGATCTTCCTGCTGCTCGGGGGTGTCGGACCCGGCCGAAGTACTGATCAGAGCGAGCCCTCGTACCCGATCTGGCGCTTGACGCATGACTTCGAGCGCCACGTAACCACCCATGCTGATACCTGCGAGCGCAAACCGGGGCGGTGCATCGGCGAGCAGTCTTTCTGCGATGTCGACGATTGAGTGGTCTCGCCGAGTGTCGGCAAGTGTCACCGCGCCATGTTCCCAAACAGAGGGCGTGAGTTCCTCGTAAAGTCTGGCCGAGCAGGCGAGCCCAGGGACGAGGACGGTGTGAAGAGGGCGTGCGGACATTTCCGGAGACTTCAGGTCTGGCGATCGAGTGAACGACTACTTAGCACCCCATGAAGTTAGCTTCCGGTTCCCCGCAGTGGTGGTCGAGCCTCCGCTTTCGGCCCATGACGAGCAACTCGTCGAAGCCTAAACGAGATGCCTGCGCTCTTAAGACAGCATCTGTCTGATGTCGGAGGGGACTCGAAACATTGTCGTGCGCGCAATCACCGCCTATTCGAAGTGGGGATCATCCTATGTTCAAGCGAGAATCGACGACGACGGTGCACGCGGGGTGAGAATCGTCGACCTATGGCCGCCAGTCTCCTAACTCGTAGACGCGGTTCCCGTTGTGGGCGGGGTTCAGTGGCTCTCGCGAACATGAGCGGCCGGGAGAAGCGCCCTTAAGTTCCTGTTTTAAGGCCGGCATACTGAGGCGCCTGAACGCGTGGATGCGATCCCCGAACGGCGATGCAGTGCCTCAAGCCAGGGTTGTCGGCGTACTGCGGCGATGGCAGAGCCAGACGATTCGCGAGGCGAGCGTTGGTTTTCGCCCTTAGGGTGCACGTGATCACTCAGAACAAGTGAAATCGGAATTGAGGCTCAATGATAGGGCAAGTGGCGAACACCCAGACCCGTGCGCTTGTGTTAGGCGGCGGTGGCGTGACGGGAATTGCGTGGGAGATTGGAGTGCTCGCCGGATTGGTCGCGTCGGGCGTGGACCTGACCAACGCAAACGCTGTATTCGGTACGTCTGCCGGGTCTTTTGTCGGAGCCGCCGTGGCGAGGGGCTACGACCTCGAAGCCTTGGCGGCAGACCAGTCCCAACCCGACACTGGTGAGATCTCTGTGTCCGCTTCACAGGAGACGATCGCCGCGTGGTTCGGTGCATTCGGAGCCGGCGACGCCATAAGCGTCGGAGCTGCTTTCGGCGAGATTGCCAGAGCAAACCCAGAACCCGTCCCACTCCACATTCGCCGCGCGATCGTGGAGGGTCGACTCGTCACCATGAAATGGCCAGATACCTTGAGGGTCACTGCCATCGACGCCGACACCGGAGTGCTCCACGTCTTTGACCACAATTCCGGGATCGCGTTGGTCGATGCAGTCACCGCGAGCGGAGCGGTGCCCGGTGTCTGGCCCCTCGTCAGACTCAATGGCCGGTCATGGATCGACGGCGGCATGGTCTCATCGGCCAACGCACGCCTTGCGGACGGCTACGAGCGGGTCATCGTTCTCGCTCCGATGCCCGCGGGCTATGGCGCAATCCCCGGCGTCGAAGACGACGTGGCCGTGATGCGAGAAAGGGCGAGAGTGTGCCTCTTGTCACCAGACGAGGAGAGCGTCCGGGCCATTGGACCCAATCCCTACGATCCTGATCGAAGAGGTCCCGCCGCAGAAGCTGGCAAGTTGCAGGGCATCCGTATGGCGCCAACTGTTGGCGCTGTGTGGTGAGTCCAAAGGCTTGAGAGCGGTCCGCCACTGCCAATAACTACGGGCACACCTTTCAAATGATAAGCGGCACTTGATGCGGAGCGAATACGGCGATGATCCGTGACCAAGGAACGATGGTGTCGGAGGGCCGACGTCAACAATCTGACGACTGGCGGGTCAAATCGTTGAAACGGCCTGGACAACTGTGAAAATAATCATTCGGTCGCAGAGCGATCTTGGCGGCGTTTCCTCCGGGGCTAGGTGTTGGTCAGCACCGAACGCACGTCGAGGTTGCGAAAGCGAGGCGGCCCAGTCATTACCTTGGCCACGCTCGCCGAGAACTCCGAGGCCGCGGGATTGCTCTGTTGTTCCATCGCCTTTTCATAGGAGGGGAACTCAACTATCGATATGAAGGTTCCGGGGCGATCGCGGTCCTCGACGGTCGTTGAAGCCGACGCTGTCAACGCTCCCGGATGTTCATCGCGAAATCGCTCTAGTGCCGTTGTGACCGCATCGATGTCGGTTGCCTCGAACTCGACGAACTGAATAAACCCTGCCATGTCCTGTCTCCTCTTCGCATTCGTTGACGGCTGACATCGTACGACCTAGGCAAGATGCCCGCTTGGGCGTTCTCAAGCATCCGGACTAGTGAGCAGGAGCCATGCCTCGAGCCTCTCCAGGTGGCTCCTTGGTTCCGTTCTCGCGTCGAGGAGTTGCACGCAATTGATCACTCCTTGGCCCGACACCGCAGATTTGCAACCCTGCATTGGAGGCTGATTTGCGATAGAGATGCCTTCGCAGCCACTTGGCTCAGTAAGGCTTCTTCAAGTCTTTGAACATTGGGAAGTGCTTGATGTTGCAAGTGAATAGTTCGCAACCGGTGACAATCACGGTCGCTGCGATTGCGAGGTCTGCACTGTCGATCGAACGATGGCTCGGCAGCCACTTTCGACCCATCTCGCCAGCCCGCTCGGCAATCAAGGTGTCGACTGGATGCCAGATAAAGACGGAAAGGAATGCCCGAGTGCCCCCTTCCTCGTGGGTCCGCATTCCTGCAAGTACCTCGAGCCGCGTCATTTCGCTTGCGTGCAGTGGCGCTCCAGATCGCGCTTCCTCGAGAGCTCGTTCGGCGCCCCGATGGCCCCGGAGATAGTCGATGATTACGGACGTGTCGACGAGTACCGACATCAATCGCTTCGAGTGAGGCGGGACCCTGAGCGTAACTTCTCAACCGTGGCGGCACCGCTTTCTTCGCGGCCGGTCCAAGAGCCGAAGGCCTGGCGCATGAGATCTAGGTCGTCCGAGCTTGAACGACTAGTCCCGTACACCGCTTCCACCGCGTCACGGATGAGGGCCGAAAGGGACTTGCCCGTCCGTGTGGCTTCTGCGTCAAGTGCTTGGCGCTCTTCGGCTGTGAGTGATATTTGAGTCCGTTGCATGATGTAATTATACATCACTCCTGACTCACTGGTTCATCGATTCGACGTCTGTCACACCGCTTTGACGGTTTGGGGAACATGATTCAAAAGGGCCAGAAGGAGATCGGAAGTTCTCTCCACGCAATCTTCGTCGATCCGTCCTGGACTGGCACCTGTTGGTCCCCCCACTAGCCGCTGGCGCCTCGACAAAGCCGTTTGGGTTCAAGAAGGTGGCCCGACGCCACAGCTATGCCACACAACCGCGATCACCTTTCCAATGCTCGGCTGGACGAAGGGATTGGGACTTTAGTCCCTATACCAAAACTTCCCTCTTGCCAAAGTTGCCGTTCTCTCGTCGAGAATTTGTGAATCCGCGTTGTAAGACGTAGTCAAGGCTGTAAGCGATGCAGCGATTTCGTCAAGGAAAAAGGTCCCGATGACGCAGCAAATCTCCATTGAGGCGCCAATGTCGGCAACGGCGAGCTCGACTGCGTTAGGGCGCTTTCGGGGTTTGTTACGAATCCTCGTGCCCGCGGCGCTGATCATCGGCTCTTCCAGCGTTGCCGCGCTAGCCTCAAGAGGCGCCGGAGCCTCGAGCGTGCGAGCGACGACTGTGGCCTCGAAGCTCATTGGCATGTGGCTCGGGCCGCCAGTTCCCGCTCAAAGTTCGTCGTGCGGATCGGCCTACAGTCAGTGGCAGTTCACTGCGAAGGGTCAATTCAAGCTGATGATGGCGACCAGCAACTGCGGCGGGTATGACGTCAGCGGGATCTATTCGGTGATACACGGAAACGCGCTTTCGGAGCGAATTACAAACACGGGAACCCCATACGCTCCGCCAAAGCCGTTCGTCGCCGGCAAAGTGACCTTCGTTACGGCTAACGACTTTCGGATCTTGGACGGTGGGTTCACGTACACCTTCCACCGTCAGCATCCTTGACGTATCGCTCGTCGTAGTGGTTAGGGACTTTGACTACCAGGCGAAGTCGCGAGATATTGTCTGAGGGTTCATTTGTCCCAGAAATTCTGCTACATCACATTGGTGTCGGAGGCCCGACGTGACAAGAGTGGGCTCTCCTGCCGTTCATGTG